>JALORQ010000011.1 GCA_025458805.1 Rubrivivax sp.
CATCCGTGTCCGGCCGCTGGGTCTGTCGCGGTTCGTCGCCGCCCTCGACGATGCCGGTCGCCACCGCTGGGGCCCGATCGGGCCGTGCAGCCGCGTCGAGGTCGAGCTCGACCGGCCGTCCGCGCGCTGGCAGGGCCATGCCTACCTGGACTCCAACGAAGGCGACGAGCCGATCGCGCGCCCCTTCGTGGAGTGGGATTGGTCGCGCGCGGTGCTCGCAGACGGCAGCACTGCGGTCATCTACGACGTGCGCCAGCGACAAGGGGGCGATCGGGTCATCGCCGAGCGCTTCCTGCCGGACGGAACGCCGGTCGCGTTCGCTCCTCCGCCGCGGCAGCCGCTGCCCCGCACGCTGTGGCGCATCGGTCGCACCATGCGCACCGACCCCGGGGTCGCGGCGAGGATCGAGCAGACGCTGGAGGACACGCCGTTCTACACGCGTTCGGTGCTCCGCTCGGGACTGCTCGGCGAACACGTCACCTCGGTGCACGAGACGCTGCTCGTGCCCCGCCTCGCCTCGCCAGTGGTTCAGATGATGCTTCCCTGGCGCATGCCGCGGGTGGGCTGAACGCGGGCGCGCGCGACGCGGTCGCGGTGCCGTGAGCCGACGGCGGCCCCGGCCCGACCAGCGCGGTCAGTGCAGAGACGACGGCGGATCGCGATCGAAACTGCGCGGGCGGTAGACGTTGCCGTCGCGCTCGACGTCGCGAGCCGCAGCCTGGCGACGCGCTCGCTCGATGGCCTCGAGGGCCTCCTGCCGCGCCTGGCGGCGCGACTTGGGCCAGCGTACCCAGCGGCGCAGCGCGGCGTCGAGCCGGGCGCGACGCGATGCGCCGATCGCCAGCCGCACCGCCGCCACCACGCAGGCCAGCAGCACGACGGCAGCGATCATGCGTTCGGTCATGGCTGATCCGGGTCGCGAGTCGACACGCCGCCGCCGGATCGCTCGGCCTGCTCGCGCGCCTCGCGCTCGCGGCGCGTCTGCTCCTGGTCGCGGCGCAGCGACCGAAGCTGCCACCACGCGAACGCGAGCGTACCGCCCATCACGAGGACGACCTCGACGAGGACGATCGGCCAGTTCGCGCTGCTCATCACGCCCCGCATTGTGGCGCGACGGCGTCGCGCGTGGGGGCGAATGGTCGCGGCCTGGGCGCCGCGGCGCAGACGCGCGTCAGTTCATGGCGCGCCGCGCGGCGGCCTGGCGCTCGAACAGCTCGATGACCCAGCCCACGCGCTCGACGAAGTCCTGGGGTCGCGCGACTCCCGGCGCGCGGGCCGTCGGGGGCACCGCATCGACCAGGAAGCGAAGCGTCGGCAGCGGCGGGGCAGCGGCTGCAGGCACCGCAGACGGCGCGCGCGCAGTCGTCGCGCGCACCATCAGGGCCACCTTGCGGCGCCCCGGCACGACGACGCGGCGACGCACCGAGTCGAGGCCCTCGCGCGCGAGCTGGCGGCCGATCTCGCCGTAGACCAGCGATGCAGCGCGAATGGCCGGCCTGCAGTCGCGCGGAAGGAGCGCGATACCGGTGTCTGCCCGCTCGTAGAGCGCCTCGGCGCGCTCGAGCAGGCGGGCGACGACGGCGCCCAGCGACGGCGTGAAGATCGGTTCGCGCAGCCACGCGTCGGGATCGATGCCGGCCTCGCGCAGCCAGGCCAGCGGCAGGTAGACGCGGCCGTTGCGCGCGTCCTCGCCCACGTCCCGGGCGATGTTGGTGAACTGCATCGCCACACCCAGCTCGCAGGCACGCGCCAGAGCGGCCGGGTCACGCACACCCATCACCAGGGTCATCATCGCGCCCACCGTCCCCGCCACGCGGGCGCCGTAGGCCTCGAGGTCGTCGACTGTCTCGTAGCGTCGACCCGCGGCATCCCAGACGAAGCCTTCGAGCAGCGCGTCGAGCAGCGCGCGCGGCACGGCGTGCTGGTGCACGACGCAGGCGAGTGCGCGGTCGGCGTCGATCGCCCAGGGCCGTTGCGCATAGATCGCGTCGAGTCGTTGCTGCAGGCCGTGCATGGCGTCGAGCGGATCGTCGCCGAGGTCGATCGCATCGTCGGCGATGCGGCAGAACGCGTAGAGCGCGGTGGCGGGCGCGCGAACGCGCGCCGGGAGCAGCAGCGACGCGGCGAAGAAGGACTTGGAGCCGCCGCGCATCAGCCGGCGGCATGCGGCAAGGTCCGCGACCCCGAGGCGCGGATCGGCGGCGAGGGCTTCAGCGTGCATGGGCCAGCGGCTCCTGCGCGGACGTCGCGTCCTCCGGCCCGGGCTGGCGCATCGCCCAGCGCCAGAGCGCGGTCGCCGGGATCGGCAGGACCAGCAGCCAGTGCTCGAGGATCGCGAGTCCGAGCATCGTCGCCGCGAGCGTCAGGCCGACGGTCTCGGCGTCGCTGGCCCATGGTGCGAGCGCTGCCTGCACCATCAGCACGGCAACCGCGGTCGATGCGGTCACGGACACCGGAAACAGCAGGTTCATCGGCCGCTTGCGGAAGAAGCTCGCCATGTACTTCAGGTGCGGGGGGAGGAACTCCTCGCTCAGGTTGCGCACGCCCAGGTAGAGATTGAGCTTCGCGCTCGTGCGCATGATCCACAGGACGAGGAAGGTCCACGTGCCTACCTGGTTGGGCTCGCCCCAGGTCAGCGCGACGATCGCCAGACCGATGACGATGATCGCCAGTTCGTGCCACAGGATGGCCTGCACGGCATGGACGAAGCGCAGCCAGTGGCTCGCGCCGGGCGGCGAGGCCCGTCGGCGGGGGCCGGTGATCCATCCGGTGAGAAAGCTCAGCTCGTGCCAGCCCCAGACCAGCAGCGCGCAGGCGAAGCCGCAGTACGCGCCACCCACCGTGTCCACCGGCGCACTGCCCACCAGCCCGACCAGTGCCGCGGCGCCGATGAGGCTCGAGATGAGCAGGCTCCAGCGGAACGTGGTGCGCGGCAGGTTGTCGAGCAGCAGGATCAGCCCGGTGCTGAACCACCACACGAAGACGGCGAACAGCGCCGGGATCGCGATCTCGAGCATCGGGTGCGCCGCCCGACGATCACCAGGCCGCCGCGACGCGGATCTGCGCCGGCAGCTCGTGCCGCTTCACCGGCAGGAAGTACATCCGGGCGAAGGTCGCCGCGCCGGCGACAGCCCAGCCCGCCTGCTTGAGCTTGCCGAGCAGTCCGCCCTGCGCCTTGGCCTTGTCGACCTCGGTCTGGATGCGATAGAGGCGGTCCATCCCGGCTCTGAAGGCCGGGTTGTCGATGTCCAGCGTGAGCGGGAACACCTGCTTGCTGATCTCGTTGCAGATTGCGAACACGCGGTAGTCGTAGTCGGTCGACTCGAGCCCCATCGCGTGGTGCAGCATCGGCCGGGTGTGGTCGCGCACGTACATCGTCGCGTACACCGCGAGCAGGAAGAAGCGGATCCAGTACAGGTTGCCGCCGCGCAGCAGGTGCGGCTGCGAACGCATGATCAGCGCGAAGCTCTCGCCGTGGCGGAACTCGTCGTTGCACCAACGCTCGAACCACCGGAAGATCGGATGGAAGCGCTTGTCCGGATGGCGCTCGAGCTGGCGGAAGATGGTGATGTAGCGCGCGTAGCCGATCTTCTCGCTCAGGTAGGTGGCGTAGAAGATGTACTTCGGCTTGAAGTAGGTGTAGGCCTTGGTGCGCTTGAGCCCGCCGAGGTCGAGGCCGAGGCCGAAGTCCTTCAGGCTGGCATTGATGAAGCCGGCGTGGCGCGACTCGTCGCGCGCCATGTAGCGCATCAGCTGGCGGATGTCCGGATTGGTGATGTTCTTCGCGATCTCGTTGTAGAGCACGCAGCCGGAGAACTCCGACGTCACCGAGGTGATCAGGAAGTCCAGGAATTCCTGGCGCAGCTCCGGGCTGACCTTGGAGAACACCGCCTCGACCTCGCCGGCGAACTCGGGCGTGCGCTGGAAGTGGTCCTGGTTGTTGTCGCCCTCGTACTCGGCCATCATCGCGTCCCACTCGGCACGGATCGACGAGACGTCGAGCCGGTCCATCGCGGCGAAGTCGGTCGTGTAGAAGCGCGGGCTGAGGAGGGTGTTCTCCTTGGCCTTGCGGGCCGCGGCTTCGGGGGTCTCGATGGTCTGGGTCGCGTCCATGATGTCTCCGGGCGGCTTTGCGCTCAGCGCGTGCCGATGGTCGTGTTGGCCGGGTGGGCGGCAAGGATGCGCGCGAAGACGCCGGCGTTGGTCGGGCCGAAGGATTCGAGGTCGATGCGTTCCTGCGTCGCCGGGTCGATGAGGGTCAACCGCCCGTCGGCGCGGCCGACGAGCTCGAAGGCGGCCTCGGAGCCGAGCCCTCGCTTGCGGCGCTCGCGTGCCATCGCGCGCAGCGCTCCGCGCAGGAAGCCGGCCTCGCCCTGGATGCGCTCGAGCTCGCGGCCGTCGACGGCATCGATCACCGCGACGCTGCCGTCGGCGCGGTCCTCGAACCGCAGCAGCAGCGACTTGATGGCCGCGGCGTCGGGCTCGCGCACGTCGACGCCCGACAGGCGGACCGCCGCGACGGCGAGCAGGGCGAGCGCGAGCAGCGTGGCGATAGCGATCAGCGCCGCGCGCGGCACCATCTCGCGGTGGGGGTCGTGCGACATCGCGGCGGCGGCGGAGTTGCGGTTCATCGCCGTTCCTCAGCGCGCGAGAACCGGCTCGCCGGCGGGCAGCGTGGCGCCGGTATCGGCGGCCGTGGGGGCCGGGGTCGCGCTGCGGCCCGTCTCGGCGGCCCAGACCTCGCCCAGCCGGCGCGCGACGTCGGCGGCGCCGGGCACGCTGCGCAGCATGGGCTGCGGCCTGGCGAAGCGCAGCGGCCTGCAGTGCGGCCACAGGTGCACCCACGCGATGCTCTCGTCGTCGGCCAGCGTGAGCGGGATGTCCCCGATGCCGTCGTCGTCGGCGCGCAGGTCGGCCGCCGCGATCCGGCGCAACGGGATGTTGAACGTGAGCGTCAGCACGATGCCGATGCGCATCACGACACGGCGCGTCGTGATCGTGTAGACCGTGGTGCGCGCAGAGAACCACGCGATAGCCGCCAGCATGCCCAGCGCGGCGAGCGCCAGCGGTGCCAGCATGGCCAGCGAGCGAAGCACCTCGCCGGCCGGCGCCCCGTCGGCGGCCAGGAAGGCGGCGCGCACCGCCAGCACGCCGGCGAAGTAGACCATGAGCTTGCGCAGGTGGAAGGCGCGCCTGGCGAGCCGCTTCCAGTCCGGTGCACCCTGCCAGACGATCCGTTCGGTCGACGGCAGGGCCTCCGGAAGACCCGGCTGCGCCTCGAACTCGTGCTCCTGGACCATGCCCGGGGGCGGGCGGCGAACTGCTTTCATCGTGTGCTCCGACGTGTGACTGCTGCGTCGTCCTGCATGCGCGGTGCCGTCAGGCCAGCGGCTCGGTGCGGCCGGGCTCGGCGTACAGCAGCCCGGCGCCGAAGTAGGCCTGGATCTTCTCTTCCTCGAGCATCGTCACGAGCTCGGGGTTGCGCGTGCCGGGCGCACCGGCGATCTGGCGACCGAGCACGGCCTGGATCTCGACGCGGCTTTCTCCGTTCGGACGACGTCCGCGACGCACCTGGACGAAGTTGCGCGGCACCAGCACGCGCCGGCCGCCCTCGACCTCGACCTCGAGGTAGCGGAACAGGGTCTCGGCCATGTCGATCCACAGGTCGACGACCTTGCCGCCTGCTTCCCCGTCCGCACCGTAGATCGTCAGTCCGCGCGGGTCGACGTCGCCCGGCTGCACGTCGTACTCGCTGGCCACGCGCAGCGGCAGCAGCTTGGGCACGTCCTCGAAGGTCGTGTCCGGATGGTCGGCGCGCGGCGTCCAGGCGCCGGGGCCCACCCCGGCGTTCATCGGGTCGCCGACCGGCAGCAGCGGCGCGCCGATGTAGGGGTGCGCAGGCTCGGCGGCCACCGGCCCCGCGTCCTTCGACAGGTCGGGCACCGTGACGAGATGGTCCTCCGCCATCTTGAAGACCTTGGGCGGCGGCACCGGCCATCCGGTGATCTTGCCGCCGCTGTCGTGGTCCATCGGGTAGCCCTCGCGGTGGTTCTCGCGCACGAGGTAGTAGATGAGGCCGGCGAAGAAGGCCCAGAAGGCATACAGCACCAGCTGCGCCACGTCGACGTACTGCGTGATGGCACCGAATTCCATGTTTTCTCCTTCGCGCGTCGGGCGCTAGCCAGGCAGGTCGGCCAGACCGAAACGGCCGGTCGTGGCATCGGGACGGTGCGCCGACCAGCGCACCAGCGGGCCGATGGCAATCAGCGCCGCGAACAGCAGATAGATCTCGAGGTGATAGACGACGCTGTAGCCGGTCACCGGCGTCGCGAGGGCCGTGCCGAGCAGCCCGTGCTGGGCGGCGGTCGACACGAGGTCGCGGATCGCCCCGCCGGCCGCCACCGCGATGCCGGCCGCGGTGGCCTGCACCGCACCCCAGGCCCCCAGCGCGAGCCCGGTGTGCTCGGGGCCCTCGAGCGCCATCGCCGCGGTCAGCGTGCCGACCGCGAACAGCCCGCCGCCGAAGCCGATCATCGCCACCCCCACGCGGAACAGCGACGGCGCGTCGAGGGGAGCGGCGAAGATGACGCAGGCGAAGGCCGGCAGGCCGACGAGCGCACCGAGCGCGGCGACGCGAAACGGGTCGTGGCCGCGCTGCAGCCAGCGGGCGGCCGCGACGAAGGCGAGCAGCGAGCCGCCCGCCATCAGCGCGGTCAGTGCACTCGTCGCGCCGACGCCGAGGCCCAGGATCTCGCCGCCGTAGGGCTCGAGGACGATGTCCTGCATGTTGAACGCGAACGCACCGAGCGCCACCGTCCACAGGAAGCGCCGCACGCGCGGCTGCGACGCGAAGCGGCGCCACTGCGCTCCGAAAGCCGGGACGCCGTCGGAGGGCGCGCGGCGGCCACCGCGGCGACGCGCCTCCTGCTTCCAGGTGGCCAGAAGGTTGAGCAACACCGAGGCCACGGCCGCGCCTTGCACGACCTGGATCAGCCGCGTCTCGCTGAAGTCGGCGAGCAGCGCCGCGCAAAGGCTGCCCCCGCCGACCAGCCCGAGCAGCAGCATCACGTACATCAGCGCGACCACGCGCGGACGCGTCGACTCGCTGGCCAGGTCGGTGGCCAGCGCGAGGCCGGCGGTCTGCGTGACCTGCAGGCCGGCGCCGACGAGCAGGAAAGCGAGCGCCGCGCACAGATGCCCGACCCAGGCCAGGCCAAGCTGCCCTTCACCGGTCAGCACGAGCAGCGCGAAGGGCATGATCGCCAGGCCGCCGAACTGCAGCAGCGTGCCGATCCAGACGTACGGCACGCGACGCCAGCCGATCGCCGAGACATGGTGGTCCGAGCGGTGTCCGACGAGCGCGCGGAACGGCGCGGCCACGAGCGGCAGCGCGACCATCAGCGCGACCAGCCAAGCGTGCATGCCCAGCTCGACGATCATCACGCGGTTGAGCGTGCCGACGAGCAGCGCGGTGGCCAGGCCGACCGACACCTGGAAGAGCGAAAGCCGCAGCAGGCGCGGCAGCGGCAGGTCGGGGCTGGCCGCGTCGGCGAAGGGCATCAGCCGCGGCAGCCAGCGCTCGAGCAGGGCGCGCACCGCCGGCGGCAGCGGCGGGCGCGCCGGCCGAAGGGTGCCGCGGTCCGACGTGCCGCTCATGCGCGCGACCACTCCATCGCCTGCGAGGTGTAGAACCCGCTCGCGACGCGCTCGGTGCGCCCGCACTGCCAGCCGGCGAGCGCCGGCGACTGCCGCATGCGCTCGCGCAGCCGCGCCTCGGCGACGGGCTCGATCGCGGGGGCGCGGTCGCCGCGCGGGAACCAGCGGCCGACGGCGTGCATCACGGCCAGCGCCGGCGTGCGCGGCGCGAAGGTGAAGACCATCGAACCGGCCGTGCGCTCGGCGAGGCGGCCGAGCGCATCGACCACGTCGTCGGCGGTGGAGTGGATCAGCGAATCCATCGCCCCCACGTGGTCGAAGCGGCCGAGCGCGGGGTCGAGCATGTCGCCGCTGCGGAAGTCGATGCGGCCGCGGCCGAGGTCGGCCGGCAGCCGCTCGCGGGCCAGCTGCACCAGCGTCGGCGAGAGGTCGATCGCGACCACCTCGGCGCCGCGCAGCGCGGCCTCGACGGCGAAGGCGCCGGTGCCGCAGCCCGCGTCGAGCAGACGGCGGCCGGAGAGGTCGGCCGGCAGCCACGACAGCATCGTCGAGCGCATGCGGTCGCGGCCGGCGCGCACCGTGGCGCGGATGCGGCCGACCGGGGCGCTCGACGTGAGCCGCGCCCAGGCGTCGGCCGCGGTGCGGTCGAAGTAGGTCTCGATCTCGCCGCGTCGCGCGGCATAGCGGCTGGTGGGCATGTCCATGGCCGTTCCCGACGCGTCAGTCGAACCCGAGCAGGTCGAAGATGTCGCGATCCTTCATCGGATCGCAGATCAGCGGGTCGGTGCCCGCCCACAGGCGAGCGGCCAGGCGCAGGTACTCGTCCTGCACGGCCCTGAGTTCGGGCGAGTCGTCCATCTCGAACAGCGTCGCCTTCTTGAGCCGGCTCTTGCGGATCACGTCGAGCTGCGGGAAGCGCGCCATCGTCTGCAGCCCGACGCGGCCGTTGTACTTGTCGATCTGGTCGGTGTCGTCCGAGCGGTTGGCGATCACGCCGCCGAGCCGCACGTTGTAGTTCTTCGACTTGGCGCCGATCGCCTGCACGATGCGGTTCATCGCGAAGATGCTGTCGAAGTCGTTCGCGGTCACGATCAGCGCGCGGTCGGCGTGCTGCAGCGGCGCCGCGAAGCCCCCGCAGACGACGTCGCCCAGCACGTCGAAGATGACGACGTCGGTCTCCTCGAGGAGATGGTGCTCCTTGAGCAGCTTCACCGTCTGGCCGACGACGTAGCCGCCGCACCCGGTGCCGGCCGGAGGCCCGCCCGCCTCGACGCACATGACGCCGTTGTAGCCCTCGTAGACGAAGTCCTCGACGCGCAGTTCCTCGGGATGGAAGTTGACCGTCTCGAGCACGTCGATGACGGTCGGCACCATGCGCTTGGTCAGCGTGAAGGTCGAGTCGTGCTTCGGGTCGCAGCCGATCTGCAGCACGCGCTTGCCCAGCTTGCTGAAGGCCACGCTCAGGTTGCTGCTGGTGGTGCTCTTTCCAATCCCGCCCTTGCCGTAGATCGCGAAGACCTTGGCACCGTCGATCTTCAGGCTCGGGTCCTTCGACGGATCCATGTGCACCTGCACGCTGCCCTCCCCGTCCGCGGGGCGCGGGCCCTTTCCGATCCTCGACACCGGCACGGTGGCCACGTTCATACTGCAACTCCTTCGTAGACACCCTCGAGGCGGTCCTCGAGTTCCTCGCCGGCACGGCGCAATGCTTCCAGGGTCTCGGCATCCGGCTGCCAGTACTGGCGCTCGAAGGCCTCGATCAGGCGGCTGGCCACCTTGGCCGATGCCGCCGGGTTGAGACGGGCCAGCCGCTCCCGCATCGCTGGGTCGAGCATGAAGGTCTCGGTCAGCTGCCGGTAGACCCAGGGCTGGACCTGGCCGGTCGTCGCCGACCAGCCCATCGTGTTGGTCAGGTGCACCTCGATCTGGCGCACGCCCTCGTAGCCGTGCTCGAGCATGCCCTCGTACCACTTCGGGTTGAGCATGCGCGTGCGCGTCTCGAGCGCCACCTGCTCGGACAGCGTGCGCACGGTGCCGGCGCCTCGTGTCTGGTCGCCGATGTAGACCGGGGTCTCGCTGCCGCCGCGAGCACGGCGCACGGCCCGGCTGATGCCGCCCAGCGTGTCGAAGTAGGTGTCGATGGTCGTCACGCCGAGCTCGACCGAGTCCAGGTTCTGGTAGGTCAGCTCGACGTCGGCGAGCACGCTGCCGAGCAGCGCCGGCTGTTGCACCGGACGCCCGGCACGCCCGTACGCGAAGCCCTTGCGCCGCGTGTAGGTCTCGGCCAGCTCGTCCTCGTCCTCCCAGCGGCCGTTCTCGACCAGGAAGTTGACGTTGCTGCCGTAGGTGCCGTCGGCGTTGCCGAACACCCGCAGCGACGCGGTCTCGAGGTCGCAGCCGTGCTCGCGCTGGTAGGCGAGGGCGTGCTTGCGCACGAAGTTCAGCTCGTCGGGCTCGTCGGCGCAGGCGGCGAGGTACGCGGCGTCGGCGAGCAGCTTGATCTGCAGCGGCAGCAGGTCGCGGAAGATGCCCGACAAGGTCATCATCACGTCGATGCGCGGGCGGCCGAGCTGCTCGAGCGGCAGCAGCTTCGCGCCGGCCAGCCGGCCGTAGCTGTCGAAGCGTGGCTCGGCGCCGAGCAGCGCCAGCGCCTGCGCGATCGGGCCGCCCTCGGTCTTCAGGTTGTCGGTGCCCCAGAGCACGAGGGCGATCGACTCGGGCAGCGGATGACCGTCGGCGCAGTGCCGCTCGAGAAGCAGCTCGGCATGGCGCGCACCCTCGCGCACTGCCCACGCGCTGGGGATGCGGAACGGATCGAAGCCGTGCAGGTTGCGGCCGGTCGGCAGGATCTGCGGCGTGCGCAGCAGGTCGCCGCCGGGCGCCGGCCGCACGTAGCGGCCGTCCAGCGCGCGCAGGATGCCGGCGACCTCGTGATCGGTCGCGAGCAGCCGATCGGCGTCTGCAAGCTCGGCGAGCCGTGCCAGTGCATCGGCATTCGCCGGCCGGCCGGCCTGCGCCAGCGCCTGGGCCGGGGTCATGCCGTCGACGATCGCCTGCACCGACGTGCGGTCGATGCCGGCCGCGTTGTCCTGCTCGCACATCGCCATGAGCAGGTCGACGCGTTCGGCCGGCCTGGGCGCGCGGCCCACGACGTGCAGTCCGTGCGGGATCAGCGTGTACTCGAGCTCGAGCAGGCGGTCCTGCAGCGCGGCCACCTCACGTCCGGCATCGTCGCCCGCCCAGGCCGGATCGAGAGCGGCGAGATCCAGCGCGGCGGCCTGTGCCTGGATCGACGCGGCGAGCTGGTCGCGCTCGGCGGGCTGGTCGTGGTCGAGTGCGCGCCAGCTCTCGATCGCCGCCTTCAGTTCCTGCAGACCGCGGTAGAGCCCGGCCTGCGCCACCGGCGGCGTCAGGTAGCTGATGAGCGTCGCGGCGGCGCGCCGCTTCGCGATCGCGCCCTCGGACGGGTTGTTCGACGCGTACAGGTAGAGGTTCGGCAGGTCGCCGATCAGGCGGTCGGGCCAGCAGTCGCCGGACAAGCCGCTCTGCTTGCCGGGCATGAACTCGAGCGCGCCGTGGGTGCCAAAGTGCAGCACCGCGTGCGCCGCGAAATCCTCGCGCAGCCAGCGGTAGAAGGCAGAGAACGCGTGCGTCGGCGCGAAGCCCCTCTCGAAGAGCAGCCGCATCGGGTCGCCTTCGTAGCCCATCGAGGGCTGCACGACCACGGCAACCTGTCCGAACTGCGCGCCGAGCACGAAGATCGAGCGGCCGTCGGTGAGCTGCCGGCCCGGCGCCGGCCCCCACTGCGCCTCGATGTCGCGCAGCCAGCGCTCGCGCCGCACGTGGTCGTCGGTGTCTATGGCGGCGAGCACGTTCGCATCGGCGCCGAAACGCTCGCGGTTGCCCTGCAGCACCGAGTCGCGCAGCGCGTCGACGCTGGCGGGAAGTTCGACGCGATAGCCCTGGGCCCGCAGGCCGGCCAGCGTCTCGTAGACGCTCTCGAAGACCGACAGGTAGGCGGCCGTGCCGACGTTGCCGGCGTTGGGCGGGAAGTTGAACAGCACCAACGCGATGCGGCGCTCCTCGGGGCGCGAGCGGCGCAGCGCCACCAGCCGCGCGACGCGCGCAGCGAGCATCGCGGTGCGCTCGCTGCACACGTGCATGTCCTGGTTCTGCGTGCCCGCCTCGAAGGTGCAGCGACGATCGCAACCGGTGCACTGCGTGCCCGCGGCTCCGGGTCGGCCGCCGTAGACCATCGGCCCCGTCGACCCGTCGAGCTCGGGGATCGCGACCATGATGGTGCTCTCGACCGGCAGCAGCCCGCGGTCGGACGCGCCCCACTGGTCGATGGTCTGGAACTCGACCGGATGCGCGGCGAGGTACGGCACGTCGAGCGCGGCGAGCACTTCCTCGGCGGCCTTCGAGTCGTTGTAGGCCGGTCCCCCGACGAGCGAGAAGCCCGTCAGCGAGACCACCGCGTCGACCGTGCTGCGCCCGTCCCGCATGAAGAAGCGCTCGATCGCCGGACGCTGGTCCAGGCCAGCCGCGAAGCAGGGCACGACCTGCAGACCCTGCGCCTCGAGCGCGGCGATCACGCCGTCGTAGTGGCGGGCGTTGCCCGACAGGAGGTAAGAGCGCAGCAGCAGCAGGCCGACCCGCCCGCGTGCGCGCCCTGGACCGACCACCACCGGCAGGCGGGCGGGGTCGTCGCCGATGCGGCCTTCGAGGCGCGGGTGGTAGACGCCGACCTCGGGGTACTCGACCGGCGCGGCGGCGCCGGTGCGGCCGCGCAGCGCGGCGCGCGGGCCGGCGGCGTAGCGGTCGACGAGGAAGCGCACCAGGTTGAGCATGTTCTCCTCGGAACCGCCCAGCCAGTACTGCAACGTCATGAAGTAGGCGCGCACGTCCTGCGCCGTGCCCGGCACGAAGCGCAGCAGCTGCGGGATGCGGCGCAGCATCTTCATCTGGCGTTCACCGCCGGTGCCGCCCCCGTCCTTGCCGCTACCCGCCTTGCCGCGCAGCTTCTTCAGCAGCGCCATCGGCCCGCTGGCCGGCTTGCTCATGTCGAAGCGGCCGAGCCGGGTCAGCTTGACCACCTCGCCGGCCGACATCGCGCAGACCATCGCGTCGCACTGCTCGCGCCGCGCCTGTAGCACGTCCACGAGCGGCAGGAAGTGGTCCTCGAGGAACAGCATCGTGACGACGACGATGTCGCCCTCCGCGATGTCGCGGCGGCAGCGTTCCAGCGCGGCCGGCTCGGCAGCCCACTCCGACGCCGCATGGAGCGACATCTGCAACCCCGGGAGCTCGCGCACCAGGCGCGCGCGCGCGCGCTCGGTGGCGCTGGCCAGATGCGTGTCCATCGTCACGACGACGAAGCGCAACGGCGTCGCCGGGGCCGAGGCGGCGGAGGCCCCGCGACGCGACGACCGCGCCGGGTGGCCCGGCGCATCGATCGCGAGCTCAGCGGCCGAAATGGGCCTTGGCGTCATAGAGGGTATCCACGGTGATCGTCGAAAGACCCCGGTCGGCGGCGAAGCGCTCGGTATTGCGTCTGGCCTTGCCACGGACGAAGAACGGGATCTTCTGCAGTTCCTTCTGGGCCTCGGCGGTCCACTGCGCGATGGCCGCCGCGGCGGCGGGATCGGACACCGGGATCGGGGAAGCGGTCGCGGGCACGGCGATCGGGTCGGCGGGCGCGGACACGTCCTGCACCTCGACGACGACGTCCGACGCGGCCCGAGCCGGCGCGCCCGGCGGCGTGGCGGCGCCATGGCGGCCGAGGTGGGATGGCGCGGCGCCGTCGTGGAACTCGAAGTCGCCGCGGAACATGTGCAGCAGGTGCTCCTCGAGGCCCATCATCAGCGGGTGCACCCAGCTGTCGAAGAGGACGTTGGCCCCCTCGAAGCCCATCTGCGGCGAGTAGCGCGCCGGGAAGTCCTGCACGTGCACCGGAGCCGAGATGACCGCGCACGGCACCCCCAGGCGCTTGGCCGTGTGGCGTTCCATCTGCGTGCCGAGTACCAGCTCGGGCTGCAGCTCTGCGATCTTGGCCTCGACTTCGAGATAGTCGTCGGTGATCAGCGCCTCGAGGCCATGGGACTTCGCCGCTTCGCGCACGTCGCGCGCGAACTCGCGGCTGTAGGTGCCCAGGCCGACGACCTGGAAGCCGAGCTCCTCGCGTGCGACTCGCGCCGCGGCGATCGCGTGCGTCGCGTCGCCGAACACGAAGACGCGCTTGCCGGTCAGGTACGTCGAGTCGACCGAGCGCGAGTACCAAGGGGCGCGCGATGCGGCCTCGGGCACCGGCGTGTCCGCCGGCAGCCCGGCCAGCGCGAGCACCTCGGCGACGAACTCGCGGGTCGCGCCGACGCCGATCGGCACCGTGCGCGTGTGCTTCTGCCCGAACTGGCGCTGCAGCCAGCCGGCGGCCTGCTGGGCGATCTCGGGGTAGAGCACGACGTTGAAGTCGGCGTCGCCGAGCCGCGCGAGGTCGGCCGGGGTCGCGCCCATCGGTGCCACGACGCGAACGTCGATGCCCAGCGCGTCGAGCAGGCCACGCACCTCGCGCACGTCGTCGCGGTGACGGAAGCCGAGGGCGGTCGGGCCGAGAAGGTTGCAGCTCGGCCGCTGCCCGGCGGCGCGCGCGGGGCGCGGCGTGCCCGGCGGCGGTGCATGCGGGCCGGCCAGCGCGCGCACCATCTGGTAGAAGGTCTCGGAGGCGCCCCAGTTCTCCTTGCGCTGGTACGACGGGAGCTCGAGCGGGACCACCGGGCAGGGCAGGGCCAGGGCCTTCGCGAGGCCGCCGGGGTCGTCCTGGATCAGCTCGGCCGTGCACGACGCGCCGACCATCATCGCCTGCGGGCGGAAGCGCTCGTAGGCCTGTGCCGCGGCGGTCTTGAAGAGCTCGGCCGTGTCGCCGCCGAGGTCGCGCGCCTGGAAGGTGGTGTACGTCACGGGCGGCCGCTGGGCGCGCCGCTCGATCATCGTGAACAGCAGGTCCGCGTAGGTGTCGCCCTGCGGCGCGTGCAGGACGTAGTGCACGCCCTCCATCGCGGTGGCGATGCGCATCGCGCCGACATGCGGCGGGCCTTCGTAGGTCCACAGGGTGAGCTGCACGATCAGACCTTCAGCAGCGTGCGCCGCGCGAGCGGACGCGCGAACAACTCGGCCAGGTCGCCCGCCTGGTCGAAGCCGTGGATCGGCGTGAAGACCAGTTCGATCGACCACTTGGTGGTCATGCCCTCGGATTCGAGCGGATTGGCGAGCCCCAGCCCGCACACCACGATGTCCGGCTGCGCCGCGCGGCAGCGATCGAGCTGGCGCTCGACGTCCTGACCTTCGCTCAGCACCGTGCCGGCAGGAAGCGCGGCGAGGTCGTCCGCGAGATGCTGTCGGTGCAGGTACGGGGTGCCGACCTCGACCAGCGTCATGCCGAGCTCGGCGGCGACGAAGCGCGCCAGCGGCACCTCGAGCTGCGAATCCGGGAAGAAGAAGATGCGCTTGCCCTGCAGCTGCTCGCGGTGACGCGCCAGAGCCAGCTCGGCGCGGCGGCGCTTCGGCGCCACGACCTCGTCGAACTGCCGCGGGTCGACTTCCCAGGCTGCGGCGGCGGCGCGCAACCACTCGGCGCTGCCGTTCGCACCGAAGGGGAACGGCGCGGCAAGCCGGCGCGCCCCGCGCTCCTCGAGCGCGCGCGCCGTGTCGGCGAGGAAGGGCTGGGCGAGCATGAAACGCGTCTGCGGGCCGACCGCGGGCAGTTCGTGCGCGTGGCGCGGCGGGAAGAAGCGCACCGGACCCACGCCCATCTCGTCGAAAAGCCTTCGGAACTGGTCCTCGACGACATCGGCCAGCGTGCCGACGACGAGCAGCGACGCCGGGGCGCCGGCGGGCTCGGCCGCCATTTCCGGCACCAGCGAGGCCAGGCACGCGTCCTCGCCCTGCGTGAAGGTGGTCTCGATGCCGCTGCCGGAGTAATTGAGCACCCGCACCCGCGGCGAGAAGCTGCGCGACAGCCGCTGTGCCGCGCGCGACAGATCAAGCTTGATCACCTCGGACGGGCACGAGCCGACCAGGAAGAGCAGCTTGATCTCGGGTCGCCGTTCGAGCAGCCGCGTCACGACGCGGTCGAGCTCGGCGTTGGCATCGGCCAGGCCGGCGAGGTCGCGGTCGTCGATGATCGCCGTCGCGAAGCGCGGCTCGGCGAAGATCATCACGCCAGCCGCGCTCTGCAGCAGGTGGGCGCAGGTGCGCGAACCGACGACCAGGAAGAACGCGTCCTGGATCTTGCGGTGCAGCCAGACGATGCCGGTGAGGCCGCAGAACACCTCCCGCTGGCCGCGCTCGCGGATGACCGGCGGGTCGGAGCAGGCCGCGGCGGCGGGCCGGATCTCGATCACGGAACTCATGCCGGGGCCCCCGCGGCGGCATCGGCAGCCGCCTGCTGCAGCCGCGCCGCGCGAAGCTTGAGCAGGAACTGCGTCGCGTTGATCAGGTAGGCCGCGTAGGCCGCGAGCGCAAGCAGCATCTGCCCGCGCTGGCCCAGCGTGCCGGTGAGCACCGCCACCAGATAGGCCGTGTGCAGCGCCAGCACGAGCATGCTGAAGACGTCTTCCCAGTAGAACGCCGGCGCGAACAGGTACACGCCGAAGACGTCCTTCTCCCAGATGCAGCCGGTGACCATGATCGTGTACAGGAGCATGGTCTTCGCGACCACCGACCACATCGCCGCGTCGTGGCCCTCGCCGCTCCACAGGAAGCGCAGCACGAGGCCCAGACTGACGAGGAACACGAGGAACTGCACCGGCGCCAGGACTCCCTGGACGAGGGTCCAGGGCGATCGGTCGCGGCGCTCGCGTTCTTCGGCGCTGTACAGACCCGGGGGCACCGGCCCGGCGGCGCCCGACCCGCTACCCGTCGGACGCGTCATCACACTGCTCATGTCCGGAAATCTAGACGCTGGGTCACAACGTGTCAACAGGGATTGACGTCCAACCAAAGTGACACTACCCTTGACGCCGAGTCGGGTATACGATGCATCGAATCGGGACAGCATCAAGCGCCCTCCGGGCCGACCCTTGCCGCGCACGGCGGTGGTTGCCCCTTGCTGCGGCGCAGGCGCCCCGGGATCGGTTCTCGGCGATCACGGGCCCTCGGGGCCATGACCGCAGCACTGCCCGTCGGCGGGTGCGTCGCAGGAGGCAGTGATGGATCGGTTGGGCGAACTGCCTGTGGTGCTGGATGCAGGGTCCGCAGCGGGCGGGGTCGGGTCACTCGACGGAGGGTTCGCCACCGACCCGACGCCGCACGAGCGCATCGCGCGCATCGTGCGGACGATCGAGGCCGACATCATCCCGCGCCTCATGCGGCTGCACAGGGTGGTTCCGCCCGAGGCGCGCAGCGCGCCCCCGCGGGCCGAGCCGGACGAGGCCGACGTTCAGGAGTTCGTCCGGTTGGTGCTTCACGGCAGCGACCACGCCGTGGACGACATGGTGCGGCGCCTGCGCGAGCGCGGAGCCACCGTCGAATCGATCTACGTCGACCTGCTGACCCCGTGCGCGCGCGAGCTCGGACGGATGTGGTCCGACGACGAGTGCCTGTTCAGCGACGTCACGGTGGCCGTGGGGCGGCTGCAGTGCGTCATGCGCGACATGAGCCCGCTGTTCGCCCGCGAGCGGGAGGTGGTCCCGGACGGGCGGCGGGTGCTGCTCGTGCCTGCGCCAGGCGAGCAGCACACCTTTGGCCTGACGATGGTGGCCGAGTTCATGCGACGCGACGGCTGGGAGGTCCTCGGCGGATACGGCGATCCCGGCTTCGACGCGCTGGCGCTGCTTCGACGCGAGTGGGTCGACGTGATCGGGATCTCCTGCAGCTGCGACAGCCGCCTGCCCGAGGTGCGGCGCCAGGTCGAGTCGTTGCGTCGCGCGTCGCGCAACCGGGGCGTCGGCGTGATGGTCGGCGGCCGGCTGTTCGCGGACAGCCCCGATCGGGCGCGCGAGATCGGCGCCGACGCTGCGGCGGGTGACGGCCGGGTGGTCGCGGAAGTGGCCGAAAGGCTCCTCGGTACCCGGGCTCTGCGCGTGTAGTGTGGTGAACATGGCGCGATTCGGCATCATCGGCAGTCAAGGGCGGCAGTCTCGATTCACGTAGTTCTTTGTCGAAAGGCGGGTCTCCGATGAGACCTTTTGGAGAGCCGGAGACCACGCTCGGCCCCCTGAGTGCCGAAGCGGCGGGCACCCTACTTTCCGCCGCAGCCGAGATCACCCTGGTCGTCGACGAGCAGGACGTCATCCGCGACGTCGCCACCTCGATCGAGGAGGTCACCCACGAGGCCTACGCGATGTGGGTCGGCCGCGCCTGGATCGACTGCGTCACGGTCGAGAGCCGCCCCAAGGTCGAGTCCTTGCTGCGCGACGCCGAGGCGGGGCGTCAACCGCCGCGCTGGCGGCACGTCAATCAGGTGCTGCCGGGCAACCGGGAACTGCCCCTGCTCGCCGCGGCGATGCGCATCGAGCGCGGGCAGGGCGGAAAGCGGGGCGGGCGCGCCGTCGTGTTCGGACGGGACCTGCGGGCGACCGCTGCGCTGCAGCAGCGGCTGGTCGATGCACAGCAGGCGATGGAGCGCGACTACTGGCGCTTCCGGCACGCCGAGACGCGCTACCGCCACCTCTTCCAGGTGGCGTCGGAGGCGGTGCTGGTCGTCGACGCGACGACGCAGAAGATCCTCGAGGCGAATGCCGCGTCGGCCCGGCTGCTGGGCGATGGCGGAGTGGGCAGTCTCGTCGGCCAGTCGTTCCCGGTCGGGGTCGACGAGCGAGGTGTCGAGGCGCTGAACAGCCTGATGGCCGGGGTGCGGGCGACCGGGCGGCCCGACGAGGCGCGTGTCGAGTTGCTCGACGCCAAGGGCGAGGTGAGGGTGGCGGTGTCGACATACCGCCAGGATCAGGCCTCCCACTTCCTCGTCCGCATCGGCCGCGCGCCCCAGGAGGGCAGCGCGGGTCAGGCGCCGAGCACGAGCGCGATGCTCCTCAGGCTCGTGCAGAGCGCGCCCGACTGCCTGGTCGTCACCGACCTCGACGGCCGCGTGCTGTCGGCGAATGCGGCGTTCGTCGAGCTGGCGCAGCTCACGACCGAGGACCAGGTGCGTGGGGAGACGCTGGACCGCTGGCTGGGTCGTACCGGCGTCGACCTCAGCGTGCTGATCTCGAACCTGCGCCAGCGCGGCGCGGTGAGGCTGTTCGCGACCACGTTGCGCGGCGAGTACGGCGCCGTGACCGACGTGGAGATCTCCGCGACGATGGTCTCGCAGGGCGAGCAGCCGTTTCTCGGCTTCACGATCCGCGACGTCGGCCGTCGCCTCGTCGGCGAGCCGCGCAGCCACCGCGAGCTGCCGCGCTCGGTCGGCCAGCTCACCGAGCTGGTCGGGCGCGTGCCGCTGAAGGACATCGTCGGCGAGACCACCGACCTGATCGAGCAGCTGTGCATCGAGGCAGCGCTCGAGCTGACGCGCGACAACCGCGCGTCGGCCGCGGAGATGCTCGGCCTGTCGCGCCAGAGCCTGTACGTGAAGCTGCGGCGCTACGGCCTGGGCAACCTGGGCGACGACGGCGAGAAATAGCGCGCGTCGCGACGCCGGCCTCAGGTGCGCGCCAGCGCGGTCGGGTCCGGCACCACCGAGTCGAGCGCCTTCGCCGACATCAGCACGCCCGGCACCCCGGCGCCGGGGTGGGTGCTGGCCCCCACCATGTAGAGGCGATCGATGTCCTCGCTGCGGTTGTGCGGGCGGAACCACGCGCTCTGAAGAAGCACGGGCTCGAGGCCGAACGCCGCGCCGCGGAACGAGAGAAGTCGGTCGTGGAAGTCCTGCGGCGTCGTGACGAAGGACTCGGTCAGGTGGCGGCCGAGGTCCGGGAGCACCGTGCGCTCGAGCGCCTCCTGGATGCTTCGTCTGTAGGTCTCGGCGAACGACGGCCAGTCGGTGCCGCTGGCGAGGTGCGGCACCGGCGCGAGGGCATAGAACGTGTCGCAGCCCGGAGGCGCCATCGTCGGGTCGGTCGCGGTGGGTCGGTGCAGGTAGAGGCTGAAGTCCTCGGCCAGCCGGTGGCGCCGGAAGATGTCGGCCAGCAGCTCGCGGTAACGGGTCGTCAGCACCATCATGTGGTGCGGCACGTCGTCGAAGCGCTTCGACGTGCCGAAGTACCAGACGAACAGGCTCATCGAGTAGCGCCCGCGCTCGATGCGGCGATCGCTCCAGTGGCGCCGGTGCCGGGGCTCGATCAGGTGGCGGTAGGTCCATGCGGTGTCGGCGTTGGAGACGACGAGGTCGGCGGCGATCCGCTCGCCGTCGGCGAGCGTGACGCCGGTGGCGCGCCCCCGGTCGACCTCGATGCGCCGCACCTCGGCGCCGTAGCGAACGGTCCCGCCGAGCGAATCGACGAGCCGCGCCAGACCCTGGGCGAGCTGCCCGGTACCGCCCTCTGCCCAGTGCACCCCCCACAGCCTCTCGAGGGCGTTGATCAGGCTGTACACGCAGGTCACCGAGAATGGGTTGCCGCCGATCAACAGCGACTGCAGGCTGAACGCGATGCGCAGCTTCGGGTGCTCGAGGTGCCGCGCGACCATCTGGTGCAGCGTCCGCCAGCCGCGCATCCGCACCAGAGATGGGGCCGCGGCGAGCAGGTCGCCGAAGGTCGTGAAGGCCTTCGACCCCAGGGCGTCGAAGCCGAGCCGGTAGCACTGGTCGGCCTCGGCCATGAAGCGCTCGAAGCCGGCGGCGTCGCCCGGGCTGATGCGCTGCACCTCGGCGCGCAGCCGCGCAGGGTCCCCGCTGTAGTCGAAGTGGTCGCCGTCGGTGAAGCGGATGCGGTAGAAGGGATCGAGCGCGATCAGCCGCACGTCGTCGGCGAGCCGTCGTCCGGCCAGCGTCCACAGTTCTTCGAAGAGGAACGGGACCGTGATGATCGTCGGCCCGGCGTCGAAGACATGGCCGCCGCGCCTGTGGACGTAGGCGCGACCGCCCGGGCCGTCGAGCTTCTCCAGCACCGTCACCCGGTACCCGCGCGCGGCCAGCCGGACCGCCGCGGCGAGGCCGCCGAAGCCGCTGCCGATCACCACGGCATGCGGCGCGGCCCTGCGGCCGGCGGCCGCGGCCTCTTCGGGCAGCGCCCGCGACTTCATGAGCATGACAACCACTTCCTTTGCACCGACGCGCCGCGCCTCGGCGAGGCTCGGGCGACGATACCCCGGCGCGCCATCGGGGCGCCGAGCGTCAAGCGAAGCTTCGTCGATCGGCACCAAAGTGTCAATGCCAGTTGACGTCCCGAGGTGTCAGGTGCAAGATCGCGTCGCCATGTCGACGACGACGATGAAGTACCCCGCGCCCTCGGCAGTGGCCGAACTGCTGAAGCCGATCACGTGGTTTCCGCCGATGTGGGCGTTTGCCTGCGGCGTCGTCGCATCGGGTGCGTCGCTGGTCGAACACTGGCCGGTCGCATTGCTGGGCATCCTGCTGGCGGGGCCGCTCGTGTGCGCGACCAGCCAGGCGGTCAACGACTGGTTCGACCGTCACGTCGATGCCATCAACGAGCCCGGCCGCCCGATCCCGTCGGGCCGCATCCCGGGGCGATGGGGCCTGGCGATCGCGATCGCGTGGACACTGCTGTCGCTGCTCGTCGCCACGCAGCTCGGCCCCTGGGGCTTCGCCGCCGCGGTCGCGGGGCTGCTGCTGGCCTGGGCCTACAGCGCGCCGCCCGTGCGCCTCAAGCGCAACGGCTGGTGGGGCAACCTCGCCTGCGGCGTCTCGTACGAGGGCCTGGCCTGGGCCACCGGTGCGGCGGTCATGGCTGGAGGCGCGATGCCCGAGGGCCGCTCGCTCGCCCTGGCGGCGCTCTACAGCTGGGGCGCACACGGCATCATGACGCTCAACGACTTCAAGTCGGTGCAGGGCGACCGGCGCATGGGCGTCGCCTCGCTGCCGGTGCAGCTCGGCGTCGACGGCGCGGCGATGAACGCCTGCCTGATGATGGGGCTGCCGCAGATCGTCGTCATCGCGCTGCTCGTGAGCTGGGGCGCGCCCTGGCACGCCGCCGCGGTGGCCGCGCTGCTGGCGGGACAGGTGCTGCTGATGCGCTGGTTCCTGCTCAAGCCGGTCGAGCGCGCCCTCTACTACAGCGGCTTCGGCGTCCCGTTCTTCGTGGCCGGGATGATGGTGAGCGCCTTCGCGCTGCGCTATGCCGCGGGGGTTGCGTGAGGATCGCCTCGCGGCCGGTACGCGGTGCGCGCTCGGCGCAGGGGCGCCGGCCATGACGTCCATGGCGCAGCCGCAGGGCACCCTGGGCTGGGGCGGCGTCGTCCGTCTCGGGCTGGTGCAGGCGTCGATCGGCGCGATCGTCGTGCTGGCGACCTCGACGCTCAACCGCGTGATGGTCGTCGAGCTCGCCCTGCCGGCCCTGCTGCCGGGCGTGCTCGTCGCGCTGCACTACGTCGTGCAGTTGCTGCGCCCGCGCATGGGCTTCGGCTCGGACGTCGGCGGCCGGCGCACGCCGTGGATCGTCGGCGGCATGGGCGTGCTCGCGCTCGGCGGCGTCGGCGCCGCGGCGGCCACCGCCTGGATGGCGAGCGCGCCGGCGGCCGGGATCGCGCTGGCCGTGGTCAGCTTCGCCGCGATCGGCATCGGCGTGAGCGCCAGCGGCACGTCGCTGCTCGCGCTGCTGGCGCGCGCGGTGCCGGCCGAGCGTCGCGCGCCGGCGGCCACGCTGGTGTGGATCATGATGATCGCCGGCTTCGCCGTCACCGCGACCGTCGTCGGGCGAATGCTCGACCCGTACTCCCATCTGCGGCTGGTGCAGGTCACCGCGATCGTCGCGCTCGCCGCGTTCATCCTGGCGGCGCTCGCCGTGCGCGGCGTCGAGCGCCGCGCGGGCCTGCTGCCGGCGTCCTCCGCGGCGGCGACGGTCGAGGCGGCGCCGCGGCCGCGGTTCGCGGAGGTGCTGGCCGACGTCTGGCGCGAGGACACGGCGCGCCGCTTCACGATCTTCATCTTCGTGTCGATGCTCGCGTTCAGCGCGCAGGACCTGATCCTCGAGCCCTTCGCCGGTGCGGTCTTCGGGCTCACGCCGGGGCAGACGACATCGCTGTCCGGCATCCAGCATGGCGGCGTGCTCGTCGGCATGCTTCTCGTCGCCGCGGCTGCCGGCCCTTGGGCGCGCGGGAGGCTCGGCACGATGGGCGCCTGGGCGGTCGGTGGCTGCGTTGCGTCCGCGCTCGCGATCGGCGGGCTGGCCGCGGCGTCGCTGGCCGGGCCGGGGTGGCCGCTGGCGGCAAACGTTTTCGTGCTCGGGGCCGCCAACGGCGCGTTCTCGATCGCCGCCATCGGTTCGATGATGCAGTTCGCCGGCCAGGGTGCGCAGCGCCGGGAGGGCATCCGGATGGGCCTGTGGGGCGCTGCGCAGGCGCTGGCCTTCGCGGTCGGCGGCATCGTCGGGACGGCATCGAGCGATCTGGCGCAGGCCTGGCTGAGCAGCCGCGCCGATGCGTACGCGCTGGTGTTCGTGCTCGAGGGCGCGCTCTTCCTGCTGTCGGCGCGGCTGGCCGCGGGGCTCGGCATGGGCCGGCCCGCCGCCGCGCCATGGGTCGACGCGGGGACATCGATGACGGCCGACGCGCGCGTGGCCACGGAAGCGAGGTGAAGCGATGGGTGCACTGATGGAAACCTTCGACGTCGTCGTGATCGGCGGCGGGCCCGCGGGCGCCACGGCAGCGGACGACCTGGCCCGCAAGGGCCGGCGCGTGCTGCTGCTCGACCGCGCCGGCCGCATCAAGCCCTGCGGCGGCGCGATCCCGCCGCGGCTGATCAAGGACTTCGCGATCCCCGACGAACTGCTCGTCGCGCGCGCACGCTCGGCGCGCATGGTGTCGCCGGCGGACGTCAAGGTCGACATCCCGATCGAGGGCGGCTTCGTCGGGATGGTCGATCGAGACGTGTTCGACGAATGGCTGCGCGAGCGCGCGCGTGCCCACGGTGCCGAACGGCGCATCGGTACCTTCCAGCGCATCGATCGCGACGACGACGGAACGGCCATCGTGCGCTACGAGGGGCGACCCGACAAGGCGCGCGGCGAGGGCCGCGACGAGGCCGTGCGCGCCCGCATGGTCATCGGCGCCGACGGCGCACGCTCCGAGGTGGCGCGGCAGGCGGTGCCCGGCGCCGACGAGATCCGCTACGTCTTCGCGTACCACGAGATCGTGCGCGCGCCCGAGCAGCCGGGCCCCGATTACGACGGCACGCGCTGCGACGTGTACTACCGCGGCACGCTGTCTCCGGACTTCTACGGCTGGGTCTTCCCGCACGGGCAGACGATGAGCATCGGCACCGGCAGCGCCGACAAGGGCTTCTCCCTGCGCCACGCGACCGGGCGGCTGCGCGACGCCGCGGGGCTCGCCGGCACCGAGACGCTGCGCCGCGAGGGTGCGCCGATTCCGATGAAGCCGCTGCGCCGCTGGGACAACGGCCGCGACGTGGTGCTTGCCGGAGACGCCTCCGGCGTCGTCGCCCCCGCTTCCGGCGAGGGCATCTATTACGCGATGGTCGGCGGCCGCCTCGCGGCCGAGGCGGCCGACGCCGTGCTGGCCACCGGCAACGCGCGCGCGCTCGCCACGGCGCGCAAGCGCTTCATGAAGGAGCATGGCCGCGTCTTCTGGGTGCTGGGCATCATGCAGCGCTTCTGGTACAGCAGCGACAAGCGGCGCGAGCGCTTCGTGAGCATCTGCAAGGATCGCGACGTGCAGCAGCTCACCTTCGACGCCTACATGAACAAGCGGCTGGTGCGCAACAAGCCGATGGCGCACGTGCGCATCTTCTTCAAGGACATGGCGCACCTGCTCGGGCTCGCGCGCGTCTGACGCGACGCGGTGGCGCGGCCCGATGCTGCTGGTCGACATCGTTCTCGCGGTCACGCTGGTCGAGGCGCTGGTGCTGCTGGCCTACCACCGGTGGACGGGACGCGGGCTGGCCCCGCGCGACTGGCTTGCCGGGCTGGCCGCCGGCGTCTCGCTGCTGCTGGCGCTGCGCGTCGGCCTGTCGGGCGGCGGTGCCGTGTGGATCGGGGCGGCGCTCACCCTGTCCGGGCTGGCGCATGCGGCCGACCTGCGGCTGCGGTGGCGGTCGCGCTGACAGCCTGCTCAGGCCGGGCGTGAGCCCGCTCCTTCATCGACGACGCCCGGGGTCGACAGCGGGACGGTGACCTCGCAGACGATCCCCCCAGTCTCGCCCTCGAGCCAGCGCACGTCGCCTGCCAGCGCCTTCACGCGCTTGCGCACGCCTGCCAGACCGAGTCCGTGCGACCAGGCCTGAGGCGCGCGCCCCCCGCCGTCGTCGGCGACGACCAGGCTCAGCGCGCCACCCTCGACCCGCAGGCGCACCTCGAGCCGGCCGGCACCCGCGTGGGCGATGGCGTTGCTCACCAGCTCGCGGACGATGCGCGTCAGCGACGACCAGTGCCGCGTGCCGAGGACGATCTCGCGGTCGGCCTCGAGTGACCAGTCGAGCGCGATGCCCGCGAGGTCGAGCCGCTGCTGCAGGTCGGCCTTCCACTCGGCAGCGGCGTCCGCCAGCGGCTGACTTCCGGCAGCCAGCCCCCGCGTCAGCGTCTTCAGGTCCTGGAGCGTGTGGCGCACGTAGTCCTCGACCTGAGGGTTCGGTGCCTGGTACATCAGCGTCAGCAGCCGGGCGCCGATGTCGTCGTGCAGGTCCTGCGCGAGGCGCAGCCGCTCCTCCGCCCGGCCGCGCTCGACCGCATCGTCGTAGGCGGCGGCGCGCTGCACCTGTTCGACCAGAAGGTCGGCCAGCCGAGCATCCGCAGCCGTGAATCGCCGCCTCCCCTGTCGCGCGTGCTGCAGCCTGAGCCAGGCCCGCGCCTCGCTGGCGTCTTCGATCCGCGGCACCCCGACGATCATCACGCTGCCCCCGGAGAGCACCTGCGCGGCCGGTCGCCGACGCGCCCCGTTGCTCGACGCGTCCGCGGCGTCGGCGCCGTCGACCACGTCGATGCGTCGCGGGTCGAAGACCTCGACGAGCAGCTGGCGCGTCGCCTCGAGCCGGCGCCCCGGATGCACCTGCACGTCTGCCGACGCACGCCGGATGCCGGCGAACGTGTCGTCGATGCTCAGCGGCTCGGCTGCGGACGCGGCCCTGTCGCGCATCCGCTCCGCGAGCATCCAGGCGGCGAGCGCCGTGCCCAGCGCCACCGCCGCGGCGGCCCAGCCGTCGACGGCCAGTCCGCGCAGCGCGCGGTCCGTCGTGACCGCCACCGCGCAGACGACGAGGACGCGCCCGGCGCCCGGCCATCGCGAGCGCCACGCCGGCCGTCGTGGTGATGCGGCTGCGGGGCCCGCGGCATCTCCGCGAGGGACGGGATGGGCGGGCGGAGCGACGGGATCCCCGACCTCGGCGGTATCGCCGCGCGCCCCCGCCCCCGGAGGCGACACGGCGTGCGGCAGGCCGGTCATCGCGGACGCGCCGGCCGCGGCGGGCGCGTCACACGAGCCCCTGCTTGCTCGCCAGCACGGCCGCCTCGGCACGGCTGGACACGTTGAGCTTCTTGTAGATGGACTTGATGTGGTCGTTGACGGTGAACCACTTGATGCCCATCAGGCTCGCGATCTCCTTGATCGTGAAACCCTTGCTCAGGTAGGTCAGCACCTCGCTCTCGCGCGGGGTGAGCCGGTCGTGATCGGGCGCCGGGTCGATGGGCACCGGACGGCTCGTCGAAAACCCGGTCGCCCGCGTCAGGCCGGTGTCGCCGCCCGGCCCCTCGCCGCCGTGCCGGAAATGGGCCAGCAGCCTGCGCGCGATCGCCGGCGACAGCGGCGGCTGGCCGCGCACGATCTTCTGCAGTTCCTCGACGAGCACCTCGAAGCGGTCTTCCTTCAGCAGGTAGCCGTCGGCGCCGCACTGCAGCGCCGGGAAGAGGTGCTCGTCGTCGGAGTAGAGGGTCGTGACGATCTTGGTCGCCGGGTAGGCCGTCAGCTCGGCGAGCAGTTCCATGCCGTTGCCGTCGGGCAGCTCGAGGTCGACGAGCACGAGCTTGAACGGGTCGACGCCGTGCAGGCCGCGCGGTCCGCCGGCCAGTGCGACCTGCCGGCGCGCGCTCTCCAGGTCACCCGCCTCCGTGATGTGCTGGATGTCGCTGAAGCTCTCGCGCACGACCCGGCACAGAAAGCTGCGCGCGACCGGGTTGTCCTCGACGATCAGCACCTTCACCGGCATCGGTGCACCCCTGCAATGCGCTGCCGGCGATCCTAGCGCAGCCGCCGCGCGCGTCAGCTGGCAATACTGACAGGGTCGACGCCGCGCCGCCGGTCAGTCGTTGACCAGCAACAGCTTGCCCAGCACCGCCCGCGCCGCCATGCGCTCGAAGGCCGCGGGCAGCTCGCGCATCGGGAGCCGGCGGTCGATCACGGGCCGGATGCGGCCCTCGGCGTACCACTGGCCGAGCTGGGCCAGCGCGGCCGCCGCCGCCTTCGGCTCGCGCCGCACGAAGTCGCCCCAGAAGACGCCAACGATCGACGCGCCCTTGAGCAGTGCCAGGTTGAACGGCAACGCCGGTATGGCGCCGCCGGCGAACCCGACGACGAGATAGCGCCCGCGCCACGCCATCGACCGGAACGCCGGCTCGGCCAGCCCGCCGCCGACGGGGTCGTACACGACGTCGACGCCGCGGCCGCCGGTCAGCGACTTCAGCGCCTCGCGCAGGTCCGCCGCCGAGTAGTCGATGGCCTCGTCGGCGCCGATGCTCCGGCACAGCGCGCACTTCTCCGCGCTCGAGGCGGCGGCGATCACCTTCGCGCCCAGCGCCTTCGCGATCTGGATGGCCGCCGTGCCGACGCCCCCCGCGGCGCCCAGCACGAGGACGGTCTCGCCCGGCTGCAGTGCGGCCCGGTCGGCCAGCGCATGGTGCGAGGTGCCGTAGGTGAAGGCGAACGCCGCGCCGTGCTCGAGCGCGAATCCCGGCGGCAGCGGGATGACGTTTGCTGCCGCTGCCAGCGCGTGGCTCGCGAAACCGCCGTGGCTGCCGATCACCGCCACCGGCTGCCCGGGGCGCAGGTTCGACACGCCCTCGCCGACCGCATCGACGGTGCCGGCGAACTCGGAGCCCGGCACGAAGGGCAGTGGCGGGCGCACCTGGTACCTGCCCTCGACGATCAGCAGGTCGGGGAAGTTGAGGCTCGCCGCCCGGATCGCGACGCGCACCTCGCCCGGGCCGGGCTGAGGCAGCTGCAGGTCGTCCCGCCAGCGCAATGCGCCGGGCCCGTCGAGGGTCTCGCACAACCAGCCCTGCATGATGTCCCCTCCAAGTCGCGCGACCAGACCCGTCGCGCCCTCGGATCATAAGGATCGACGCCGCGAGGGGGCCGGCTCCTAGAATGCCGCCATGCGCATCCTCATCGCCAACGACGACGGCTACCTTGCCCCGGGACTGGCCGCGCTGGTGCGGGCCTGCGACGGTCTGGGCGAGATCGACGTCGTCGCGCCCGAGCAGAACGCGAGCGGCACGTCGAACTCGCTCACGCTGAACCGGCCGCTGTCGATCTTCGAGGCGCGCGGC
>JALORQ010000012.1 GCA_025458805.1 Rubrivivax sp.
CGCTCACCTGCGTGAAGCCGATCTCGCGCGCGATGCGCGCCGCCGCCTGCTCGTGCGCGGTGAAGCGCCAGCCGTGCATGAAGACGATGGCCGCGCTGCGGATGCCGGCGTCGAAGGCCGCCCACAGGCGTTCGCGCAGGTGCGCCTCGTCGAGCGCCTGCAGCACCTCGCCGTGGGCGCCGACCCGCTCCTCGGCCTCGATCACGCGCTCGTACAGCAGCTCGGGCAGCACGATGCGGCGCTCGAACAGCTTCGGCCGCGCCTGGTAGGCGATGCGCAGCGCGTCGCGGAATCCGCGCGTCGTGACGAGCAGCGTGCGGTCGCCCTTGCGCTCGAGCAGAGCGTTGGTGGCCACCGTGGTGCCCATCTTCACGCACTCCACGCGCGCGGGCGTGATCGGCTCGCCGGGCTGCAGCCCGAGCAGGCGGTGGATGCCCTCCACCGCCGCGTCGCGGTACTGCTCCGGGTTCTCGGACAGCAGCTTCAGCGTGGCGAGCGAGCCGTCCGGTCGGCGGCCGACGACGTCGGTGAAGGTGCCGCCGCGGTCGATCCAGAACTGCCAGCGTTCGCTCATCGTGCCATCCCGTGCTGCGCCGGGCCGGCGCATCGCCGGGGATCGTACGCGCGCCGTCCGCGGCAGCGGGCCGCGCCGGGAACAGGGCCGTGCCGGCGCCGCTGTTCCGGGCATCGGCGCGATCGTCGCCTGCCTAGCATGCCCCGTGGGCGTTCATGCGTGCGCCCGAACCGAGGCCGCCCATGCTCGTCGACCCCAGGGAGACCGCCAGCGTCGCCGCCGTGCAGACCGCGCCGACGGCGCAAAGGCGCCTGCGTCTGGGCGACGTGCTGGTGCAGCAGGGCCTGATCGGCGCCGAGCAGCTCGAGCAGGCGCTCGCGCAGCAGAAGGGCACCGGCAAGAAGCTCGGTCGCGTGCTCATCGACGGCGGCCTGATCACCGAGGAGGTCCTGGCGCACGCGCTGGCGCGGCAGCTCCGGGTGCCGGTGGTCAACCTGAAGAGCTTCCCGCTGAAGAGCGAGGTGGTGCGCCTGCTGCCCGAGAGCCCGGCGCGGCGCCACCGCGCGCTCGTGCTCGACGACAAGGGCGAGCACCTGCTGGTCGGCTTCGTCGACCCGCTGGACCTGTTCGCCTACGACGAGCTGACCAAGCTGCTCAAGCGCCAGATCCGCATCGCGGTCGTGCCCGAGAGCCAGCTCGCGCCGGTGCTCGACCGCCATTACCGCCGCACCGAGGAGATCTCGGGGCTGGCCAAGGCGCTCGAGAAGGACATCGGCGACGCGGTCGACTTCGGCGAGCTGCAGGCCAGCGTGGGGCAGGAGGCCGCGCCGGTCGTCAAGCTGCTGCAAAGCGTGTTCGAGGATGCGCTGCAGGTCGGCGCCTCCGACGTGCACCTCGAGCCGCAGGAGGCCGGCCTCGCGATCCGCAGCCGCATCGACGGCGTGCTGCAGACGCAGACCCAGGCCGACAAGCGCATCGCCGCGGCGCTGGCGCAGCGGCTCAAGCTGATGGCCGGACTCGACATCAGCGAGAAGCGGCTGCCGCAGGACGGCCGCTTCACGCTGCGGCTGCGCGAGCGCAACGTCGACGTGCGGCTGTCGACGCTGCCGACGCAGTACGGCGAGTCGGTGGTGATGCGTCTGCTCGGCCAGGGCGACACGGTGCGCCGGCTCGACACGCTCGGGCTGCCACCCGACATGCTGGCGCGGCTGCGCGAGATCCTCGGGCGCCATTCGGGGATGGTGCTGGTCACCGGGCCCACCGGCTCGGGCAAGACGACGACGCTGTACGCGGCGCTGGCCGAGCTCGATGCCGAGCAGCAGAAGATCATCACCGTCGAGGACCCGATCGAGTACCGGCTGCCGGGCCTGACGCAGGTGCAGGTCAACGACAAGATCGAGCTCACGTTCGCGCGCGTGCTGCGCGCCACGCTGCGCCAGGACCCCGACGTCATCCTGGTGGGCGAGATCCGCGACCCAGAGACGGCCGAGATCGGCCTGCGCGCCGCGATCACCGGCCACATGGTGCTGAGCTCGCTGCACACGCGCGATGCCGCGGGCACCCCGTTCCGGCTGCTCGACATGGGCAGCGCACCCTACATGGTGGCCAGCTCGCTGCAGGCCGTGCTGGCGCAGCGGCTGCTGCGCATGAACTGCGAGAACTGCGCCGAGCCGCACGCGGCGAGCGCGCAGGAGGCGGCGTGGATGGAGGCCTTCGGCGGCGCCGGGGCCGGCAGCGAGCGCACGCTGCGCGGGCACGGCTGCTCGCAGTGCAACGGCACCGGCTACACCGGGCGCGTCGGCGTCTACGAGATGCTCGAGGTCGACGCGGCGCTCGCCCATGCCATCACGCACGCCGACCCGGCCGCGTTCGCGGCGCTGGCGCGCGAGAAGATGCGCGGCCGCACGATGGCGCACCGTGCGCTCGACCTGGTGCGCATGGGCCGCACCTCGATCGCCGAGGCGATGCGGCTCGCCTCGGACCTCGACTGACGCGGCGGGACGCCCGTGCAGACCTATGCCTGGCGCGGCCGCAACGGCCGCGGCGAGCTGATCAGCGGCACCACCGACGCCGAGCACGAGGACGCGGTCGCCGACCAGCTGCTGGCCGGCGGCGTCACGCCGGTGGCGATCACGGTGCGCCGCGGCGCCGCCGCCGCGGCGCAGCCGGGCTGGTGGCAGGCGCTGCGCACCGTGCCGGTCGACACGCTGGACCTGCTGCTGTTCTCGCGCCAGATGTACACGCTGCAGCGCGCCGGGGTGCCGATCCTGCGCGCTCTGGCCGGCTTGCAGGCCTCGACCGCCAAGCCGGCGCTGGTCGCGCTGCTGGCCGACCTGCGCGCGAGCCTGGACCAGGGTCGCGAGCTGGCCACCGCGATGGCGCGCCACCCGACCGTGTTCAACGCGTTCTACGTCGCGATGATCCGCGTCGGCGAGATGACCGGCCGGCTGACCGAGGCCTTCGAGCGGCTCGCGCTGCACATCGAGTTCGAGCTCGACGTGCGCGCGCGCGTGCGCCAGGCGCTGCGCTACCCCGCGATGGTGCTGGGCGCGATCGCGATCGCGCTCGTGGTGATCAACCTCTTCGTGATCCCGACCTTCGCCAACGTCTTCGCGACCTTCAAGGCCGAGCTGCCCTGGTTCACGCGGCTGCTGGTCGGCGTGTCCGACTTCACGGTACGCTGGTGGCCTCTCGGGCTGGCCGCCGCGATCGGCGGCGCCTGGGGCCTGCGCGCGTGGCTGGCCACGCGCGACGGCCGCTACGCCTGGGACAAGGCCAAGCTGCGGCTTCCGGTCGTCGGACCCATCGTGCTGAAGGCCACGCTCTCGCGCTTCGCGCGCAGCTTCGCGATGGCCAGCCGCAGCGGCGTGCCGATCAGCCGCGCGATGACCGTGGTCGCGCAGACCGTCGACAACGCCTTCATCGGCGAGCGCATCGAGCAGATGCGCGACGGCGTCGAGCGCGGCGAGAGCCTGTCGCGCTGCGCCGCCGCCGCCGGCGTCTTCACCCCGGTGGTGCTGCAGATGATCGCGGTCGGCGAGGAGACCGGCGAGCTCGACACGCTGCTGCAGGAAGTCGCGGCGATGTACGAGCGCGAGACCGACTACGCCATCAAGGGCCTGTCGGCGAGCATCGAGCCGGTGCTGCTCACCGTCATCGGCGCGCTCGTGCTGGTGCTCGCGCTCGGCGTGTTCCTGCCGCTGTGGAACCTCGGCCAGGCCGCGGCCGGGAGTCCGGGCTGACGGCTCAAGTCGATGCCGCGCCGTCCGATATCCCCCTCAAGGGCGGCCGTCGCGGCCAGCTCCTTCGGGGGTTCCCACTCCATCGTCCGACCCGGGAGAGGTTCGTCATGAAATCGCGTCAGTCCGGCTTCACGCTCATCGAGCTGGTGATGGTCATCGTGATCATCGGCATCCTGGCCGCCATCGCGGTGCCCAAGTTCGTCGATCTGAGCAGCCAGGCCAACCAGGCAGCCACCAACGGCGTCGCCGGCGCGCTGTCGTCGGCCGCCGCGGTCAACTACGCCGCGCGCAAGGCAGGCAACACCGCCAACACCAGCGCGGTCGACAACTGCAACGACGGCGGAACGCTGCTGCAGGGCGGCGCGCTGCCGACCGGCTACACGATCACGTCGCTGGCGGTGGCCGCCGACGCGACCGCGTCGTGCACGCTCACCGGCCCCGGCACGACGACCGCGACGTTCACCGCGATCGGCATCAACTGATGTCCGCCGTGGCCGCGCCCGCAAGGGCGTGGCGGCCGTCGGCGGCGGCCGGCTTCACGCTGGTCGAACTGGTGATGGTCATCGTCGTCGTGGGCGCGCTCGCGGTCTTCGCGCTGCCGCGCGCCCTCGACCTCGGTGCCTGGCGGCTGCGCGCCTTCGCCGACGAGCTGGTGGCCACGACGATGGCGATGCAGCGCCTGGCGCTCGCGCAGCGCCGCCCGGTGGTCGCCACCGTCACGCCGTCGGGCGTGAGCTTTGCCTACGCCGCGGGCGGCGAGCTGGCGAGGCTCGACTGCCCGGCCGCGGCCAGCCCGTGCATCGCCGAAGCCGGCACGCGCACCGTCACCTTCAACGCCGGCCACAGCGGCCGCACCGCGACGTCGACGGGCCTGGCACTGCCGCTGACCATCGGCACCGGCGGCCAGACCGTGCAGGCGCTGCTGATCGAGGCCGAGACGGGGCTCATCCGCCCCGCTTCTTGAGCCATCGCGCGCGCGCCGCGCCGCCTAGCATGGCCCGTGCTGGCGCCCTGCCCGCGACGCCCCCGGAGGCGCGCGGCCGGGCCGCCCCCGAGCCGCCACCGCCATGCCCCGCCACCGCCGCAGCCCGCCGACCGGCCCGCGCCGCAGCCGCGGGCTGACGCTGGTCGAGCTGCTGGTCTTCGTCGTCGTCATCGGCGCCGCGATGGCCGGCGTGCTCGCGGTCTTCACGCAGACCACCGCAGCGAGCGCCGACCCGCAGCTGCGACGGCAGGCGCTGGCCATCGCCGAATCGCTGCTCGACGAGGTGTCGCTGATGCCGCTCACCTTCTGCGACGGCGACGACGCGAACGTGGCGACCGCCCCCTCGACGGCGGGTTGCGCGGCGACGGTCGACGCGGTCGGCCCCGAGCCGGGCGAAGGCCGCTTCGCGACGCCGCAGTTCGACCACGTCAACGACTACCACGGCCTCGCGATGAGCGGGATCGTCGATCTCTCCGGCGCCGCGGTCGCCGGGCTCGGGGGCTACGCGGCCAGCATCGCCGTCGCGCCGTCCGCGCTCGGCTCGATCGCGGCCGGCAGCGGCGACGCACTGCGCATCACGGTCACGGTGACCGGCCCCGGCGGCACCACGGTGACGCTCGTCGGCTACCGCACGCGCCATGCGCCCAACGCTTCGCTCTGAACGGCGCCCCCCGCGCTCGGCCGGCGGCTTCACGCTCGTCGAGGCGGTCGTCGTGATCGTCGTCGTCGGCATCGTCGCCGCGGTCGTCGGCCGCTTCATCGTGCAGCCGGTGCAGGCCTACCAGGCCGTCGCGGCGCGCAGCGCGCTCGTCGACCAGGCCGACCTGGCGCTGCGCCAGGTCGCGCGCGACCTGCGCGTCGCGCTGCCCAACAGCGTGCGCACGACGGCCAGCGGCCTGGCGCTGGAGCTGATCCCGACGCGCGGCGCGGCGCGCTACGCCACCAGCGGCAGCGGCGCGCTCGAGTTCGGCGTCGTCGACACCTCGTTCGACGTCGTCGGCCCGCCGCTCGTGCTGGGCGCGGCGCAGCCGCTCGTCTTCTACAACCTGGGCACCGGCGTGGTCGGCAGCGACGCCTACGCGCCCGCCACCGGCGCGGCCGAGCAGGCGGCGTCGAACCGGCGCGTGTCGAGCAACGCGGCCGGCGCTGCGACGACGATCGGCCTCGTGTCGGCAGCCGCGCTGCCGGCCGCGGCGTTCGCCGCGCCGCACCGCGTCTTCGCGGTCGACCCGCCGGTGAGCTACCGCTGCGACCTGGCCAGCGGCCGGCTGCTGCGCCACCAGGACTACGGCTTCGTCGCGACGCAGCCCGACCCGCCGTCGGGCGGCACGAGCTCGGTGCTCGCCACCGGCGTCGCCGGCTGCCGCTTCTCGGTCGAGGGCACGCTGGTGGCAGCGCACGCCGCGCTGGTCACGCTGCGCCTGGCCCTGGCCACCACGACGCCGTCGGGCACCGAGACGGTCACGCTGCACCATGCGGTCTACGTCGACAACCTGCCCTGAGCGCGGCGGTCGCGCGCGCACTTCCGGCATGACGCTGGTCACGGTGCTGTTCGTGCTCGTCGTGCTGGCCGCACTGGGCGCGGCGGCGGCGCAGATCGGCGCCCGGCAGCACCTCGGATCGGCCGCCGCCCTCGACGCCGCGCGCGCGCTGCAGGCGGCGCGCGCCGGGCTCGAGTGGGGCGCGTTCCAGGTGCTGCGCAACCCGGCGCCGCCGGCCGCGGCGCCCGGTTGCTTCGCGACGACGAGCTTCGCCGCCACCGGCATCGACGGCTTCACCGTCACCGTGAGCTGCAGCCGCACGCCGGGTGCCGGCACCGTGAGCGACGGCGGGCGCGACCTCGCCTTCTATGCGCTGGTCGCCACCGCGTGCAACGCGCCGAGCGGCGGGGCGTGCCCGACGGGCGGGACGCCCGGCACGACCTACGTCGAGCGGCAGCTGGCCTTGAGGGTGATGCGATGATCCGCGCAGCAAACGGCCTCGCGCCGCTTGCCATCGCGATGCTGGTCATCGGATGCGCCCTGGCCGCCAGCGTTCAGGCAGCCACGATCACGAGCCGCACCAGCGGCGACTGGAGCAGCAGCTCGACCTGGAACGGTGGCGTTCCCCAAGCCGACGACGACGTCGTCATCGCGTCGGGGCACACCGTCACGCTCGACATCGACAGCGCACCGATCGGCACGCTGACGGTGAACGCGGGCGCGACGCTGACCGGGGAGGCGCTGAATCCTCGCGTCCTGTCGGTCGGCAAGGGGGGCGGCACCGATCTGACGAACAACGGCACGATCGACTTCGCCGGCGAGTTTCTCGGCAGTTTCTCGCTCGGCACGATCCGGCTGAACAGGAACTCCCAGTGGGCCGGGACCGGCACCTGGGACCTGTTCTCGGTCGATCTCGGCGGCAAAGCCCTCGGCTTCGCGCTCGGCGCGACAGCGACGATCGCATTGGCCGGCGGCACGCCGCTGGCCAACGTGGGCTCCATGACCGCGCCCCCGACGGTCACCTTGCGTTTCGACGGCAACTCCGGGCTCTTCGGCGTCTCGTCGCAAACGCTCCCGACCGCGGGCATCACCTACGGCGCAGTGGAGCTGACCGGCTCGGCCACCAAGCGGCCGGCGGCCGGCACCTTCACCGTCAGCGGCCCCTTCACGCTGTCCGCGGGGACGACATGGAACGCCGACACGAACGACCCGAACGTGCTGTTCCGGGGGAACGTGACCAACAACGGCAACCTGATCGCAGGCAGCGGCACGTACACCTTCGGTGGCACGACCGCGCAGACCCTGGGGGGAAGTGCACTCGCCGGCACCACGGTCAATCACCTGGTCGTCGACAACAGCGCAGGGCTCACGATCAGCCACGACACCACGGTCACCGGCGTCGTCACGCTCTCGCGCGGCGTGGTCACCACTTCGGGTCTGGGCACCGAACTGGTGGCCTCGGCCTCGTGCACGGGTAGCGTCGTGCGCGGCAGCGGCTGGGTGGCCGGGTCGCTGCGCAAGACCATTCCCACCGGGTCACCGACCTGCAGCTTCGAGGTCGGCGACGCGAACGGCTACCGCCCGGTGACCGGTGTCGCGTTCAGGTCCGTGACGTCCAGCTTCACCATCACCGCATCGGTGAGTCAGAGCAGCGGCAAGCACCCGGACCTGCTGTCCAGCCTGCTCAGCCTCGGACGGGGCGTGAACCGATACTGGACGATGACCAACAACGGTCTCGCGGGGCTGTTCGCGACCTACGACGCGGTCTTCAATTTCCTTCCGGGTGACCTGGACCCAGGCACCTCGACCGACAACCTCGAAGTCGGGAAGCTGAGCCTGGCTCTCTGGGAGCGGCCGACCGTGGGCGTCCGGACACCCACGAGCGTGCAGATCCTCGGCGTCGGCTCGTTCAGCGACTTCGCCATCGCCGAGCCGTCCGCCTCGCAAGGCACGATGCTCTACCTCGGTGCGACCGGGGTTCCATCGAGCGCATTCGCCAGCGCCGCGCCGACGGGAAGCCTGGCCAATCACGACCCCGGGCGCGACTCGTTCGCCGGCCTGCTCGTCCAGAAAGGCGGCAGCGGCGCCGGCGAGAACGACGCGGCCAAGCATCAGCGGTGGCTGAGCGCGAGCAACGCCTCGTCGTTCTCGCTTTCGGGGACAGTCCAGCTCCGGCTGTGGTCGGCAATGAAGGACTTCAATACCGCCAAGCGCGGCGCCGTCACCGCCTTTCTTCGCGAATGCAACAACGGTGGCAACAACTGCACGCAGATCGCCAGCGCCAGCCTGAACCTGGCCCCCTGGAGCACGTCGAGCGGCTGGGTCGAGAGGACGCTGTCCTTCGGCAACCTGAACCATACGGTCGCCGCCAATCGCCGCCTGGAGCTGAAGATCGTCGTCAACGACGCCAGCGAAGACGACATGTGGTTCGCCTACGCGTCGGCAGCGCAGCCCAGCGCGCTGGTCACGGCAAGCTCGGCGACCGTCAACCACTACCAGGTCAGCGTGCCCGCGAACAGCCTGGCCTGCCAGGCCGCAACGGTCACCGTGACCGCGTGCGCCGACGCCAGCAGCCCGTGCACGAATCCGGCGACCACGGTGGCCGGGGCCACGGCCACGCTGGGCACCACGGCCGGCACGCTGGGCAGCACCGCGCTGACCTTCGACGGCGCCGGCGTGGCGACGACGACGCTCAGCCACCCCGCGGCGGCCGAAGGCGCGGCAGCGACACTGACGCTCTCGGGGGAATCGGTCGCCGCCTCGGCGGCCCGTCGCTGCTGCCCCGACGGCGCCTCGTGCGCGGCCAGCAACACCTGCTCCACCAACTTCCGCACCGCCGGACTCCTCGTTGCCACGGTCAGCGGCGGCGGCGCCGCGACGATCCCGGCGCAGACCGCGGGGACGACGTCGGCCTCGTACGTGCTGCGCGCCGTGCGCACCAACACCACGACCAAGGCCTGCGAGGCGGCGCTCACCGGCTCGACCACGGTCAGCTGGTCCTACACCTGCCACGACCCGACCACCTGCTCCGGCGGCAACCGGATGACGCTGACCGGCGCCGGCGCGGTCGCGATCGCCGGCAACCCGAACGCGGGCGGGGCCGCGAGTACCGCGGTGACGATGAACTTCGACGCCGACGGCAACGCGCCGTTCACGTTCCGCTACGCCGACGTCGGGCGCGTGTCGCTCGCTGCGACCAAGGCCGCCGGCGGCGCCCTGCTCGCACCGCTCGCCGGCACCAGCAACGCGTTCGTCGTGCGGCCGGCAGGCTTCACGGTCTCGGGCGTGCAATGCACGTCCTACGCTGCCGGGGCCTGCGCCACGGGGACCATCGCGAGCCCCGGAAACAACCCGGGCGCGACCTCGGCCGCCGGCCCGGCCTTCATGCCGGCCGGCGCCGCCTTCCGCGCCACCGTGACGGCGGTCGACGCCTCGGGCAACGCGACGCCCAACTTCGGCCGCGAGAGCAGCCCGGAGGGCGTCGCGCTCGCGGCGGCGCTGGTGCAGCCGGCGGGTGGTGTCGCCGGCACGCTGGCGGGCGGCAGCATCGCCGGCAGCGGCTTCGGCGCCGGTGCGGCGACGGTCACCAACCTGTCCTACGGCGAGGTCGGCATCATCACGCTCACGCCTTCGCTCGCGGACGGCAACTACCTCGGGGCCGGCGCCGTCACCGGCACGACCAGCGGGCCGATCGGCCGCTTCGTGCCGGCGCGCTTCGCGCTGTCGGCGCCTTCGGTCACGCACCGGCCCGCGCTGGGCTGCAGCCCGGCGAGCACCTTCACCTACCTGGGCGAGAACTTCCGCCTCGGCTTCACGCTGACAGCGCAGAACACCGCCGGCGCGACGACGCAGAACTACGCCGGCGCCTTCGCCCGGCTCGACCCGACCTCGGCCGCGGCGTGGAACCTGGCCGGCCGCGACGGCGGCACCGTCTTCACGGCGGCCAACGGCCGGCTCGCGCTCGGCAGTTCGAGCGGGAGCTGGTCGGCCGGCAGCGCGGCGGTGCTGCTGCAGGCGCAGGCGGTCCGGGGCGGCACGCCCGAAGGCCCGTTCAGCGCCGCCTTCGGCATCGCGCCGCTGGACGCCGACGGCGTCGCGCTCGCCGGCCACGACCTGTCGGTGACCGCGCCGTTCGGCACGCCCGACCGCAGCACGCTGGGCACGCTGGCGCTGCGCTTCGGGCGGCTCGTCGTCGGCAACGCGATCGGCGCCGCCGACCGGCCCCTGGCGCTGCCGGTGACCGCGCAGTCGTGGACCGGCAGCGCCTTCGCCGTCAACACGCTGGACGGCTGCACCACCGTGCCGGCGGCGGCGGTGAGCCGAGGCAACCTGAGGCGCACGCTCACCGCGTCCGACGGCGCGGTGCTGGGGCCGGTGGCACTCGCCGCCGGCCAGGGCGCGCTGCGGCTCGCGGCACCCGGCGGCGGGCGCAGCGGCACGCTCGACGTCGCGCTGAGCCTGGGCAGCGCCGCGGCCGATGCCTCCTGCCTGGCGCCGTGGACGCCGGCGGCCGCAGCCACCGCGGGTGCACAGCTCGGCTTTCTGCGCGGGGCCTGGTGCGGCAGCGGCTGGGGCGTCGATCCGGCGGCGCGCGCGAGCTTCGGCCTGCGCACCGGCAGCGAGTCGCTGATCCACCGCCGCGAGAACTTCTGATCGCGGACGCGAAGCCGGTGCGAAGACGCGCCGGCTTTGCCCTGCTGCTCCGCCGATCGCCGCGCTGCGCGCTGCCTAGCATCGGCTGCAACCGTCGGGGAGGGTGCGGCCGCGTGCCGTGGTGCAGAGGGCGCCCCCGGTCCCGACGCGGGTGAGCAGCAGGGAGGCTCGAGGGCGATGAAGTGGCCTTGGCGGCGCGAAGGCGGCGGCGAGCAGCTGGTGGTCGGCGGCGACGCCGACACGCTGGCATGGGTGCACGCCGGCCCCGACCGGGTGCCGCGTCGCGCCGGCATCGAGCGCCGCGGCGCCGACACGCCGCAGGAGTTCGCGCGCCGCGTGCGCGCGCTCGGCCTGCCGGCACGCGGCGTGACCGCGGTGCTGCCGCTGCACGAGACGCAGCTGCTGCAGGTCGAGGCGCCCGCGGTCAGGCCCGAGGAAATGAAGGCCGCCGCCCGCTGGCGCATCAAGGACGCCGTCGAAGGCCGCGTCGACGAGCTGACGATCGACGTCGTCAAGGTGGGCGACGGGCGCGCCGCGGCGCAGCGCCACGTCTTCGTCGCCGCCGCGCGCAACGCGCTGGTGCGCGAGACGACCGAGCGCTGCCAGGCGATGGGGCTGCAGCTGGCGACCATCGACATTCCCGAGATGGCGCAGCGCAACCTGCAATGCGCCGCCGCAGCGGCCGACGGCTTCGCCGGCCGCGCGAACGCCGCGCTCGTCGTGCACGGCACGACGGCGCTGCTGACCATCTGCGCAGCCGACGAGCTGTTCTACGCGCGTCGGCTGGACTGGGACGGCATCGAGGCGCTCGCGCCCGCGCCGGTGGCCACGCCTGCCGCCGCGCTCGACGACGTCGACTTCATCGACTACGGCGCGTTCGGCGACACGCCCGCGGCGTCGGACGGTGCTCCGCGCCTGGTCATCGAGCTGCAGCGCTCGTTCGACGTCTGGGAGCGCCAGTGGCCCGACCTGCCGCTGGCAGGCCTGTGGGTGCGCGCCGGCGCCGACTCGGCCACGCTGGCCGCGCGGCTGCACGACCTGCTCGGTCTGCGCGTCACGGTGCTCGACCCGGCACGCGCGCTGCCGGGCGGGTCGCCCGCGGTCACCGACGACGATGCGCTGCTGCCGCTGTACGGCGGCCTGCTGCGCCAAGAGAGCCGCGAGCTGTAGGAGACGCCCCGATGCCGCAGCAGGTCAACCTGTTCAATCCCATCCTGCTCGCGCCGAAGCGCTACTTCTCGGCCGCGGCGATGGTGCAGTCGCTCGGGGCGCTGGTCGTCGGGCTCGCGCTGCTGGGCGGCTGGACGGCGGCCGAGACACGGCAGCTGCGCGCCGGACTGGCCGCGTCGGGCGCCGCGCACGAGGCCGAGAAGCGCCACCTCGACGCCGCGCTCGCGCGCCTGCCGGCGCCGCGCGACCGCGCGGCGCTCGAGCAGGAACTGGCCCAGTCGGAGCGCGCGCTGGCCGAGATCCGCGAGCGGCTCGAGGCGCTGCAGGGCGGCCCGCGCGGCGCGCCCCCGGCGGCATGGCTGGAGCTGATCGCGGCCACGGCGCCGCCGCCGCTGTGGATCACCGAATTGCGCCTCGCCGGGCCTCGGGTCGAGCTCGGCGGCGCGACGCTGCAACCCGAGGTGCTGCGCCCGTGGCTCGAGCGTCTCGGGCGCGACCCGCTCGCGGGCGACCGCGGCTTCGTGGCGCTGCGTGTCGAGCAGGGCGATGGCGCGGCCGGCGTCTGGACCTTCCACGCCGACAGCGCGCCGCCCGCGCGCCCGGGCACCGGGGCCGGCCGGTGAAGGCCTGGCTGCGCCAGCAGGCCCGGCGCATCGACGCGCTGACGCTGCGCGAGCGCGCGATCATGTTCGTGTCGCTGGCGGTCGCGCTGGTCGGCGCGTTCGACGCCCTGCTGCTGTCGCCCGGCCTTGCCGAGCACCGGGCCCTGCTGCAGCAGATGCAGGCGCAGGCCCAGGAGCTGGCCGCGCTGCGCGCGCGGCTGGCCGCAGCCGGCGACGCCGGGCGCGCGGAGACCCCCGAGGGTCGTCTGCTGGCCGCGCTGGCCGCCAGCGAGCGCGAGCGCGCAGCGCTGCAGGCCGAGATCGACGCGCTGCTGGCGGCCGGCGACGGCAGCGCGCGGCTGCCGGCGCTCCTCGAGCGACTGCTGCGCCGGCACGAGGCGGTCTCGCTGGTGCGGCTCGCGACCACGGCGACGCCGGCGCCCGGCGCGGCCGGCGCCGACGCGGCAGCCCCGCCGCGGCGCGGCGTCGAGGTCGAGCTGCGCGGGCCCTACCTCGAGCTGTCCCGCTTCGCCGCCGCGCTCGACCGCGAGGTGCCCGGCCTGCTCTGGGCCGACGTGCACCTCGACGCGCGCCACGCGCCGCCGCTGCTGAGCGCGCGGCTGCACCTGCACGGAGATGCCCGATGAACACCCGCCGCGTGCGCCACGGCGTGACCCTGCTGGCAGGGTGCGCTGCGGTGCTTCCGCTACCGGCCGCCCCGCGCGACCCGACCGTGCCGCCGCCCGCGCTGCGCGCGCCGTCGGCGCCGGTCTCGCCGGCGATGCGGCCCGAGCCGCCTGCGGCGCCGCGCCAGCTGCTGACGATCGACGGTCGCCGCTACGTGGTCGATCGCGGCCGACTGCGCGGCGTCGGCGACCCCCTGGGCGATGCGCGCATCGAGCGCATCGACGACGACGCGGTGCATGTGCGGCAGGCCGGCGTGCTGCTGCGCCTGCCGATGTACGCGACCACCGTGCGGCGCGAGCCGTCGGCGGCGCCGCCCGCGCCGGCGGTTCCGAGCACGGCGCCCGGGCCGGTGGCCGAGCGCGCGCTCGCGAGCGCGGCCGCCTCGCCGCGCGCCGCCGTCGGCACCCGACCCGAAGCCCCCGACCCCGAGACGAGGCCCGTGCCATGAGATCCACCGTGCACCCCCTGCCGCCCGGGGGATCGCCGCCCCGGCGCCACACGCCGCTCGCGGGATGGCTCACGCCGCTGGCTGCCGCCTGGCTGGCCGGCTGCGCCGCGCCGATGCCCCGCAGCGGCGTCGACCCGGTGGCCGAGGTGCGGCCGCCGGCCGCGCGCGCCACGGCCGCACCCGCCCCTGCGGCTCCGCCGGTCGCGCCCGCGCCGCCGCCGGCCGCGAGCGAGCCGCGCTTCGACCTCATCGTGAACGGCGCGAATGCGCGCGACGTCTTCCTCTCGATGGTGGCCGAGACGCGCTACAGCATGCTCATGCATCCCGAGGTCGACGGCACGCTGTCGGTGACGCTGCGCGGCGTGACGGTGCGCGAGGCGCTGGAGTCGATCCGCGACGTCTACGGCTACGACTTCCGCATCGACGGTCGGCGCATCACGATCTACCCGCCGACGCTGCAGACGCGCATCTTCACCGTCAACTACCTCAACACGCGCCGCGAGGGGCGCACCGAGGTGCGCGTGAGCGGCAGCGGCGCGCCGAACAACGGCAACGGCGCGCCGACCGGGTTCAATCCCAACGGCACGCCGCTGACCGCCGGCAGCGTGCCCGACGCGAGCCAGATCACGACGCAGACCACGGTCGACTTCTGGTCCGAGACGGCGCAGGCGCTGCGTGCGCTGCTCGGCGGCAGCGAAGGGCGCCAGGTGATCACCAGTCCGCAGGCCGGCACGATCGCGGTGCGCGCGATGCCCGACGAGTTGCGCCAGGTCGAGCAGTTCCTGCGCGCGTCGCGCGCGGCCATCGAGCGTCAGGTGATGCTCGAGGCCAAGATCGTCGAGGTCGAGCTGAAGGACGGCTACCAGAGCGGCATCGACTGGTCGTACCTCGGCAGCAGGGGGGCCGGCGGGCAGACCAGCGGCTACGAGGGCAACCCGCTGCTCGGCAACGACGCCGGCCTGCCGACGCTGCAGGGCGTGCCGCAGCTCATCTCGTCGCTGCTGCTCGACACGGTCGGCCTGCCGCCCGGCAGCGGTGGCACCTTCGGGCTCGCGCTCGCGACCAAGGGCTTCCAGGCGGTGATGGGCTTCCTCGAGACCTGGGGCGAGCTGCAGGTGCTGTCGAGTCCGCGCGTGGCCACGCTCAACAACCAGAAGGCGGTGCTCAAGGTGGGCACCGACGAATACTTCGTCACCAACGTCTCGGGCGGCTCGATCACGCCGGGCAACAACGTCAACAACGGCACGACGACGCTGCCGACGCTGACGCTGACGCCGTTCTTCAGCGGCGTCGCGCTCGACGTCACGCCGCAGATCGACGAGGGCGGGATGATCACTCTGCACCTTCGGCCTTCGGTCACCGTGGTGACCGAGAAGAACAAGAACATCGACCTCGGCCGCATCGGCAACTACCGGCTGCCGCTGGCCAGCAGCACGGTGAACGAGACCGACACCATCGTGCGCGTGCCCGACGGCAACATCGTCGCGATCGGCGGGCTGATGCAGACGGAGGTGCAGCGCCGCAGCTCGGGGCTGCCGGGCGCCGGCGGCAACGCGATCACCGGCACGCTGTTCCAGAACAACGCCGACAGCGCGCGCAAGAAGGAGCTGGTGGTGCTGATCCGGCCCACCGTGATCCGCACCGGCGAGGACTGGCAGCGCACCACCGACGAGCAGCTCGCGGCAATCGAAGCGCAGCGGATGTCGCCGCGGCGCGTGATCACGCTGCCCGCGCCGGCCGAGGGCGCGGCGTCCGCCCCGGTGGCGACGCCGCCCGCACGCTGACCCGGGGGGAGGCCGTGTCCGACCTGTCGGTGCCGCCGCTGTCGCTGGTGCCGGTGCACCCAGGGTGGGGCGCGCCGGCGGCGGACGAACAGCGCGCGGCGCATCGCGAGCCCTTCGCCTGGCCGACGCCGCCGCTGCCCGCCTACCCGGCGCCGACCTGCGCCACCGCGCCCGAGCCCTGCGACGTCGAGGGGCTCAACGGCCGCGTCATGCACGGGGTGCTGCACGCCTTCTCGCCCGACGAGCAGACGCTGCGCCTGCAGGTGCCGCCGTCGCGCGCGCCGGTGACGCTGCGCTTCTCGCAGTTCAGACGGCTGCGGCTCCTGCACCCGCTGGCGCCGCTGGCACCGTCCGCGGGCGACGGCGACATCGAGGCGCTGCGCCCCGCGCAGCCCTTCCGCATCGAGCTGCGCGACGGGCCGGTGCTGCAGGGGCTGTCGATCGGCACGCAGGCGACGCCGCACGGCGTCTTCCTCTTCGAGCCGGCCGACCACGGCGGCACCGTGCGGCGCAGCTTCGTGCCGCAGGCGGCGATCGCGCGGGCCGAGCTCGGGCCCCGCCTCGGCGAGGTGCTGGTCGACGAAGGCCTGGCGACCCCGCACGACGTCGACAGCGCGCTCGCCGAGCAGCAGGCGCTGCGGTCGGCGCGCATCGGCGAGATCCTCGTCGCGCGCGAGATCGTCAGCGCCGACGAGTTGATGGCGGCGATCGAGCAGCAGTCGCGCATGCCGATGGTGCGCATCGGCGAGGCGCTGCTTGCGCTCGGGCTGATCACCGAGGCGCAACTCGAAGAGGCACTGGCGCAGCAGCGCCAGGACCGCGGCACCCCGCTGGGCGAGATCCTGGTGCGTCGCGGCGTCATCACGCGCGCCGACCTGCAGACCGCGCTGGCGCGCAAGATGGGCTACCCGCTCGTGGATGTCGGCGTCTTCCCGGTCGAGATGGACGCGGTCGGGCGCCTGCCTTACGCGGTGGCGCACCGCGTCGTCGCGCTGCCGCTGGTGCTGCGCGGCGGCCGGCTCGTCGTCGCGCTCGAGGACCCGACGCGGGCCGCGACGATCGCCGAGATCGAGTTCGCCGCGCAGACCAAGATCGTGCCGGTGCTGGCGCGCGCCGGCGTGCTCGCGGCGGCCGTCGACCGCTGCTACGAGCGCCTGGGCGCCGAGGTCTTCGCACGCCGCGCGCCCGGGGACGCCGGCGGCGGCGCGCTCGACTTCGAACCGCAGGACGCCAGCCACCTGCTGGCCGCGCTGCAGCAGCAGGCAGCCGCCGCGTCCGGCGGCGACGACGACGAGCAGGCGATCGAGCAGAGCGACAACTCGCTCGTGCGCCTGATCAACACCATGATCCTCGAGGCGCAGGCCGGCGGCGTGTCCGACATCCACGTCGAGTGCGCGCCCGGGCGCGAGAAGGTGCGCATCCGCTTCCGCCGCGACGGCGAGCTGCGGCCCTACCTCGAGCTGCCGCACACCTACCGCGGCGCGCTGATCGCGCGGCTCAAGATCATGTGCGACCTCGACATCAGCGAGCGCCGCAAGCCGCAGGACGGCAAGATCGCCTTCGGCCGCTTCGTGACCGGCTCGAAGCTCGAACTGCGCGTCGCGACGATCCCGACGCACAACGGCGTCGAGGACGCGGTGCTGCGCCTGCTGTCGTCGGCCAGGCCGCTGCCGATGGACCGTCTGGGCCTGCGGCCCGAGTCGCTGGCGCGGCTGCGCGAGCTGGTCAAGCGCCCCTACGGCATGCTGCTGTGCGTCGGGCCGACCGGGTCGGGCAAGACGACGACGCTGCATTCGGCGATCGGCGACATCAACGTGCCCAGCCGCAAGATCTGGACCGCCGAGGACCCGATCGAGATCACCCAGGCCGGGCTGCGCCAGGTGCAGGTCAACCCGAGGATCGACTGGACCTTCGACAAGGCGCTGCGCGCCTTCCTGCGCGCCGATCCCGACGTCATCATGGTCGGCGAGATCCGCGACCGCGAGACCGCGCAGGTGGCCATCGAGGCCTCGCTGACCGGCCATCTCGTGCTGTCGACGCTGCACACCAACAGCGCGCCGGAAACGGTGACGCGGCTGCTCGACATGGGCATGGACCCGTTCAACTTCGCCGACGCGCTGCTCGCGGTGCTGGCGCAGCGGCTCGTGCGGCGCATCTGCACGCACTGCCGCGTCGAGACCGACGCGACGCCGGAGCAGCTCGACGAACTGCTCGCCGACCACCTGCACTCGACGCAGGGCGCGCCCGGCGCGGCCGAGCCGCACGAGGTGCTGGCCGGCTGGTCGCAGCGCTTCGCGCGCGACGGCCGGCTGCGGCTGGCGCACGGCGCCGGCTGCGAGCGCTGCGGCGGCAGCGGCTTCGCCGGGCGCGCCGCGATCCACGAGCTGATGAGCACGTCGCCGCGTCTGCGCGAGCTGATCCAGACCGGCGCGCGCAGCGACGAGATCAAGCGCCACGCCGTCGGCGAAGGCATGCTGACGCTGCGCCAGGACGGCATCGAGAAGGTGCTCGCCGGCGTGACGACGATCGACGAGGTGCGGGCGAACAGTAACTGACCCGCGGGGCCGCTCCCCACGGCCACCGCGCGGTCAGTACCCCGACGCCCCTTCCCGCAGCGCCCGCCACACCCGCGCGGGCACCAGCGGCATCTGCAGCCGCTCGGCGGCGTCCGCGACCCCGGCCGCGGCCAGCGCGTCGACCACCGCATTGACCACCGCGGGCGTGGCGCCGATGGTGCCCAGCTCGCCGACGCCCTTGACGCCCAGCAGGTTGGTGCGGCACGGGATCGAGGGGTCGAAGGCGGTGCGGAAGTCGCGGAAGCCGTCGGCGCGCGGCAGCGCATAGTCCATGAAGCTGGCGGTCAGCAGCTGCGCGCTGGCCGCGTCGTAGACCACCTGCTCGCCGAGCGCCTGGCCGATGCCCTGCACCGCCCCGCCCTCGACCTGCCCGCGCGCGATGGCCGGGTTGACGACGCGGCCGATGTCGTTGACCGACGCGTAGGCCACCACCTCGACCGCGCCGGTCGCGGGATCGACCTCGACCTCGCAGACGTGGCAGGCATTCGGCCAGCTCGCGCCCTGCGCGCTGGCCTGGTCCTCGGCGACAATGGCCGCGCCGGGCTGGCGCGCAGCGAGTTCGAACAGCCCGATGCCGAGGTCGGTGCCGGCGACGCGGAAGCGCCCGGCCTCGTACTCGAGGTCGTCGGCCGGCGCCTCGAGCGCGTCGGCGGCGAGCCCGCGCGCGACCTCGACGGTGCGCTGCGCGGCGACGCGGATCGCCGCGCCCCCGGTGAACAGCGAGCGCGACCCGGCGCTGCCGAAGCCGTTGGCGCGGTCGGTGTCGCCCTGCAGGATGCGGATGCACTCGATCGGCACGCCGAACACGTCGACCGCGAGCTGCGCGTAGCTGGTCGCGATGCCCTGGCCCATCGCCATCGTCGCCGAGCTCATCTCGACCATGCCGTCGCCGGTGACGCGCACCGAGACGCTCTCGGTGAAGGCGTTGCCGCCGGTCCACTCGAGGAAGGTCGCGATGCCGCGGCCGCGCAGCCGGCCGCGGGCGCGCGACGCTTCGCGGCGCGCCGTGAAGCCGTCCCAGTCGGCGAGCGCCAGGCCCTGCGCGAGGATCGACGGGAAGTCGGCGCTGTCGTAGGTCTGCGCCATCGCGTTGCGATACGGCATCTGCGCGGGCTGCACCAGGTTGCGCCGGCGCAGCTCGGCCGGGTCGAGGCCGAGACGGCGCGCGGCGGCGTCCATCAGCCGCTCGATCAGGTAGATCGCCTCGGGCCGGCCGGCGCCCCGGTAGGGGCCGGTGGGCGCGCAGTTCGTCAACACCGCGCGCAGGTGCAGGTCGATGGCCGGGACGTCGTAGACGCTGGTCGTCACCCAGGGCCCGATCAGCAGCTGGATCGCGACCGCGGTCGTCGACGGGTAGGCGCCGACGTTGGCCAGCGAGCGCACGCGCAGCGCGAGCACGCGGCCGTCGGCATCGAGCGCCAGCTCGGCGCGGCTGGTCACGTCGCGGCCGTGCACCGCCGACAGGAAGTCCTCGACGCGCTCGGCCTGCCACTTGACCGGGCGGCCGAGCTGGCGCGCCGCCCAGGCGACCGCGATGTCCTCGGGGTAGAGGCCGGTCTTCATGCCGAAGCCGCCGCCGACGTCGCCGACGAGCACGCGCACGTCGGCCTGCGCGAGCCCGGGGATCGCGTCGGCGATGCCGTTGCGCACCGCGGTCGGCATCTGGCTGGACAGCCGCACGACGAGGCGGCCGCCCTCGGTCCAGGCGAGCACGCTGCGCGGCTCCATCGGGCTCGGCGCGAGGCGCTGGTTGACGAGGTCGAGCGCGACGCGGTGTGCCGCGGCCGCGAAGGCGGCGTCGACCGCGGCGGCATCGCCGTGCCGCATCTCGGCGGCGACGTTGTCGGGCGCCTCGTCGCACAGCACCGGCGCGCCCGGCGCCATGGCCTGCGCCGGGTCGGTGACCGCGGGCCGCGCCTCGATGCGCGGCTCGACGAGCGCGGCCGCCGCGCGCGCCGCCGCGCGCGATTCGGCCACCACCATCGCCAGCGGCTCGCCGACGTAGCGCACCGCGCCGTGCGCGAGCGCGCGCTTCGGCGGCGCGGCGAGCGGCCGGCCGTCGGCGCGCCGGAAGGTGGTCGCGGTCGGGATCGGCCTGACGCCGGCGGCCACGAGGTCGTCGCCGGTCCAGACCGCGACGACGCCGGGCAGCGCGCGCGCCGCCGCGGTGTCGACGCCGAGCAGCCGGCCGTGCGCCACGCCCGAGCGCGCGAAGGCCACGAAGAGCGCGCCGGCCGGCGCCTCGTCGTCGGTGAAGCGGCCGCGTCCCTGCAGCAGCGCGGCGTCCTCGATGCGGCGCACGGCCTGCCCGCTGCCGAAGCGGCGCGCCTCGTCGGCGAGGCCGGCGGTCATGCGCGGGCTCCGGCGACGTCCTCGGCGGCCAGCGCGTCGGCGGCGCGCCGCACCGCGGCCACGATGTTGACGTAGCCGGTGCAACGGCACAGGTTGCCCTCGAGCGCGTGCGCGATCTCGTCGTCGGACGGCTGCGCGTGCTCTTCGAGCAGGCAGGCGGCGGCCATCAGCATGCCCGGGGTGCAGAAGCCGCACTGCAGGCCGTGCGCGTCGACGAAGGCCTGCTGCAGCGGGTGCAGCGCGCCGTCGGGCCGCGCCAGCCCCTCGACCGTCTCGACCTCGCGTCCCGTCGCCTGCACGGCGAGCACGCTGCAGGCCTTGACCGCGCGGCCGTCGAGCCGCACCGTGCAGGCGCCGCACTGGCTCGTGTCGCAGCCGACGTGGGTGCCGGTCAGGCCGAGCGGCCCGCGCAGCAGGTCGACGAGCAGGGTTTGCGTCTCGACGTCGGTCTCGACGCCGCGGCCGTTGACGCGCAGGGCAATGAGGGGCATGGATCCTCCGGTGACGGGGGCGGCGCGCACCGGGCTGGCTGCCGCCTCGCGCCACATGCTAGCGGTGCGGCGCCTCAGAGCGCGGCGCTGCGAAAGCCGGCGAATGCGCCGTCGTGGCCCGGCGCGACGAAGCGCCGCGCAGCGGGCAGGCGGCGCCGGCGTCGCGTCACCCACGAGGCGCCGCGCAGCACGCCCATCGCGCCGGGCGGCGGCAGCCGGTCGAGCGTGCCCGGCGTCGCCGCGTGCTCGGGCCAGGGGCGTGCACTGCCGGCGACCCACTCGAACACGTCGCCCCAGGCGAAGCCGCGCGGCGCCCCGGCGCGCGCCGCGGCCTCCCATTCGGGCTCGGTGGGCAGGCGGCGACCGGCCCAGCGGCACCAGGCCTCGGCCTCGTGGCGCGCGACGTGCAGCGCCGGCTGCGCGGCGGCGGCGCGCTGCAGACGGCCGCTGCGCTCGACGACGACGGCCCCGCGCAGCTGCTCGACGTGGCGCGGCGCGCGCCTCGCCTCGCCCTGCAGCCAGGCCCAGCCGGCGGCGCTCCACCACTCGCGCCGGTCGTAGCCTCCGTCCTCGGCGAACTCGGCGTAGCGCGCCCAGCTCACCGGCTGCGCGTCGATCTCGAACTCGGGCACCTCGACCTCGTGCGCCCAGCGCTCGCTGTCTGGCACGAAGCCGCCGCGCGGCGTGCCGATCGCGAGACGCTGCGCGGCAAACCACAGCGGCTCGCGCTGCGGCCGCGCCGGTGGTGCCTCGGCGTCGACCGGCAAGGCGCGCCCCTCGGCGCGGGCACGCTCGGCGAGCGCCTCGAACAGCCGGTCCTCGTGCAGCAGCGCGGCGCGGAAGAAGTGCAGCGCGTCGTCGTCGCCGTCGGCGGCGTCGAGAAGCTCGAGCGTGGTCTCGAGCGTGAGCGAAAGGTAGCTGCGCACCGCGGTCGCATCGAGGCCATCGGTCGCCGCCGGCGCGTCGCCGGGCCGACCGGCGAACCACGCGTCGGCGCGCGGGTCGACCGACGACAGCCGCGGCGCGTGCGCGTCGCAGCGCTCGCCGCGCGATCGCTGCACGTGGCGGCCGATCCACCACTCCTGGTACCACCCGGCGTGGCCGGCGAGCCGCAGCAGCGCGGCATCGTCGGCACCGGCGGCCTCGGCGGCGACGAGCGCGCCCAGCAGGTGGTTGCGCGCCTCGATCAGCGCCAGCGACAGCCAGGCCGCGTCGCCACGGCGCGCCGCGTCTGGATCGTCGAGCGACGGTGCCGCCACGGTGCCGGGTCAGCCGCCGACGAGGCCGTTGCGGATCGCGTAGACGGTGAGCTCGGAGTTGTTGGCCAGGCCGAGCTTCTCGAGCACGCGTGCGCGATAGACCGACACCGTCTTCGGCGACAGACAGAGCTCGCGCGCGATGTCCGAGAGCTGCTTGCCGCTGGCGATCATCGTCATCGTCTGCAGCTCGCGGTCGGACAGGCGCTGGTGCGGCAGCTCGACCGAGGGCGCGGTCAGGCTCTCGACCAGCATCTGCGCGATCTCGGGCGTGACGTACTTGCGGCCGTGCGCGACGGTGCGCACCGCCTCGACGAGCTGGCGCGGATCGCCACCCTTGTCGACGTAGCCGTGCGCGCCGGCGCGCAGCGCGCGGATCGCGTACTGGTCGACCGGATGCATGCTGACGACGAGCACGCGCACCGCCGCGCCCTCGTCCTTCAGCGCATGCAGCACGTCGAGGCCGCTGCGCCCGGGAAGTTGGATGTCGAGCACGAGCACGTCGCACGGCGTCTGGCGCAGCAGTGCGCGCAGCTCGCCGTAGTCGCCGGCCTCGCCGACGACCTCGAGCCCCGGCTCGTCGGCGAGCGTGTCCCGGATGCCGCGCCGGATCAGCGCGTGATCGTCGCAGAGGATGATGCGGATCATCTCGTGGGCAGCGTTCACGCCGGTGCGGCGCCCGGCTCGGCCTCATTGTCGCAGGGGTCGCCGGCGCCGGGCACCAGCGGCACCGACAGGATCAGCGTCGTGCCGCCGCGCCCGCTCGACAGGTCGACCCAGCCGCCGACCGTCGAGGCGCGCTCGTGCAGCCCGCGCAGGCCGAAGCTGCGCGCCTTCTCGAGGTCGCCGGCGGCGAGGCCACGGCCGTTGTCGCTGATCTCGAGCGACAGCACGCCGGCGCCGGCCTGCAGCTCGACGTCGACGCGCGTGGCCTGCGCGTGCTTGGCGACGTTGGTCAGCGCCTCCTGCGCCGTGCGGTAGGCCACGAGCGGGACGCCGGCCGGCAGCGACGGCAGCGGCTCGACGGCGTGCAGCCGGGCGTCGATGCCGGTGCGCTTCGCGAAGTTCGCGACCATCCACTGCAGCGCCGGCAGCAGCCCCTGCTCCAGGATCGCCGGGCGCAGGTTGTGCATGATGCGCTTGCTCGCCTCGATGGCGTGCGCCAGCGTCTCCTGTGCGGTCTCGATGCGCGCGCGCTGCTCGGCGTCGGCGACCCGGCCGCGCAGCCAGTGCAGGTCGAACGACAGCGCGGTGAGCGCGCCGCCGACGTCGTCGTGGATCTCGCGCGCGATGGCCGCGCGCTCGCTGTCGATGCTGGCCTGCAGGTGCCGCGCGAGGCCGCGCAGCTGCTCGCGCGAGCGCTCGAGCTCGTGCTCGGCCTCGAGCCGCTCGCGCCGCTCGCGCGCGGCCTCGATGGCGTGCTCGAGCGCAGGCGCGAGCCGGGCCAGGTTGCCCTTCAGCAGGTAGTCGCTGGCGCCGTGCCGCATCGCCTCGACCGCGGTGTCCTCGCCGATCTCGCCCGACACCAGGATGAACGGCAGCGCGAGCCCGCGCTCGCGCACCCGGCGCAGCGCGTCGAGGCCGGTGAACCCGGGCAGGTTGTAGTCGGACAGGATCGCGTCCCAGCCGGCGGCCAGCGCGGCGTCGAAGCCCTGGCGCGTGTCGACGCGCTCGCACGCGAAGTCGAGCCCGGCGCGCCGCAGGTGCGCGACGGCGAGCGCGTGGTCGGCTTCGGAGTCCTCGAGGTGCAGCAGCCGCAGCGGGGCGGGGCGCGCGTCCATGCGCTCAGTATCGCCGAGCGCCCGGCGCGGCTGCGGTGCCGGCGTCTGGCCGCGAAACGGTCCCATCTTTCCCTCAATGCGGGCGCCCCCGCTGCCGAAAACCCGGGAGCAGGGGCGTCGCGCGGCTCGCGTCGCGGCTCGACCTGCGCCGACCTCCCGGAGCCCGAACCCGATGCAGGACACCGCCCTACCGGATGCCGCCGCGGCGCTGCCGCTCGACTTCGCGGCAGACCTGCAGGACCACCTGCTGGTCGCGAGCAACGACCTCGAACGCCTTCAGCGCCTGCTCGACGACGCCGCGGGCGCGCTGATGGGTCACTTCTCGGCCGCGAGCAGCGGGCTTGCCGACCGTGGCGGCGTCGACGCCGCGCGGCAGGCGCTCGCGCAGGCCATCACCGCGCTGCAGTTCCAGGACATGGCCTCGCAGCTGATCGCGCACACCTCGCGCCGGCTGCGCAACTGCGCCGACCGTCTGGCGGCCGACGCCTTCGCCGGCGACGGCGACGGCGACGCCATCGTCGAGCAGGCGCCGCTGCGCCCGAACCCGGTCACGCAGGACGAGATGGACGCCGGCTCCATCGAGCTCTTCTGATCCCGACGCTCGCACGCACGCACGAGCCCCCCGCCAGACCGCCCCGGAGACCTTTCCATGCACTCGATCCTCGCCGTCGACGACTCCGCGTCCATGCGCCAGATGGTGTCGTTCACGCTCAAGAACGCGGGCTTCAACGTCGTCGAGGCCGTCGACGGCCAGGACGCCTGGGAGAAGGCGAACTCGCGCGACTTCAGCCTCGTGCTGACCGACCAGAACATGCCGCGCATGGACGGCATCTCGCTGACGAAGAAGCTGCGCGAGAACCCGAAGTTCAAGGCCACGCCGATCCTGATCCTGACCACCGAGAGCAGCGACCAGATGAAGCAGGCCGGGCGCGCCGCCGGAGCCACCGGCTGGCTGGTCAAGCCGTTCGACCCGACCAAGCTGATCGAGGTGATCGGCAAGGTCATCCGCTGAACCCGCCGCACCGAGGCCCCCATGCCCGAGATGACCCCCGAGAGCGCAGGCGCGGCCGCAGGCATCGACCTCAGCCAGTTCTACCAGGTCTTCTTCGAGGAGGCCGCCGAGAACCTCGAGCAGATGGAGAAGATGCTGCTCGAGCTGGACGTCGAGGACGCCGACGACGAGGCGCTCAATGCGATCTTCCGCTGCGCGCACTCGGTCAAGGGCGGCGCCGCGACCTTCGGCTTCGCCGATGTCGCCGAGCTGACGCACCAGATGGAGACGCTGCTCGACAAGCTGCGCCGCCACGAGCTGGTGCCGACGACCGAGATGGTCGACGTGCTGCTGCAGTCGGGCGACGCGCTGGGCGCGCAGCTCGCGCGCCACCAGGGTCATGGCGATGCCGCGGTCGACACTCGCGCGCTGCTGGCGCAGATCGCGACGCTCGTGGCCGGGGGCACGCTGGGCGCGGTGCGCGCCTCGCCGCCGGTGCCGTCGCCGCCCGAGCAGTCGCCCGGCGCGGCCGCGGCCGAGGCGGGCATGCGCCAGCTCGAGCTGACCGTGGGGCCGCTCGCCGATCCCTCGGTGGCCGACCAGCTGGTGGAGCTGTTCCGGGAGATCCCGGACCTCGGCCGCATCGAGCCGCTGGACGCCGGCCGTGCCGCCGACGGCATGCGCCGCTTCAAGGTCAGCACGTCGAGCAGCGATGGCGAGCTGCTCGACCTGTTCGGATTCCACATCGCGCGCGAGCAGGTCCGGCTCGCCCCGCTCGGCGCCGGCTACGGCTTCCACGAGGGGGCCCCGGGCGCCCCGGCCGCCGCGGAGCCGGCCGCGCCGAAGGAGGCCTCCGACCCGGGCTACGGCTTCTTCGCCGATGCGCCCGGCGCTCCGCCCGCCGCCGCAGCGACCGCCGCGCCGGCCCCTGCGCCGGCCGCGAACCCCGCGCCGCGCGCCACCCCGAAGGCCGACAAGGCCGGCGCCGGCGGCTCCCCGGAATCGAGCACGCTGCGCGTCTCGGTCGAGAAGGTCGACCAGCTCATCAACCTGGTCGGCGAACTCGTCATCACGCAGGCCATGCTGGCGCAGACCGGCAAGGGCGTCGACCCGGCGCTGTACCAGCAGCTCGCCAGCGGGCTGGCCGACCTGGAGCGCAACACGCGCGACCTGCAGGAAGCGGTGATGTCGATCCGGATGATTCCGATGTCGATGGTCTTCAACCGCTTCCCGCGCATGCTGCGCGACCTCGCCGGCAAGCTCGGCAAGAAGGTCGAGCTCGTGACCCAGGGCGAGGCGACCGAACTCGACAAGGGACTGGTCGAGAAGATCACCGATCCGCTGACGCACCTGGTGCGCAACAGCTGCGACCACGGCATCGAGCTGCCGGCCGAGCGCACGGCCAGGGGCAAGCCCGAGCACGGCACGATCACGCTGGTGGCCAGCCACCAGGGCGGGTCGATCGTCATCGAGGTGCGCGACGACGGCCGCGGGCTGAACCGCGAGAAGCTGCTGCGCAAGGCGCGCGAGCGCGGGCTCGACGCGCCGGACTCGATGAGCGACGCCGACGTCTGGGGCCTGATCTTCGCGCCGGGATTCTCGACGGCCGAGCAGGTGACCGACGTCTCCGGCCGCGGCGTCGGCATGGACGTGGTGAAGAAGAACATCACGTCGCTCGGCGGCTCGGTCGAGATCGACTCGGCAGAGGGCTACGGCATGACGGTGCGCGTGCGCCTGCCGCTGACGCTGGCCATCATGGACGGCATGTCGGTGGGCGTCGGCGAGGAGTGCTACATCCTGCCGCTGTCCAGCGTCGTCGAGTCGTTCCAGGTGCAGCCGGGGATGATCCGCACGATCGGCGGCTCGGGCCGCGTGGTCGAGGTGCGCGACGAGTTCATGCCGGTGATCGACCTCGAGAAGGTGTTCGCGGTGCCGCGCTTCGACTTCGAGCACCAGACCGACATCCTCGTCGTCGTCGAGGCCGAGGGCGGCCGCGTCGCGCTGCTCGTCGACGAGCTGCTGGGCCAGCAGCAGGTCGTCGTCAAGAACCTCGAGGCCAACTACCGCAAGGTCGACGACGTGTCGGGCGCGACGATCCTCGGCGACGGCCGCGTCGCGCTGATCCTCGACATCGGCGCGCTGGTGCGCCGCTCGCGCCACTGAACCCCGATTCCGGCACTGCCCCGACGGAGCCCCCATGTCCATATTCCACAAGAACGATGTCTCGGTGCTGGCCGCTACCGCGCTGGTGCTCGCCGGCGCACTGGCCTATGCGTTCGTCAACGACGCGGTCGGGCTCGCGCTCGGCGTCGGCGCGCTGCTGCTCGCGGCGTCCGCGGCGGTCGCCGCCGCGTCCCGCGGCGGCATGCTGTCGATGGTCGCGCTGCCCGCGCTGGGCATGGCGATGGTCGGGCTGATGATCCACGTCGCGCGCGGCCAGGCCGAGGCGCACTTCGCGGTCTTCGCCTTCCTCGCGGTGACCATCGTCTACCGGCACTGGCTGCCGGTGGTCGCCGGCGCGGCGACGATCGCGGTGCACCACCTGAGCTTCAACTTCTTCCAGCAGTGGGGCTGGGGACCGATCTGCTTCACCGAGCCGGGGCTGGGCAAGGTCTTCGAGCACGCCGCGTACGTCGTCGCGGAGGCCGCGATCCTGGTGATGCTGGCGCTGCGGGCGCGCGCCGACGCGCGCAGCGGCGAGGAACTGGCCGCGATCGCCGACGGCCTGGTCGCCGCCGACGGGACGATCCGCTTCGACGCCGCGCGGCTGGCCGACGCCAGCCCGGTCACGCGCAAGCTGCTCGACGCGCTTCTGCGCATGGAGCATTCGATCGCCGAGGTGCGTTCGAGCGCCGATTCGATCGGCACCGCGAGCGCCGAGATCGCCAGCGGCAACCAGGACCTGTCGATGCGCACCGAGCAGACGGCGAGCAACCTCCAGCAGGCCGCCAGCTCGATGGAGCAGCTCACCGGCACGGTCACGCAGACCGCCGACAGCGCGCGCACCGCGAGCCAGCTCGCGGCCTCCGCCAGCGAGGTCGCGCAGCGCGGCGGCCACGTCGTCTCGCAGGTCGTCGCGACGATGGACGAGATCAACGCGGCGTCGCGCAAGATCGCCGACATCATCGGCGTCATCGACGGCATCGCGTTCCAGACCAACATCCTCGCGCTCAACGCCGCCGTAGAGGCCGCCCGCGCCGGCGAGCAGGGCCGCGGCTTCGCCGT
>JALORQ010000118.1 GCA_025458805.1 Rubrivivax sp.
CAGGCAGCGCCCGTGGCGGCGCCGGTAGTCGCGACCCACGCCGGCGGCGCCGACCTCGAGTGCGACCTGCTCGTGCTCGGCGCCGGGCCGGGCGGCTACTCGGCGGCGTTCCGCGCCGCCGACCTCGGCATGAAGGTCGTGCTCGTCGAGCGCTACCCGACGCTCGGCGGCGTGTGCCTGAACGTCGGATGCATCCCGAGCAAGGCGCTGCTGCACGTCGCGGCGGTGATGGACGAGGTCGCGCACTTCGCCGACCTCGGTATCTCGTACGGTGCGCCCAGCGTCGACACCGCCAGGCTGGTCGCGCACAAGAACAAGGTCGTCGGCAAGCTGACCGGCGGGCTGGCGGCGATGGCGAAGATGCGCAAGGTCACCGTCGTGCGCGGCTACGGCGCCTTCGTCGGCCCCCACCACGTGCGCGTCGAGGAGACGACCGGCGACGGCCAGGAGAAGACCGGCAAGTCGAGCACGGTGAAGTTCGGGCAGTGCATCGTCGCCGCCGGTTCGCAGGCGGTGCGGCTGCCGTTCCTGCCCGACGACCCGCGCATCGTCGACTCGACCGGCGCGCTGCAGCTGCGCCAGGCGCCCAAGCGCATGCTGATCGTCGGCGGCGGCATCATCGGCCTCGAGATGGGTACCGTCTACTCGACGCTCGGCGCGCGGCTCGACGTCGTCGAGATGCTCGACGGCCTGATGCAGGGTGCCGACCGCGACCTGGTGAAGGTGTGGCAGAAGATGAACGCCAGGCGCTTCGACCACGTGATGCTGAAGACGAAGACGGTGGGCGCCGAGGCGACGGCCGGCGGCATCCTCGTGCGCTTCGAAGGCGAGGGCGCGCCCAGGGAGCCGCAGCTGTACGACCTCGTGCTGCAGGCCGTGGGCCGCAGCCCGAACGGCCGCAAGATCGGCGCCGACAAGGCGGGCATCGCGGTGAGCGAGCGCGGCTTCATCCCGGTCGACGCGCAGATGCGCACCAACGTGCCGCATATCTTCGCGATCGGCGACATCGTCGGCCAGCCGATGCTGGCGCACAAGGCGGTGCACGAGGCGCACGTGGCGGCCGAGGTGGCGGCCGGCGACGCGAAGGCGCAGTTCGACGCGCGCGTGATCCCGAGCGTGGCCTACACGGACCCCGAGGTGGCCTGGGTCGGTCTGACCGAGGACGAGGCGAAGGCCAAGGGGGTCCCGGTCAAGAAGGGCCTGTTCCCGTGGACCGCGTCGGGTCGCGCGATCGCCAACGGCCGCGACGAGGGCTTCACGAAGCTGCTGTTCGACGCGACGACGAACCGCATCCTCGGCGGCGGCATCGTCGGCACGCACGCTGGCGACATGATCGGCGAGGTGGCGCTGGCCGTCGAGATGGGCGCCGACGAGGTGGACATCGGCAAGACGATCCATCCGCACCCGACGCTCGGCGAGAGCATCGGCATGGCGGCCGAGGTGGCGCACGGCTCTTGCACCGACCTCCCGCCGGCACGCCGCTGAGGCCGACGCAGGCGCCGGCGAGCGGACCAAAGGAAGGGGCTGCGCCAGCAGCCCCTTCATCGGATCTCGGCGGCGCGCCGCCGCTCTGCCGCGTCAGGCCTTCTTCGCGTAGGCGCTGCACCAGGCCTTGCCGCCGACGACCTTGCCGGCAAACAGCGGACAGCCCGCGGTCGCATCGGTGGGCTTGCCCTGGTAGAGCGCGCAGTTGGAGCAGTTCTGCCCTGCGGCCCAGTTCTTGTACTTGGCCTTGTCGGCCTTGGCGGCGTCGGCGACGTAGCCGAGCGCGACGGCCTGAGGATCCTTCTCGTTCACGAGGTTGGCCTGCGCGAAGGCGGGCCGGCCGGCAATCAGTGCCGTGCCGGCGGCCACCGGAACGATCTGGATGAACTGGCGTCTTGTGGTCATGGTGGGGAGGCTCCGGATGGAATGCGTGGAATTGCCGATCTCTCGATGTCGGCACGCGTCACAACGGATGTCGTCGCCGATCGGTGGACAACCATCGGTGAGGCGGGGATATTCTGCCCGTGGACCCGGGACGGAATGCGGTGAATCCGCATGGATCGGGTTTCAACGAGACGTATTCGCACCTATCGGCCGCGTGCCTGCCTGGGTCTACGGCGTGGACCCTCGTGCACGAGCTTCAGTGGAGCGCCGCCGTGCCGAAACCCGAAGACGGGCGGCGGTCGGTGCGGCCGGTCGGTCGGCGGCGCCATCGGGTGCCACACGGAGAGGATTCGAGTGTCCGCAACGGACCCGCAGAGCACGGGCGCCGAGCCCGCCAGCCCTCACGGCGGCAGCCCTTGGCCGGCCATCGCGCGGCTGACGACTGCCGTCGTCGTCGTCTGGATCGCTCTCGGGGGCTGGCACCTGTGGCGCGTCGATCGCGCCCTCGGAGCGGTCTCGTCGATCGAGGGGCCGGCCGGCGGCGCCGGGACGAGCCCTGGCGACGCCTCGGCCGGCCGCATCCGCCACGGCGAGGCCCGTGCCGAGGTCCTGCGCGGTGAGGCGGGCTGGGTCGCAGCCGGCGGCGCCGCGGCCCTGGCCGTGGCCTGGGGGCTCGCCTGGCGACGCTGGCGGCGCTGGCAGGCGGCGTGGCATGCAGCGCGTCGGATCGGGGTGTCGGCCGCGGGCAGCGCGTCCTCCGGGCCTGCAGACGGGCCTTCTCCGCCAAGCGAACTTCGTCCGCTGTTCGCCGAGATCGAGGCCGGCGCCCTTCGGCTCCAGCGCCTGCTTCAGGCCCAGGCCTCCCAGGTCGAGGCGCTGCGGCGCCAGGCGCACGCCGATCCCGTCACCGGACTGCCGAACCGCCGGCGCGTGATCGCCGAACTCGACCGACTGCTCGGCGAGCCGGGCGCGCCCGCCGGATCGCTGTTGCTGCTGCGCGTGCTGCGCCTCGCCGCCGTCAACCGCGCCCTGGGGCACGAGGCGACCGACCGCGCGCTGGCGGCGATCGCCGAGCTGCTGCAGACCTATCCGGCCCGCGTCACCGGGGCGTTCTGCGGTCGGCTCAACGGATCCGACTTCGCGCTGCTGCTTCCGGTCCCCGGGGTCGGCGCCGAAACGGCGCGGGCGCTGCTGGATGCGCTGCGCGCGTCGCCGGCGGCCACGGCCACCGGGCTCGAGCTGGTGATCGGCGGGTTGGAGTCGTCGAGCACGCTCGACACGAGCACGGCGCTCGCGACCGCCGACGCGGCGCTCGCCCGCGCCGAGCACGCCGGTGCCTGGACCGTCGACATCGCGGCCGGGTCGGGCGCGTCCGCGGGAGGATCGCGCGCCTGGCGCGAAGGCATCTCGGCCGCGCTCGCCGCAGGGCGCCTGAGACTCGAGCCCTTCCCGGTGATCGGCCGCGACGGCGACCTGATGCACCTCGAGTGCCCGCTGCGCATCGCGCTCGGTCCCGGCGAGCCCTATCTGCCCGCCGCGCGCTGGCTCGCGCTGGCCGCGCGCAGCCGCCTGCTCCCAGAGGTGGACCTGGCCGGCATCGCGCTGGCGCTCGACGCGATCGATGCCGACGGCCGCCCGCGTGCCGTGCACGTGGCGCCGATGTCGATCGCCCGCTCGTCGTTCGTCGAGTCCGTGGCCCAGCGACTGCAGCGGCAGCCGGCGGCGGCGCAGCGGCTGTCGATCGAGGTCGATGCGGGCGGCGGCGAGCGCCTGGCGCGCCTGCTGGCGCGTGCATCGGCGGCCTGGCGCGGCACCGGCGTCGCGCTCGGTGTCGAGCATGCCGGCGCCGACATGCAGCCGCTGGCCCGCATCGCGGCCGGGGTGGTGCGCTACGTCAAGATCGATGCGCGCTTCCTGGGCGGCGTCGCGCACGACCGCGCGGTGCGCGAGCATGCCGCCAGCCTGCTGACCCTGCTCCACGGCATCGGTTGGACGGTTGCCGCCGAGGGGGTGTGCGACGCGGCCGATCTCGAGGTGCTGTGGGAGCTGGGATTCGACGCGGCCACCGGGCCGGTGCTGCCGTCTTCGTGAGGCCGCGCTTCGGCCACGCCGCGGCGGCGCGTCAGTGGATGTCGGCGGTGTGCACGCCGAAGCTGCCGAGACGGCGGTCCTCGAAGTAGCGCAGCAGCGTCTCGCGCACGGTGCGGAAGGCGAGTTCGTCCCAGGGGATCTCGTGCTCGCGGAAGAGCTGCGCCTCGATCGTCTCGGGCCCGGGTGCGAAGCGCGTGTCCTGGAGGCGGGCGCGGTAGAACAGGTGCACCTGGCCGGCACGGACCACGTTCAGCACGGTGAAGAGGCCCTCGAGCTCGATGCGCGCGCCGGCCTCCTCGTCGGTCTCGCGCCGCGCCCCGTCGGCCGTGCTCTCGCCGAGTTCCAGGAAGCCCGCAGGCAGCGTCCACAGCCCGCGCCGCGGCTCGATGTTGCGACGGCACAGCAGCACCTGGTCGTCCCAGACCGGGACCGTGCCGACGACGTTGATCGGATTCTCGTAGTGGATCTCGCCGCAGCCGGTGCACACCGCGCGCTCGCGGTTGTCGTCGGACGGCACGCGGTACTCGGTGCGGGTGCCGCAGACGCGGCAGTGCTGGATGCGCCGGGGCCCGAACATGAGGCCAGTGTAGCCCGCGGTTCCGCGTGGCATCATGCCCCGGGTGTCGCGGCGCCTTCGGGCCCCCGGGGCACCCCGGAGGTCCTGCATGTCGCTCGTTTTTCCCGCGCCTCCCCGGGTGGTGCTGCCGGTGGTCGGCGGCGGTGCCTTTCCGGTCCGGCGCGTCTATTGTGTCGGGCGCAACTACGCCGAGCACGCCCGCGAGATGGGGGCGAGCGGCCGCGAACCGCCGTTCTTCTTCATGAAGCCGGCCGATGCGCTGTGCCCGGCGGACGCTGCCGGCGCGGTGCGCACCGCCTACCCGTCGCTCACCTCGGAACTGCACCACGAGGTCGAGCTCGTCGTCGCGATCGGGCGCGCCGGCAGCGACATCGCGGCCGGCGAGGCGGCCGCGTTCGTCTGGGGCCACGCGGTCGGTCTCGACATGACGCGGCGCGACCTGCAGGCGCGGATGAAGGCAGAAGGCCGGCCCTGGGACATCGGCAAGGCGTTCGACGAGTCGGCACCGATCGGCGCGCTGGTGCCGGCCGGGGCGGACGGCCCGCTGCGTGCCGGGGCGATCACGCTTGCCGTCAACGGCACGCCGCGGCAGCGGGGCGACCTCTCGGCGATGATCTGGGGCATCGAGGAGACTCTGGTGCACCTCAGCCGCGCGTGGGCGCTCGCGCCGGGCGACCTGGTCTTCACCGGGACCCCGGCCGGCGTCGGCGCGGTGCAGCGCGGCGACGTGATCGAGGCTGCGGTCGAGGGCCTGCCGCCGTTGCGTGTCGAGATCGCTTGACGAGGGGTGGATGGAACTCTTCAACTACTGGCGCTCGTCGGCGTCGTACCGCGTCCGCATCGCGCTGGCGCTCAAGGGGCTGGACTACGACTACCGGCCGGTCCACCTCGCGCGCAACGAGCAGTTTCGCGAGTCGTATGCGGCGGTCTCGGCGGCGCGCCTCGTGCCGCTGCTGCGCGACGGGGGCACGCAGCTGACGCAGTCGCTGGCGATCATCGAGTACCTCGACGAGACCCACCCCGAGCCGCCGCTGCTGCCGCGCGATGCTGCGGGCCGCGCGCGCGTGCGCGCGCTGGCCCTCGACATCGCCTGCGAGATCCACCCGCTGAACAACCTGCGCGTGCTGCGCTACCTCGTGCGCGACCTCGGCGTCGCCGAGGAGGGCAAGGACCGCTGGTACCGGCACTGGGTCGAGACCGGTCTCGAGGTCGTCGAGCGACAGCTCGCCGCGCGGCCGTCGCGCTACTGCCACGGCGACGCGCCGACGATGGCCGACTGCCTGCTCGTGCCGCAGATCTTCAACGCGCGCCGCTTCGACTGCCGGCTCGACCACGTGCCGCAGGTGATGCGCGTGTTCGACGCCTGCATGGCGCTCGATGCCTTCGAGCGCACGCGGCCCGAGGCTTGTCCGGACGCCGAGCCGTGACCGGCGCGCCCGCGCTGCCGTCGTACGAGCCCGCGTGGCGCCCGCCGCCTGGCGTCGGCGCGTGGATGAGCACGCGCGCCGGCGGCGTCAGCGCACCGCCATGGGGCACGCTGAACGTCGGTGACGCCGTGGGCGACGACCCGGCCGCGGTGGCCGAGAACCGCCGTCGCGTCGAACGGGCGATCGGCGCGCGCGCCGTCTGGCTGCGGCAGGTGCATGGAACCCGCGTGGTGCGCGTCGGCGTCGGCGATGTCGGCGGGGCGGCTCCGGAGGCCGACGCCTGCTGGACCGACGAGCCGGGTGTCGCATGCACCGTGCAGGTTGCCGACTGCCTGCCGGTCCTGCTGGCCGTTGGCGACGGCCGCGCGGTGGCCGCTGCGCATGCCGGTTGGCGCGGCCTTGCCGCAGGTGTCGTCGAAGCGGCGCTCGAGGCGCTGTGCGACGGTGCAGGCTGCCGACCGTCGGAGGTCTCGGCCTGGCTCGGGCCGTGCATCGGACCGCGTCGCTTCGAGGTCGGCGCCGACGTGCTCGCGGCGTTCGGCGTTGCGGCCGCGGCGCCGGGCGGCAGCGCAGAAGCCTTCGTGCCCCGGCTCGGCGACGACGGCCGGCCGCGCTGGCTCGCAGACCTGCAGATGCTCGCCCGCGTGCGCCTCGAGGCGGCCGGGCTCAGGCGGATCGATGGCGCGGCGGCCTGCACCTACGACGACGCGTCACGGTTCTTTTCGTTCCGCCGCGACCGGGGCACCGGTCGGCTGGTCGCCGCCGTCTGGCGGCTCGACCGCTGACGACGCCTCGCGGGCCAGCCGCGCACGGCGTCGCATCGGGCTGCCCATGATGTAGAGCACGATGGCCAGCGGCAGCAGCCCGTACAACGCAAAGGTGATGACCGCACCCAGCACCGTGCCTTGGCTGGACATGGCTTCGGCGACGGCCATCATCAGCACCACGTAGATCCATCCGATGGCGACCAGGTACATCTCGTCACTCGGGCCGGGTTTTCGTCATGTGGCAGATTGCGTCAAGGCGTGGTAAGCCGCCCGACGTATAAAAGCAGGGCGAGCATGCGGCCGTAACGACCGGCCCCGGGGGGCACGCACCCGGAACAGGAGACAGGCTTGGACATGAAGACTAAGGCACCTGGCGGTTTTTTGCCGACCGAGCAGGCACAGGCCTTCGGGGCAGCGATCGGGGACATGATGCGCAGCGTCGGAGGGCTGACGGTGCCGGTGCAGCAGCTGGGCCAGCTGCAGGCCGACTACCTGAAGTCGGTCACCGACATCTGGAACCAGTCGCTGCAGCGGCTTCAGCCCGAGCCGCAGCAGCAGGCGCCGAAGATCGGCGATCGGCGCTTCGCCGGGCGCGAGTGGCTCGACAACCCGGCCGCCGCCTACACGGCGCAGATGTACCTGCTCAATGCGCGCACGCTGCTGCAGCTGGCCGAGAGCGTGCAGGGCGACGAGAAGACCAAGGCGCGCATCCGCTTTGCCGTGCAGCAGTGGATCGACGCCGCGAGCCCGTCGAACTTCCTCGCCTTCAATCCGGAGGCGATCCACAAGGCGGTCGAGACCAAGGGCGAGAGCATCTCGCAGGGCATGCAGATGCTGCTGCAGGATCTGCAGAAGGGCCACGTCTCGCAGACCGACGAGTCCGTGTTCGAGGTCGGCCGCAACGTCGCCACCACCGAAGGCAGCGTGGTGTTCGAGAACGAGCTGTTCCAGCTCATCGAGTACAAGCCGCTCACCGCGAAGGTGCACGAGCGTCCGTTCCTGTTCGTGCCGCCCTGCATCAACAAGTACTACATCCTCGACCTGCAGCCCGAGAACTCGGTGATCCGCTACACGGTCGAGCAGGGCCACCGCGTCTTCGTCGTCAGCTGGGTCAACCCAGACGAGTCGCTCAAGGCGAAGACCTGGGACGACTACATCGAGCACGCGGCCATCCGCGCCATCGACGTCGTGCAGGAGATCACGGGCGCCGAGACGCTCAACATGCTCGGCTTCTGCGTCGGCGGCACGATCCTCAGCACGGCGCTGGCCGTCCTCGCGGCGCGCGGGCGGCACCCGGCCGCGTCGCTGACACTGCTGACCACGCTGCTCGACTTCAGCGAGACCGGGATCCTCGACATCTTCGTCGACGAGGCCTCGGTGCAACTGCGCGAGATGACGATCGGCGCGCAAGCCCCCGGCGGGCCTGGACTGCTCAAGGGCAAGGAACTGGCGACGACCTTCAGCTTCCTGCGGCCGAACGACCTGGTCTGGAACTACGTCGTCGGCAACTACCTGAAGGGCGAGTCGCCGCCGCCGTTCGACCTGCTGTACTGGAACGGGGACTCGACCAACCTGCCGGGTCCGATGTACTGCTGGTACCTGCGCCACACCTACCTGCAGGACGACGTGAAGGTCCCGGGCCGGCTGACGGTTTGCGGCGAGGCGGTCGACCTCGGGTCGATCCGCTGCCCCGTGTTCGTCTACGGCTCGCGCGAGGACCACATCGTGCCCTGGAGCTCGGCCTACATGTCGGTGCCGCTGTTCAAGGCCTCGCGCGGCCCGCGCGACAAGCCGGTGCGGTTCGTGCTCGGCGCGAGCGGCCACATCGCCGGCGTCATCAACCCGCCGGCCAAGGGCAAGCGCAGCCACTGGGTCAGCGACGCGACGCCGGCGACCGCCGACGAGTGGTTCGCCGGTGCCACCGAGCACCCCGGCAGCTGGTGGCCGGTGTGGTCCGAGTGGCTCGCGGGCCATGGCGGAAAGATGGTCCCGGCCCCCAGGTCGCCCGGCAGCCGCAAGCACAAGGCGATCGAACCGGCTCCCGGCCGCTACGTCAGGGTCAAGGCCTGACCGCATGCCGGCGGTCGCACGCCCGGCGTTTTCCCCACCCGCCTGAGCAGGCAGTTCACCCCCGAGAGACAAGGAGAGAGCAATGACCCAGAAAGTGGCATACGTGACCGGCGGCATGGGCGGCATCGGCACCGCGATCTGCCAGCGCCTGGCCAAGGACGGCTTCAAGGTGATCGCCGGCTGCGGCCCGAGCCGCGACCACGCCAAATGGCTCGACGAGCAGAAGGCGCTCGGCTACACGTTCTACGCGAGCGTCGGCAATGTCGCCGACTGGGACAGCACGGTGGCGGCATTCGCCAAGGCGACGGCCGAGCACGGCACGATCGACGTGCTGGTCAACAACGCCGGCATCACGCGCGACCGCATGTTCCTGAAGATGACGCCCGAGGACTGGAAGGCGGTCATCGACACCAACCTCAACAGCATGTTCAACGTC
>JALORQ010000119.1 GCA_025458805.1 Rubrivivax sp.
CAGCTTCGACGAGGCGATCGCGCTGCCCACCGAGTTCAGCGCCCGCATTGCGCGCAACACCCAGCTCATCCTGCAGGAGGAGACGCACATCACCAACGTTGTCGACCCCTGGGCCGGCAGCTACCTGATGGAGCGGCTGACCCACGAGATGGCCGAGAAGGCCTGGGCGCTGATCGAGGAGGTCGACGCGATGGGCGGCATGACGCAGGCGGTGGCCAGCGGCTGGGCCAAGCTCAAGATCGAGGCCAGCGCGGCCGAGAAGCAGGGCCGCATCGACTCGGGAAAGGACGTCATCGTCGGCGTCAACAAGTACCGCAGCGGCCAGCAGGACCGCGTCGACATCCTGGTCGTCGACAACCACAAGGTGCGCGAGCAGCAGATCGAGCGCCTGCAGCGCATCCGCGCCACGCGCGATGCGGCCGCCGTGCAGCAGGCGCTGGACGCCCTCGGCGCCTGCGCGCGGGGCGGCGAGGGCAACCTGCTCGACCTGGCCATCCGGGCGATCCGGCTGCGCGCCACGGTGGGCGAGGTCAGCGACGCGCTCGAGCAGGTCTTCGGCCGCCACCGCGCCGACATCCAAAAGGTCACCGGCGTCTACGCCCGCGCCTACGACTCGGCCGAAGGATGGGCGAAGCTGCAGCAGGAGATCGCGGCCTTCGGCGACGAGCATGGCCGGCGCCCGCGCGTGATGATCGCCAAGCTCGGCCAGGACGGCCACGACCGCGGCGCCAAGGTGGTGGCCACCGCCTTCGCCGACCTCGGCTTCGACGTCGACATCGGCCCGCTGTTCCAGACCCCGGCCGAGTGCGCGCGCCAGGCCATCGAGAACGACGTGCACGCCATCGGCGTGTCCACGCTCGCCGCCGGCCACAAGACGCTGGTGCCGGCGATCATCGACGAGCTGAAGGCACAGGGCGGCGAAGACATCATCGTCTTCGTCGGCGGCGTGATCCCGCAGCAGGACTACGAGTTCCTGTACGCGTCCGGCGTCAAGGGCATCTACGGACCCGGCACGCCGATCCCGGCGAGCGCGAAGGACGTGCTCGAGCACATCCGCAGCCGCGTCGCCGCCTGAGAAGCTGTGAACGAACCCACCACACCCGCTCGTCACGCCATGCACCGCCGGCACTTCGTTGCAAGTCCTCGCCATATCGCCCGATATGGCTGCGGTTTGCGCCTCGTTCCAGCGGTGCCTGGCGCACCGCTCGGGCGCGCCGGGTCCGTTCACAGCTTCTGAGCCGCCGGGGCCCCATGCTGCCTGACGCCGACCGGGCACTGCACGACGCGATCCTCGGCCCGCCCGGCCCGGTGCGCCGCCGCGCGCTGGCCAAGGCGATCACGCTGCTCGAGTCGACGCGCGCCGACCACCGCGCCCGCGCCGACGCGCTGCTCGACGCGCTGCTGCCGCACGCCGGACGCTCGTTCCGCCTCGGCATCAGCGGCGTGCCCGGCGTCGGCAAGAGCACCTTCATCGAGTCGCTCGGGCTCTTCCTCGTCGAGCGCGGCCACCGCGTCGCCGTGCTCGCGGTCGACCCGTCGTCGAGCGTCTCCGGCGGCTCGATCCTCGGCGACAAGACGCGCATGGAGCGGCTGTCCGTCGACGAACGCGCCTTCATCCGCCCCAGCCCCGCCGGCGGCACGCTGGGCGGCGTGGCCGAGAAGACGCGCGAGTCGCTCCTCGTCTGCGAGGCCGCCGGGCACGACCTCGTGATCGTCGAGACGGTCGGCGTCGGGCAGAGCGAGACCGCGGTCGCCGGCATGACCGACATGTTCGTGCTGCTGCAGCTGCCGAATGCCGGCGACGACCTGCAGGCGATCAAGAAGGGCGTGATGGAGCTCGCCGACCTGGTCGCGATCAACAAGGCCGACCTCGACGAGGCCGCGGCGACGCGGGCGCGTGCGCAGATCACGAGCGCGCTGCGCATCTTCGGCCACCACGGCCACCCGGACCATGCCCACCACGACGCCGCGCAGTGGCACCCTGTCGTGCTGCAGCTCAGCGGCCTGATGTCGACCGGCCTGGCCGAGTTCTGGGCCGAGGTGAGCCGGTTCCGCGAGTTGCAGACGGCGAACGGCCGGCTGGTCGAGCGCCGCCGCGCCCAGGACCGGTCCTGGCTGTGGGAGCGCATCGAGGCCGGCCTGCGCGAGCGCTTCAGGCGCGACCCGGCCGTGCACGCCGCGCTGCCGGCGGTCGAGGCCGAGGTCGGCGCCGGCCGTCTCGCGCCTTCGGTCGCCGCGCGCCGCCTGCTCGACCTGATGCACTGAGCGCGGCCGCCTCTCGCCGCCGCCATCCCCACGGACCCCGAACCGCAACCCCGAACGACGACGTCCGGAGCCGACATGCAAGACATCATCGAAGAACTCGAGCGCCGGCGCGCCGCGGCCCGCCTGGGCGGCGGCGCCAAGCGCATCGACGCGCAGCACGCCAAGGGCAAGCTCACCGCGCGCGAGCGCCTCGAGCTGCTGCTCGACCCCGGCAGCTTCGAGGAGTGGGACATGTTCGTCGAGCACCGCTGTGCCGACTTCGGCATGGCCGACCAGAAGGTGCCGGGCGACGGCGTGGTCACCGGCTACGGGATGATCAACGGGCGGCTCGTGTTCGTCTTCAGCCAGGACTTCACGGTCTTCGGCGGCGCGCTGTCCGAGGCGCATGCCGAGAAGATCTGCAAGGTGATGGACCAGGCGATGAAGGTCGGCGCGCCGGTCATCGGCCTCAACGACAGCGGCGGCGCGCGCATCCAGGAAGGCGTGGCCTCGCTCGGCGGCTACGCCGAGGTCTTCCAGCGCAACGTGATGGCCTCAGGCGTGATCCCGCAGATCAGCCTGATCATGGGCCCGTGCGCCGGCGGTGCCGTGTACTCGCCGGCGATGACCGACTTCATCTTCATGGTGAAGGACAGCTCGTACATGTTCGTCACCGGGCCGGAAGTGGTGAAGACGGTGACGCACGAGGAGGTCACCGCCGAGCAGCTCGGTGGCGCCACCACGCACACGACGAAGAGCGGCGTCGCCGACCTGGCGTTCGAGAACGACGTCGAGGCGATCCTGATGCTGCGCCGCTTCTTCAGCTACCTGCCGCTCAACAACCGGCAGAAGGCGCCGCCGCGGCCGAGCCCGGACCCGGCCGATCGCATCGACCGCTCGCTGGACACGCTGGTCCCGGACCACCCGAACAAGCCCTACGACATCAAGGAGCTGATCCTCAAGGTCGTCGACGACGCCGACTTCTTCGAGCTGCAGCCCGACCATGCGCGCAACATCGTGGTCGGCTTCGCGCGCATGCAGGGCGAGGTGGTGGGCATCGTCGCCAACAACCCGATGGTGCTGGCCGGCTGCCTGGACATCCGCAGCAGCATCAAGGCCGCGCGCTTCGTGCGCTTCTGCGACGCGTTCAACATCCCGGTCGTCACCTTCGTCGACGTGCCCGGCTTCATGCCCGGCACCGCGCAGGAGTACGGCGGCATCATCAAGCACGGCGCCAAGCTGCTCTACGCGTATGCCGAGGCAACCGTCCCCAAGGTGACGGTGATCACGCGCAAGGCCTACGGCGGCGCCTACGACGTGATGAGTTCCAAGCACCTGCGCGGCGACGTCAACCTGGCGTGGCCGAATGCCGAGATCGCGGTGATGGGCGCCAAGGGCGCGGTCGAGATCATCTTCCGCGAGGACAAGGGCGACCCGGCCAAGCTGGCGGCGCGCGAGGCCGAATACAAGGCGCGCTTCGCCAACCCGTTCGTCGCCGGCGCGCGCGGCTACATCGACGACGTGATCCAGCCGCACGAGACGCGCAAGCGCATCTGCCGCAGCCTGACGATGCTGCGCGACAAGAAGCTCGACAACCCGTGGCGCAAGCACGGCAATATTCCGCTCTGAGGCACGGGGGCGAGACCATGTTCAAGAAGATCCTGATCGCCAACCGCGGGGAGATCGCCTGCCGCGTGATCAAGACCGCGCGCCGGATGGGCATCGCGACGGTGGCCGTCTACTCGGAGGCCGACCGCGGCGCGCGGCACGTGAAGCTGGCCGACGAGGCGGTCTTCATCGGCCCGGCGCCGAGCCGCGAGAGCTACCTGGTGGCCGACCGCATCGTCGAGGCCTGCAAGGCGACCGGGGCGCAGGCCGTGCACCCGGGCTACGGCTTCCTGTCCGAGAACGAGGACTTCGCGCGCCGCGTCGAGGACGAGGGCATCGTCTTCATCGGCCCGAAGCACCACAGCATCGCGGCGATGGGCGACAAGATCGCCTCGAAGAAGCTCGCGACGCAGGCCGGCGTCAGCACGATCCCGGGCTGGAACGACGCCATCGAGACGCCCGAGCAGGCGGTCGAGATCGCGCGCGGCATCGGCTACCCGGTGATGATCAAGGCCAGTGCCGGCGGCGGCGGCAAGGGCCTGCGCGTGGCCTTCAACGACAAGGAGGCCTTCGACGGCTTCGCCTCGTGCCGCAACGAGGCGCGCAACAGCTTCGGCGACGACCGCGTCTTCATCGAGAAGTTCGTCGAGAGCCCGCGCCACATCGAGATCCAGGTGCTCGGCGACGCGCACGGCCACGTCGTCTACCTGCACGAGCGCGAGTGCTCGATCCAGCGCCGCCACCAGAAGGTCATCGAGGAGGCGCCGTCGCCCTTCATCAGCGACGCCACGCGGCGCGCGATGGGCGCGCAGGCGGTGGCGCTCGCGAAGGCGGTGCGCTACCAGAGCGCCGGCACGGTCGAGTTCGTCGTCGGCAAGGACCAGGGCTTCTACTTCCTGGAGATGAACACGCGGCTGCAGGTCGAGCACCCGGTGACCGAGTGCATCACCGGCATCGACCTCGTCGAGCAGATGATCCGCGTCGCGGCCGGCGAGCCGCTGCCGTTCACGCAGGAGCAGATCCCGCGCCGCGGCTGGGCGATGGAGTGCCGCATCAACGCCGAGGACCCGTTCCGCGGCTTCCTGCCGAGCACCGGGCGGCTGGTGCGCTACCTGCCGCCGCCGACCACGATGGAGGCGTCGCTGCCGGTGCCCGAGGGCGGCGGCGTGCGCGTCGACACCGGGGTCTTCGAGGGCGGCGAGATCCCGATGTTCTACGACTCGATGATCGCCAAGCTGATCGTGCACGGCGCCGACCGTGCGGACGCGATCGCGCGCATGCGCGAGGCGCTCAACGGCTTCGTGATCCGCGGCGTGGCCAGCAACATCCCGTTCCAGGCCGCGCTGCTCGCGCACTCGAAGTTCGTCGCCGGCGACTTCACGACCGGCTTCATCGCCGAGCAGTACCCGACGGGTTTCCGCGCCGAGGACGTGCCGCACGACGACCCGGACTTCCTCGCCGCGCTGGCCGCCACCGCCTACCGCCGCTACCGCCAGCGCGCCGCCGGCGTCGCCGGGCAGCTGCCGGGGCACGAGGTCGTGATCGGGACCGACTTCGTCGTCGTCGTCAAGGGCGAGCGCGGGCAGCACCGGCACGTGCCGGTGACCGTGCGCCACGACGCCGCCGGCGACACGGTGACGACCGGGGGGCGCCGCTACGAGATCGCGAAGGACTGGACCTTCGGCGGCATCCGCGCCACCGGCACCTGCAACGGCCGGCCGTTCACGGCGCAGATCGAGCGCGACGGCGTCTGGTACCGTGTCGCGCACGACGGGCTGCGCATCGAGGCGATGGTGATGAGCGCGCGCGCCTCGGAGCTGCTGCGCGTCATGCCTTTCAAGGCGCCGCCGGACACGAGCCGGTTCCTGCTCTCGCCGATGCCCGGGCTGCTCGTCGACATCGCCGTCAAGCCCGGCCAGGCGGTGCAGGCCGGCGAGCGGCTCGCGGTGATCGAGGCGATGAAGATGGAGAACATCCTCACCGCGGCGCGCGACGGCGTCGTGCACGAGTTGCTGGCGGCGCGCGGCGAGAGCCTGGCCGTCGACCAGCCGATCCTCAGCTTCCAGTGACGCAAGGCACGACGCGATGAGCACCCCCCGACCCTTCCGGATCCTCGGCATCCAGCAGATCGCGATCGGCGGGCCCGACAAGCAGCGGCTGAAGTCGCTGTGGGTCGACGTGCTCGGCCTCGAGGTCAAGGGCCGCTTCGTCAGCGAGCGCGAGAACGTCGACGAGGACATCTGCGCGCTCGGCCGCGGGCCGTCCGCGGTCGAGGTCGACCTGATGCAGCCGCTCGACCCCGAGAGGAAGCCGGCCGTGCACGCCACCCCGCTGAACCACGTCGGCCTCTGGGTCGACGACCTGCCGAAGGCGGTCGAGTGGATGACGTCACACGGCGTGCGCTTCGCGCCGGGCGGCATCCGCAAGGGCGCGGCAGGGCACGACATCTGCTTCATCCACCCGAAGGGCAGCGACGAGTTTCCGGTCGGCGGCGAGGGGGTGCTGATCGAGCTGGTGCAGGCGCCGCCGGAGGTGGTGGCGGCGCTCGGCTGACTTCAGGCCGGCCGTGATGCCCGGACGCCGGCTGCGGCTTCGCCGGCGTCGCTAGAGTGCGGGTCGGTCGACATCCTTTTCGGGAAGCGGGAAATGAGCGCGCAATCGCTGCTGGAACAGTTGCTGAAGTCGGGCATGTCCGCCCTCGGCGGCGGCGCGTCCGGGACGTCCGGCGTGCCTTCGGCACCGGGCGCGCGGCCGGCCGGTGGCAGCGACTGGGGCAAGTACGCCACCGGCGCTGCAGCCGGCGGGGCGCTCGGGCTGTTGCTCGGCACGAAGCGGGGCCGGAATGTCGGCGGCAAGGCGCTGAAGTACGGCAGCGCCGCCGCCCTCGGTGCGTTCGCCTTCAAGGTCTACCAGGACTGGCAGGCGCGGCAGGCCGCGGCGCCGGCGGCCGGCGCCGCGACCGCGGCGTCGCGCCCGGCCCCGCCGAGCTTCGCCGCGCTGCCGGCGCCGCAGGTCGAGCAGCACAGCCAGGCGATGCTCAAGGCGATGATCGCGGCTGCCAAGGCCGACGGCCACATGGACGAGCGCGAGCGCGACCTGGTCGAGGCCGAGCTGCACCGCCTCGAGGCCGACCCGTCGCTGCGCCGCTGGGTCGACGACGAGCTGCGTCGGCCGGTCGATCCGGCCGACGTCGCGCGCAGCGCCGCCAGCCCCGAGATGGGTGCCGAGATCTACCTGGCGAGCCTGCTCGTCGTCGACGAGACCACGGTGATGGAGCGCGCCTACCTCGACGAGCTCGCGCGCCAGCTGCGGCTCGACCCCGGCCTGCGTGCCGAGCTCGAGTCGCGTGCTGCCGCGTGATCCCGCGCGGCGGGCGTCTGCGGCGACAATAGCGGGCTCCGCGCGCCCCGCCGCGCGTCCCGTGCCCGCCCCGCCATGACCGCCCGCACGCTCTACGACAAGCTCTGGGACGAGCACGTCGTCCACACCGAGGACGACGGCACCGCCATCCTGTACATCGACCGGCACCTCGTGCACGAGGTGACGAGCCCGCAGGCCTTCGAGGGACTGCGCCTGGCCGGCCGCAAGCCCTGGCGCACCAGCTCGATCGTCGCCACCGCCGACCACAACACGCCCACCACCGGCTGGGAGCTCGGCTACGACGGCATCGCCGACCCGGTGAGCCGCACCCAGATCGTCACGCTGGACGCCAACATCAAGGCCTTCGGCGCCGCGGCTTACTTCCCGTTCCTCGACCGCCGGCAGGGCATCGTCCACGTCATCGGACCGGAGAACGGCGCCACGCTGCCCGGCATGACCGTCGTGTGCGGCGACAGCCACACGAGCACGCACGGCGCCTTCGGCGCGCTGGCGCACGGCATCGGCACCAGCGAGGTCGAGCACGTGCTGGCCACGCAGACCCTGCTGGCGCGCAAGGCCAGGAACATGCTGGTGCGCGTCGACGGCGAGCTGGCGCGCGGCTGCTCGGCCAAGGACATCGTGCTGGCCATCATCGGCCGCATCGGCACCGCCGGGGGCACCGGCTACACGATCGAGTTCGGCGGCCGCGCGATCCGCGCGCTCAGCATGGAAGGCCGCATGACCGTGTGCAACATGGCCATCGAGGCCGGCGCGCGCGCCGGGCTGGTGGCGGTCGACGAGAAGACGATCGATTACGTGCGCGGCCGCCCGTTCGCGCCGGGCACCGACCGCGCCAGCGGCCGTTTCGTCGGCGGCCCCGAGTGGGATCAGGCGGTGTCGCACTGGCGCACGCTGCACTCCGACGACGGCGCGCGCTTCGACGCCATCGTCGAGCTCGACGCGTCGCAGATCCGCCCGCAGGTCACCTGGGGCACCAGCCCCGAGATGGTGCTGTCGATCGAGGACCGCGTGCCCGACCCCGACAAGGAGAAGGACGCGGCGCGCCGCGGCGCGATCGAGCGCGCGCTGGCCTACATGGGGCTCGAGCCCAACAAGCCGCTCGCCGATGTCTTCGTCGACAAGGTCTTCATCGGCTCGTGCACCAACAGCCGCATCGAGGACCTGCGCGAGGCGGCGGCCGTCGTGCGGCGCCTGGGCGGCCGCGTCGCTCCCAGCGTCAAGCTGGCGCTGGTGGTGCCCGGGTCGGGTCAGGTCAAGGCACAGGCCGAGGCCGAGGGACTGCACGAGGTCTTCCGTGCCGCCGGCTTCGAGTGGCGGCAGCCCGGATGCAGCATGTGCCTGGCGATGAATGCCGACCGCCTCGAGCCCGGCGAGCGCTGCGCCAGCACGAGCAACCGCAACTTCGAGGGCCGCCAGGGCGCCGGCGGCCGCACGCACCTCGTGAGCCCGGCGATGGCCGCCGCGGCGGCCATCGAAGGCCACTTCGTCGACGTGCGCCGCATCGCCTGAAGGAGCCACCCGCATGAAGCGACATCCCCTCCTCGTGCTCGCGGCGCTGGTCGCGGCGTGGCTGCTGGCCGGCTGCAACACCGTGCAGGGCCTCGGCAAGGACCTCTCGGCCGCCGGCCAGGCGATCGAGGGCACCGCGCGCAAGGCCAAGTAGGAGCCGGCCCGCGATGGAACCGTTCACCGTGCACCGGGGCCTCGTCGCCCCGATGGATCGCGCCAACGTCGACACCGACGCGATCATCCCGAAGCAGTTCCTGAAGTCGATCGCGCGCACCGGCTTCGGACCGAACCTGTTCGACGAGTGGCGCTACCTCGACCGCGGCGAGCCCGGCCAGGACCCGGCCTCGCGCCGCCCCAACCCCGACTTCGTGCTCAACCAGCCGCGCTACCAGGGAGCGTCGATCCTTCTGGCGCGCGCCAACTTCGGCTGCGGGTCGAGCCGCGAGCACGCGCCGTGGGCGCTG
>JALORQ010000120.1 GCA_025458805.1 Rubrivivax sp.
TCTCGAACTGCCGTTCTTCGACGACGCGCACCGGGCGCTGGCGGCCGAGCTCGACGCGTGGTCAGCGGCGCAGCTGGGCGCCGTCGATCACGGCGACGCCGATGCCGCCTGCCGGGCGCTCGTGCGTGCCCTCGGCCATGCCGGCTTCCTGCGCCACTGCGTGCCGACGGCGTACGGCGGCGCCAGCGAGGCGCTCGACTCGCGCTCGCTCGTCGTCTGCCGCGAGACGCTGGCGCGGCACGACGGCCTCGCGGATTTCGCCTTCGCGATGCAGGGCCTGGGCAGCGGGCCGATCACGCTCGAAGGCAGCGACCAGCTGAAGCGCTCGATCCTGCCGCGCGTGGCGCGCGGCGAATGCATCACCGCCTTCGCGCTCAGCGAGCCCGACGCCGGCAGCGACGTCGCCGCGATGCAATGCGCCGCGCGTGAGGATGGCGACGCGTGGGTGCTCGACGGGGAGAAGACCTGGATCAGCAACGGCGGCATCGCCGACGTCTACTGCGTGTTCGCGCGCACCGGCGAACCACCCGGTGCGACAGCGCCGGCCGGCGTCAAGGGCGCCCGCGGTATCAGCGCCTTCGTCGTGCACGCCGGCACGCCGGGCTTCGAGATCGCCGAGCGCATCGACGTCATCGCGCCGCACCCGCTGGCGCGGCTGCGCTTCACGGGCTGCCGCGTGCCGAAGGCGAACCTGCTCGGCCGTCCCGGCGAAGGTTTCAGGCTCGCGATGCGCACGCTCGACATCTTCCGCGCCTCGGTGGCGGCGGCCGCGCTCGGCTTCGCGCGCCGCGCGCTCGACGAGGCGCTGGGCTTCGCGCGCGGCCGGCGCATGTTCGGTGCGACGCTCGCCGACCAGCAGCTGACGCAGGCGATCCTCGGCGACATGGCCGCCGACCTCGACGCCGCGGCGCTGCTGACCTATCGCGCGGCCTGGCTGCGCGACGTTCAGGGCGCGCGCACCACGCGCGAAGCGGCGATGGCCAAGATGACCGCCACCGAGAACGCGCAGCGCGTGATCGACCGTGCGCTGCAGATGCACGGCGGCCGCGGCGTGCAGGTGGGCAGAGCGGTCGAGTCGCTCTACCGCGAGATCCGCGCCCTGCGCATCTACGAAGGCGCCACGGAAGTGCAGCGCCTGATCATCGGCCGCGATCTGCTGGCAGCGAGCGCTTGAGCTGACCGAGAAGCTCGTAGAGCTGCTGCCTCGACGCGCCATCGAGCCCCGACAGCAGGTCGACGACCCAGTCCTCGTGCGCCGACGCCATCGCGCGGAAGCGCTCGCGCCCGCGATCGGTCAGGTGCACCGACCAGGCACGTCGGTCGTCCGGGTCGCCGAGCTTCTCGACGAGCCCTTCGCCAGCCAGCCGTTCGACCAGCCCGGTCACGTTGCCGCCGGTGACCATCAGCCGCTCGGACAGCTCGCGCATGCGCAGCCCGCTCGGGTGGCGGTCGAGCTGCGCCATGAGATCGAAGCGCGGCAACGACTCGTCGAAGCGCTCGCGAAGCAGCCGTCGCAGCGGCGCCTCGATGCGATTGGTGCAGGCCAGCAGGCGCAGCCAGAGCCGCAGCGCGTCGTGATCGGTCGGCGCGGCGCGGGTCTCGGAGTCGGCGCGCGCCGGCCCGCCGCCGTCTTTCCTGCAGACCGCCGCCGCAGTGGCTGGCGCGACGGGGTCGCTCAGCCGCCGTTGCCGACGATCAGCCACGCGCGCGCGATCTCGGCCACGCCGTCGGTGCCCTTGACGCCGCGCAGCGTCTGCGCCGCCGCGCCGCGTGCGGCCGGCGACTGCAACTGCGCCATGCCGAGCCGCAGTCGCGCGTCCTCGGGGCGCTTCAGGCCGCCCTTGGCGATGCCCTGCTGGATCAACCGGATGCCGGCATCGACCTGCCCCATCGTGACCTGCGCATAGCCGACGCGCACCATGTCGTCGGCGCTGCCGTCGGACACCGCCTTCGCCGCGGCCTCGGCGATGCCCGCCTGCGCCTCGCCTTCCTGACGCACCGACAGGTCGCGCAGCCGCTGGTGGCGCGCCGCGTCGGGGCCGCTGCCGAGTGCGCCGGCCTGGAAGCCGCGCTCGACGATGCGTCGGCCCTCGGAAGGCAGCCCGGCCTGAAGTGCGAGCTGCGCCATCTCCATGAAGTCCTCGGTCGAGCTCAGGTTGCCGGTGGCCAGACGCAGGCGCTTGACGTCGAGCGCGAAGCGGTCCGAGAAACCCGGCTTGCGCTGCAGGCGCCCGAGATAGGCGGACCAGTACTCCTTCTTCGGGTAGTGCGCGACCAGCTTCTCGAGGGTCGCGATCTGGCCGGCGACGTTGCCCTGCCGCGCCTGCGCGTCCTGAAGCCTCAACAGGTCGGCCTCGTCGGGCTTGCGGCCGGCCTGCTCCGCGGCCGACACCGCCGCGGCCGCATCGCGCGCGATCGCCGCGTGATCGCCGCTGGCCGCGAGCAGGTAGCTCTGCAGCTGGCGGATCGTCGCCGTGTTCTGGCCCGCCGCGATCGCCCGGTTCATCCACTCGGTGGCCTTGGCGTTGTTGCGCTGCTGCGCGTAGGCAGAGGCGATCTGCTCGGCGATCGGGCCTTGCTCGGCCGCGGGAAGGCGAGGGTGCAGTGCCTCGAGCGCCTGGATCGCGGTGCCCAGGTCGCCCGCACGCTGGGCCGCGGCGGCCTTCATGCGATCGATCGTGATCTGCTCTGCGGCGGTCCGGTTGGGCACGGCCTCGGCCTCGCGCACCTTGGCCAGCGCCTCGCGCGCCTTCCCCGCCTTCAGCAGTTCGCCGGCCTGCTGCAGCGGCCTGCCGACCTCGGGGCGCAGCGCCTGCGCCGACGCGACGCCGATCGTGGCGGCGGCAAGCAGGGCGATGGCGAACGGTCGGAGAGGCTTGCGCGTCATGGCCGGAAGTCGATCGGTTGAAGATCAGTTGAGGAACTGCTCGTTGCCGACGATGCCGATCTTGGTCACCCCCAGGCGCTGCGCCGAGGCCATCACCATCGCGACGTGCCGGTAGGTGACGAGCTTGTTCGGCCGCAGGTGCACCTCGGGCTGGTCGGGCTCGGCGGCCACGGCCGCGAGCTTGGCCTCGAGGGTCTCGCGGTCGGGCACGATCTCGCCGTTCCAGCCGATCGTGCCGTCGAAGTCGAGGTCGATGCGGATGATGACGGGCGGCGTCGGCGGCGGGGCCGCGTTGTTGGGCACCGGCATGTTCATCTTCACCGCGTGCGTCTGGATCGGGATCGTGATGATGAACATGATGAGCAGCACCAGCATCACGTCGATCAGCGGCGTCGTGTTGATGTCGACCATCACCTCGTCGTCGCCGCTCGCGTTGCCGACATTCATCCCCATCGCGCGTCTCCCTCAGTTGGCCCGGACGCCGGCACCGGCCGGCGGCTCGGTGATGAAGCCGACCTTGTAGATGCCGGCGCGCTGCGTGGCCACGACGACCCGGCCGACCGCCTCGTAGCGGACCTCGAGGTCGCCGCGGATGTGCACCTCGGGCTGCGGCTCCTTGACCGCCTCGACCTTGAGGCGCGCCACGAGGGTCTCGATGTCCGGCAGCGGCTCGATGCCCCAGAACACCTGGCCGTCGCGGTCGACCGCGAGCACGATGTTCTCGGGCTTGGTCTGCAGCGGGATGTTGCGTTCCTTCGGCAGCTCGAGCTTGATCGACTGCGTGACCACCGGCACGGTGATCAGGAAGATGATCAGCAGCACCAGCATCACGTCCACCAGCGGTGTGGTGTTGATGGTGTTGTTGAGCTGGTCCTCGCCGTCGGCGTCGGGGCTTCCGACCTGCATCGCCATGGTGTCGCTCCGCGCGCGCGGCCGGTCAGCGCTTGCCCGCGAGCAGCACGCTGTGCAGGTCGCCGCTGAAGGTGCGCACCTTGTCCATCACCGCCTTGTTGCGCCGGATCAGCCAGTTGTAGCCCATGACCGCAGGCACGGCGACCGCGAGGCCGATGGCCGTCATGATCAGCGCTTCGCCCACCGGGCCGGCGACCTTGTCGATCGACGCCTGGCCACTGATGCCGATCTTGACGAGCGCGTTGTAGATGCCCCAGACGGTGCCGAACAGGCCGACGAACGGTGCCGTGGAGCCCACTGTGGCCAGGAAGGCCAGACCGGTCTGCAGGCTGCTGTTGACGCTGCCGACCGCACGGTCGATCGACATCGTGATCCACGTGTGCTTGTCGATCGCCTCGACCATCGTCCCCTCGTGATGGTCGGCGGCCTTGATGCCGGCCTCGGCGATGTAGCGGAAGGCAGACCCTTCTTCGAGCGTGCCCAGCCCTGCCTTTACCGAACTGGCGGTCCAGAACGCATTCGCCGAGGCCTCCGCGCTCTTGAGCATCTGGCGCTGCGACGCGAGCTTGGTGAAGATGATGTACCAGCTGCCCATCGACATGATGACCATGATGATCAGCGTGCCCTTGGCCACCCAGTCGCCCTGGTTCCACAGCGCCTTCAGGCCGTAGGGGTTCTCGACGGCCTCCTGCTCGACCGCAGGGGCCGGCGCGGCGGCTACCGCCGGCTCGGAGGCGGCTTGCGCGAGCAGCGGGGCAGGCGACGAAAGGGCGAGGACGACGGCCGCCAGCAGCGCGGCCAGAACGCGTACGGCCTTCGCCGGTGCGCGCAGCAGGTTCATCGGGGTCATGGTTTCTCCAGGAACGCGCAAGCGCCGGCTCTCCTCGGCAGGCACCGCTTCGGGACAGAGGTCAGTTGATCCTCCAGACGTACTCGACTTCGAACGTGCCCCCGATCGGGGCGCCGTTCTCGTCGGCACCGGGCTTGAAGGTGCACTCGCTGAGCTTGGACAGCGCGATGCGGTCCAGCATCTTGTGCTCGCGCGTCGGCCCGGCCGAGCGGACGACCTCGGCGCCGGCAAGCTTGCCGTCGGGCCCGACGTTGAAGCGCACCTTGGTCGTGCCCTGCGCATCGGCGCGGCGGGCGGCGGCCGGGTAGTCATCGGACGTCGGCCGGCACGCGGTCGCGTCGGCGAAGGTCGGGCGCGCTGCCTGCCGCGGGGGTGGCGGGGGCGCGGGCGCGGCCGCCGGAGGAGGGGGCGGCGCGATCGTCACGGGTGCGGGCGGCGGCGCGACCTGCGTGGTCGTGATGGTCGGTGCCGGGGTCGGCGGCGGCGCGACGTTGATCTCGGGCGGGGGCACGAAGCTCGGCGGCGGCGGCGCGAACTTCGGCGGCGGCGGCAGGTTCTCGGGCGGCGGCGGCTCGGGAGGCTTCACCTCCTCGATGATCTTGGTCTCGATAGGGGCCCGGATCACCTCGACCATGCGCTGGGCCAGGCCGCTCACCAGAGCCCAACCCAGCAGCAGGTGCAGCAGAATGACGAGCCCGAAACCGACGACGTGCCTGCCCGGGGTCTTCTGTTGCTGGGCGAAATCCACTCACTTCCTCCAGGCCGCCTGCGCGTCGATGCGGGCAGGCGCCGTGTCAATGCCGTTGGCCGCCTCGTGGGCCGCCCGCGACCGGGTCGATCGCAAAGCGCGGCACTATAGCGGCAAAGCTCCGACCGGCCGCCCGGGACATCACCCTAGACCGATCCCTCGATCACGGGGCCAGCAAGACCGGGGCCAGCCGGCCAGGGGCGATCGCCGGCGCGTGGCTACTTGCGCCGGTTGTCGAGCGACGGCGGCGGCGTGTAGCCGAGTTCGCGTGCACGCGCCTCGAACTGGGACGCCGGCAGCACCTGGCCGGTGCGCCGGTAGTGCAACGCCAACTCGTAGGCCGCGATGCCGTTGCCCAGCGCCGACGCGTACTGCATCCAACCCTCGTAGCGGGACACCTGCGTCGGATCGCCCTGCGCGTCGAACGCCCGGCCGAGGCGCGCTGCCGCGTCCTTGTCGCCGCGACCGGCCTTCCACAGCTCGGCGATGCGATCGGCCGCGGTACCCGGCGGCGGCTGGAAGGCGCTGCGATAGAGGCGAACGTCGTTGCGTCGGAGGATCTGCGCGGCCTCGCCGGCGCCTTCGCGCGCGACCTGGGCGCTCCCCGCGAGCCGGCTGGACGGGTGGTGCTGCAGATACTCCGCGGCCAGCCGCGAGACCTCGGCGGGCCAAAGCGCGGCGTCGAGCGTCGCCCAGTCGTCCGCCTCGCTGCGCGTCGCGAAGCGCGGCGGCGCCGGCACGGCGGCCTCCGGCTGCTGCGGTGCCAGGCGTCGCCGCACCTGCGTGTTCTCGGCAATGAACGGAAACTGCGCGAACTGCCGCAGCAGCGCCAGGGGATGGTTGAGCATCACGTTCTGCACGTCGTACTTGACGAGACGGAACAGGTCCGAGAACGTGATCTCGTCCGAGGCCTCCTGCAGCAGCTTCACCAGCGAGCCGGTGTAGAAGGTGTTGCGGGTGTCGTCGGCCGGCGCGATCGCCGGACGCCCGGCGCCGGTCGCGAACGCGATCAGGCAGCCGCGCGGGGCCTCGACCTGGTTGAGCCCGCCCGGGTCCTCGACCGCCGACTTGAGCGACGTCCGGCACGCGTCGACGACGACGATCGTGAGGCCCTGCGGGCGGATCGGGAGAGTGCCGACGACGTCGTCCGTCAGCTGCATGCTGCCCTGCACGAGACGGTCGGGGCGCGCCTTGGGGTGGACGCCGGCGCCGATCAGGAGGTTCTCTGCATCCACCTGCGCGCCATGGCCGGAGAAATAGAAGAAGACGGTCGATTCGGGCGGCGTCTGGCGCAGCGTCGCCGCGAAGCGCTGCACCGTCGCGCGGGACTCCTGGGGCGACAGGTCGAGGCCGTCGGTGACGCTGAACCCGCGGAGCTGCAGCACGGCGCGCAGGTCGCGGACGTTCTTGTGGATCGGTGGCAGGTCCTCGCCGTCCGGGTAGTCGCGATTGCCGATCAGCAGGGCCAGCCGGGGCGGCTCGGGGCTACCCGATCCCGGCGCTGGCGCCGTGCCCGCGTCGGCCGTCGCCAGGACGCCGGACGCAGCGGCGGGCGGCTCCGTCGCGGTCGCCGGGGTGGGACCGTAGTCCTGGGCCCACGGCGAGACCGGCACGGCGGCGCCGCCGGCGGCCACCCAGCCGAGGAAGCGGCGGCGCCGCGGCCCGCGCGGCCGCGAGGAGGAATCGGGGCGTGTCACGAGAGGTGATCGGATCCTGGGGAGGGCATTCCGGTTCCGGCGATCAGCGGGGAGCGCACGACAGCGTGGACCCCGCGGGAGCGCAGGCCGGCGGCGGCTTCGCACCCTCGGCACCTTCGGTCGCGGGCCGGCCCGGGCCGACTTCGGCGATGACGCCCGCGCGAAGTCGCGTCGCGACGTTCTCGGTGCGCACCGCTTCCTCGAAGCGCTCGCGGCGCGCGCTCTCGGTCACCGAGACTGCGGCCGAGATCGAGCCCACCGCCTGCGGCGTCTGCGGCAGGAAGTTGTTGTAGAAGACCGGGATCTCGCCGAGGACGCCGGCGCCGTCGAAGAAGAACTGGTAGCCACCACCGCGCACCTCGGGGCCGGCCAGGATCACGGCCGTGCTGCCGCGGGCGCCGCCGCGCGGCAGCACCGTCAGGTAGCCCGCGTCGGGGAAGCGCGTGCGACCTCCCCAGTCGCGACTGCCGACACTGACCTCGATCGCCCCGCCCTGCGGACGCCCGAAACTGCCGGCAATGCCGAACGCGGCCTCCCCGAGGCGCAACGTGAGCCCGGGCAGCGAAGCCTCGGTGCCCACGAGGTTGTCGAACGGCAGGCGCGCCACGATGCGGCCGCCGTCGGCCGTCGCCAGCGTGTCGGCGCCGATGTCGACGACATCGGCCTCGATGCCGCCCGCGCCGACGACCACCGGGCCGCCCTGCAGAACCACCCGGTCCTGCAGCGCGAAGCCCTGCTCGATGCGGTTGACCCAGGCCGTTCCGGCGTTCCCGCTGCGGGCCTCGATGCGCCCGGCGAACCGGTTGCCTGTCGCGTCGAGTTCGATCGAGCCGCCGCGCTCGGCGACCAGCGACAGCCGTGCGTCCTCGGCGACGTCGATGCGTCCCCCGCGCTGGTCGATCGCGGCCGCCGAGAACGCTACCTGCCGCCCCTCGACCCGCAGACCGAGCAGTTCGTCCGCTGGCGGCTCGCCGAGCGCGCGCTCGGCGGTCGCGGTCAGCGTGACCGCTCCCGAAGCGAGCGTCAGGTCGTCGCCGATGACGACGGACGCGCCGCGGCCGACGATCGTCGACTGCCGGGAGTCCACGGCGCCGCGGAACTGCAGGTTGCCCTGAGCGGCGATCTCGAGTGCGCTGTCGACCAGCTCGACGCGCCCCATCGAGACCGATTCGGCACGCAGGTCTGCGGTCGACCCCTGCAGCCGCAGTACGCCGCCGAGCGCGAGGCCCTGCTGCGCCACCCATTCGAGCGTGCCGTCGACCACTTCGAGCGACGCGCTGGTCTCGATCGTGCGCGCCTGCGCGACGAGCGTCGCGTCCGCGATGCGCACGGGCCCGCCGAGGTCGATCGAGGAGGCCAGGAGTTCGAGGCGCCCACCGTCGGCCTGCAGCGGGCCCACCGCGGCAAGCGCGCCCGCGCGAATGCGCCCGCCGGCGCCGGCGCGCAGCGATCCGATCTGCAGGTCTCGGACGGCCCCGCCCGCCGTGCCGGCCGAAAGAGTCACCTGGCCATCGACGTCGACCGACAGGCGGTCGCCCCACCGGTTGCCGGCCGCGCTGGCGACGAGGTTGCCGGCGCTGAGCGTGAGCGCCCGTCCATCCTGCGCGACGACCGCACCGCCGAATCGCAGATCGCCGCGCACGCCGCCCCGTCCGGCCGCGGTCAGGTCGCCGCCCAGCGTCACCGCGCCGCTCGCGTCGAGCGAGCGGACGGTCTCGTCGCCGCCGGTCGCCAGCGTCGCCCCGCGCGCGACCGTGACGGCGCTGGCGTCGGACAGCGCCTCCGCGCCGGCGCCGCGCAGCGCCCCGGAGAGCACGCGCGTCGCACCCGAGTAGGTCTTGTTGCTGCCGTCCAGCGTCACCGTGCCGGCGCCGGCGATCTCGATGCCGCCACGGCCCGAGATCGCCTGCGCGAGCGTGAGAGCGTCGCTGCGGACGACGCGCAGCAGCGTCGAGACCTCGATCGCGCTCGCTGAAGCGATGCTGCCGTTCGGCCCGCCGTCGCCGAGCTGCAGCGTGCCGGCGTTGACGCGGGTGGTGCCGGTGTAGGTGTTGTCGCCGCCGAGGGTGAAGCGGCCGCTGCCCTGCTTGACGAGACCGCCGCATTGCCGGTGGTCAGCGTCGCGCTGCCGAGGGACACGGTGCCGGAGCCGGCCAGGGAGCCCAGGGTCTCGCTGCCGGCCAGCGTGAGGGCGGCGCCGTCGCCGACCGTCAGCGAGGGCGCGCCGGTGAGTCGGCCGGCGGCGCCGAGCACGAGGCTGGCACCATCGGCGATGTCGACGGCACCGGCGGCGCTGCGCCCGCCGAGCGTGGCCGTCCCCGACCCGATCGCGAGCGTGCCGGTGCCGAGGTGGGCGCCGCTGGCGGTGGCTCCGCCGGCAACGGCATAGGACGACGCGGTGAGCGTGCCGCTGCCCGACAGCGTGCCGGCCAGCGACAGGCTGGCGATCGTGTCGCTGCCGCCGAGCTCGAGCGCCGCGCCGCGCTCGACGTCGACGGCGCCGGCATCGGCCAGGCGGTCGTCCCCGGCGAGCTGCAGCGTGCCGGCGTTGACGCGGGTGGTGCCGGTGTAGGTGTTGTCGCCGCCGAGGGTGAAGCGGCCGCTGCCCTGCTTGACGAGACCGCCGC
>JALORQ010000246.1 GCA_025458805.1 Rubrivivax sp.
GAAGGGGGCGCGATCCGCTTCGTCGTCATCGAGTCGCCGGGCCGCGCGGCGCTGCGGCCGGCGCCCGACGACTTGGTGCGGCAGGCCCTCGCGGCGCACGGCGCGCTGGCCTGACGCGCGCGTCATCCGCGAACGATGCTCGCCCCCTGGGCCTGCCACCCGGATCGCTCGCGCGGGCGCCGCGTCGTGCAGCCGCCCGCGCCGCCGCGCGACGAGCACCAGCGCGACCGCGACCGCATCGTGCACAGCATGGCCTTCCGGCGGCTGGTCTACAAGACGCAGGTCTTCGTCAACCACGAGGGCGACCTGTACCGCACGCGGCTCACGCACTCGCTCGAGGTCGCGCAGCTCGCGCGTTCGGCCGCGCGCGCGCTCGCGCTGGGCGAGGACCTGGTCGAGGCGATCGCGCTCGCGCACGACCTCGGCCACACGCCCTTCGGCCACGCGGGGCAGGACGCGCTGCACGAGTGCATGCGCGACCACGGCGGGTTCGAGCACAACCTGCAGAGCCTGCGCGTCGTGGACCGGCTCGAGCAGCGCTACCCCGGGTTCGACGGGCTCAACCTCACGTTCGAGACGCGCGAGGGCATCCTCAAGCACTGCAGCCGGCGCCATGCCGAGGAGCTCGAGGCGGCCGAGCCCGGCGGCCCGGCGCGTCGCTTCCTCGACGGCACGCAGCCTTCGCTCGAGGCCCAGCTCGTCAACCTGGCCGACGAGATCGCCTATACCGCGCACGACATCGACGACGGCGTGCGCTCGGGCCTGCTCGAGCCGGGGCAGCTCGAGGCGGTGCCGCTCGTCGCGCGGCTGCGCCGCGAGGCGCTCGAGGCCCATCCCGGGCTGGCGGCGATGCCGGCGCGGCGGCTGCTGTTCGAGACGCTGCGGCGGCTGATCTCGGCGCTCGTCGACGACCTGGTCAGCGCGACCGACGATGCGCTGCGCGCCGCCGCGCCCGCCGACGTCGACGCGGTGCGGCGCTCGCCGCCGCTGGTGCGCTTCGGCCCCGGGGTGCGCGCCGAGCTGACGGCGCTCAAGCGCTTCCTGTTCGCCGCGCTGTACCGGCATCCGCAGGTCGCCGGCACCACCGAGCGCGCGCGCGTCGTCGTCGTCGAGCTGTTCCGGGCCTACCTCGGGCGCCCGCACGAGATGCCCGAGGATTTTGCCGCCGAGGCCGACCGGCCGCGCGCGGTGGCCGACTACATCGCCGGCATGACCGACCGCTTCGCGTTGCGCGAGCACCAGCGGCTCACCGGCCGCGTGGCCTTCCCGCTCTGAGGGCGCCGTGGCCCGACTGCCACGCCTGGCGCTGGCCGGCCGCGCGCACTACGTGATCCTGCGCACGCTGCCCGGCGTGCCTGCGGCCGTCGACGACGAGGACCGCGCCGCGCTGCTGGCCGCGCTGCACGAGGCCTTCGCGCAGCACGGCTTGGCCCTGCACGCCTGGTCGTTGCGCGCCGACCGCGTCGAGCTGCTGGCCACGCCGCCCGAGCCGGCCGCGCTCGGGCTGGCGATGCAGGCGCTGGGCCGACGATACGTCGCCGCCTACAACCGGCGCCACGGACGACGCGGGCCGCTGTGGGACGGCCGCTTCCGTGCGGCACCCGTCGAGCCTGGCGCGGCGGTGCTGCGCGTGCTGCGGCTCGTCGACGGGGCGGCCGCTGAGGGACACGCGCCGGCCGCCCCGTGGAGCAGCGCGGCGCACCGCACTGGCGCGCGGCGCGACCCGCGACTGGTCGATCCGCCCGAGTTCTGGGCGCTCGGCAACACGCCCTTCGACCGCGAGGCCGCCTACGCGCGGCTGCTGGCCGCTACGGTGGCCGCCGACGAGGCTGCCGCCGCGCGGTCGGCGGCCCTCGGAGGCTGGGCGCTCGGGTCGCCGGGCTTCGCGGCGGAGGTCGCCGCGGCCACGGCGCGCCCTGCACGGCCGCGCCCACGCGGCCGCCCGGCACGGCAGCCGCGCTGAGCCGGCGCCGAGCGAGACCCTGCGCACTCGCGAATGGCCAAGCCCAGGGCCGAGCCCGTCCCGCAAGCGAGCGCGGCCCGCAGGGCCGAGTCCGCGACGACGGTCGGTCCTCGCCGGCGCTGCCCGCCTCGCGCCGCGGCGGCCGAACGGTAGGGGACACGGGCGCGGGATCCGGGCACGCCGCGTGCACATCGAGATGCCTGCGGGTCGACTCCAGGCCGTCGGAATTGATCTGTCCCCAATCAAACTCATGCCTCGGACCGCGCCGATTTAAAAAGGGTGCGTCCCCAATTAATCGTGCTTGCCGCTGATGTTGCGCTGCGGTAGGCTCGCCCACCCTGTTCCCGCTTGCCCGCCCGGAGGCCGTCCATGGATCACGTCGCGTCCCGCTCCGCCACCGCCGCCGAGGTCGAGGCGCTCGCCGCCGGCGGCCTGTACGACCCGGCGCACGAGCACGATGCCTGCGGCGTGGGCTTCGTCGCCCACATCCAGGGGCTGCGCCAGCATTCGATCGTCGAGCAGGGCCTGAAGATCCTCGAGAACCTCGACCACCGCGGCGCGGTCGGGGCCGACAAGCTCATGGGCGACGGCGCGGGCATCCTGATCCAGATCCCCGACGAGTACTACCGCGCCGAGATGGCCGCCCAGGGCGTGACGCTGCCGCCGCCGGGCGAGTACGGCGTGGGCATGATCTTCCTGCCCAAGGAGCACGCGTCGCGCCTGGCCTGCGAGCAGGAACTGGAGCGCGCGATCAAGGCCGAGCGCCAGGTGATGCTGGGCTGGCGCGACGTGCCGGTGGACCGCGAGATGCCGATGAGCCCGGCGGTGCGCAACAAGGAGCCGGTGATCCGCCAGATCTTCATCGGCCGCGGCCCCGACGTCATCGTGCCCGACGCGCTGGAGCGCAAGCTCTACGTCATCCGCAAGACCGCGTCGGCCGCGATCCAGGCGCTGCAGCTGACGCACAGCCGCGAGTACTACGTGCCCAGCATGAGCTGCCGCACCGTCATCTACAAGGGCCTGCTGCTGGCCGACCAGGTGGG
>JALORQ010000121.1 GCA_025458805.1 Rubrivivax sp.
TTCATCCGCAGCCAGATGGACGCAGGCGAGTCGCAGACGACGATCGCCCGGCAGCTCGGCATGAACCTGACCACGGTCGCGCATCACCTGTCGCTGCTGAAACTGCCGCCGGTGCTCGACGAGGCGCTCAGGGCTGGGCGCTGTACGTCGCCGCGAACCCTCCACGAGTTGGGCCGGCTGCACGAGCGGCACCCCGAGCATGTCGAGGGACTGCTTGAGGGTTCGGCACCCGTCACGCGCGAGGTGGTGAAGGCGCTGCGCGCGCGGGTCGACTCGACCTCAGCCAACGACCTGGCGCGGCTGATCGGCCAGGCGATGACGGCATGCGAGCGGCTGGAAAAGCTGCTCGACCGCATCGGCACGCGGGGAGCCGCCGGCGACCATGACGCCCTGCAAGCGTTGCAGGCGCGGCTGGCGGCTCTGTCCAGATGCTCGGTCCGCGGGTCTGACGGTCAGACTCCATGACGCCGGCTCGCGCTTTCCTCTTCGAGGCTTCTGTCCCGCTTGCGTCGCGGTCGCGTACCGCTTTCGTTTCGGACACGTCCCGCTTCTGTTCCGCTCGTGTTCCAGTTCTTGTTCATCTTTCGGTCGTTCCCTGTGCAGCCGTTGGTCGGTTTGTGCACTCGACCGACTGGCCAGCCAAGTCGACGAGTCCCAAGAGACTGACTTTGAACGTAGGGCAGGATAGGCGGCCCGCCGCAAAGTGGATGCCGCGCGGCCTGCGGCAGCGGGTGACTCGAGATGGAGGGCGCGTCGCGTGACCGCGTGACGATCGACCTGCGCGGCATCGGCGATGTCGTGCGGTCTGCCGCGGCAGGGCGAGGGCAGACGGTCGCCGCTTTTGCGCGACAGGCGCTCCTTGCATCGAGCGGCCCTCAATCGCTCGCGGTCGAGCAGCTCGACGCGCCGGCCCATCCGGCACGCAGCGTGGCCAAGGTCCATCTGCGCATGGACGAGCGCGAGGCCGAGGTGTTGATCCTCAAAGCCCGGGCGCTCGGCTTGAGCTACGGCGAGTACGTCGGCCGCCTCGTGACGGGCACGCCTCTTCCGCCACCGGTGGCGCAACGCGACGCCGATCGCGCGGCATTGCGGCGCTCGTGCGACCAGCTCGCCGCGCTGGCCGGCGACATCAACGCGCTGATCCGGCTGATCCGCCTGGCCAAGGGCGCCGAAGCGGCGCGGCAGTTCGGCGACCGCATGCGCGGCCTCGAGGCCGATGTTCGTCGGCACATCGACCTGGCGTCACGGCTGGTCGCCCGCCCGGAGGACGAACGATGACCGTGAACCGCATCGACGGCGTGCTGGTGCAGTGGGGCGACCGGCTCTTCTACGGCCCAAGTCGTGTCGTGCACAGCCGCACGCCGGCCGTTGGCGGCCTTGCGGTCCAGGCACGAGCGAACGCCGTGCGTCGCCGCATCCAGGCCATCGTGGTCCGACATGCGCCGCAGGTGATGATCAAGGTGACCGGCGGCGGCCGGGGGATGGGCGCCATCGCGGCGCACCTGCGCTACATCAGCAAGTCGGGCCGGCTTCCGTTCGAGGACGATCGCGGCGTGGTGCGGGACGGGCCCGAAGCCTTGCGCGACCTGCTCGATCAATGGCGCTGCGGCGGTGGTCGCATCCCCGAGCGCAGCGAGCGGCGCGAGGCGTTCAACATCATGCTGTCGATGCCTGCAGGCACGAAGCCCGAGATCGTGCGCAACGCGGCGCGGGAGTTCGCCGCGGCCGAGCTGGGCACCCACCGCTTCGTGATGGTGCTCCACACCCACCAGGCCAACCCGCATGTCCATCTGGCGGTCCGCGCCGAGGGTCGGGACGGGCGGCGTCTCAACCCTCGCAAGCAGGACCTGCGGCGCTGGCGCGAGGTGTTTGCCGAGAAGCTGCGCGGCTGGGGCATCGAGGCCGAAGCCTCGTCCCGGGTCACGCGCGGCGGCCGCCATCACAACGAGCGCCTGTGGCAGCTCAAGGCGCGGGAGCAGGGGCGGGCCACGGAGAGCGGCGGCACCGAGACGAAGCTGACCGCGTCCCGGCGGCACGCCGCGCAGGCGTGGTGCGAGATCGCCAAGGCGCTCGCGTCCTCCGATGAGATGGCGGACCGCGCGTTGGGCCGGGCGGTCGTCGACTACGCCCGCTGGCTGCCGGGCGTGAGGTACAAGCCGCCGGAGAAGCAGCCGCAGCGGGAACTGCCGGGGCTGGAGCGCACCATGCCGCAGAGGACGCGGCCCGAGCCGGGTTGGGAGCGGTGAGCGCTGAGCACCCGGTCGGAAGCCGCTGATGGTTCTACCGTGGCTTGAAGACGTTGACGAGCCAAGCCCGTAGATCCTTCACCACGTCTGCGAGCGTCGGTCCCGGGGCCGATAGATTGCGGACGAAGGCGTTCCATTGGGCCTGCTTGCTCGGGTCGTCGGCGAAGGCATCGCTCAGCCCTTCGGGCGTCGCGGCCGGTACGTCGGTGCGGCGGCGCGCAAAGGTGGCCACGATGGCGCGCTGCAGGCGCGCTTCGTCGATCTCGAAGCCCCGCTGCAGCATCCACACGTCGTAGTAGTCCTTCATGCGGCTGTTGGCCAGGCCCAGCACCACCATCGCGTGCAGCTTCTCTGCGATGACGGTCTCTTGCGGGTAGGCGCGCAGGTGAGGCGAGGGCATTTCCAGAAGGACCGGAAGGTCGATGTCTTCGGCGCCGGGCTCGATGGCGTCGCCGAAGCCGATGTCCACGACGACCGGGATGCGCGCGCCGGCCAGTGCCGCCGTCGTGCGCAGGCGCGAGCCGCCGTACTCCATCTCCTCGCGGATCGGCTGGATCTGCAGCCTGGCGGTGTCGAAGCTCACGCCGTCGTCGACGGGGATCGCCATGACCTCGCGGAACACCGCCAGCAGAGCATCATCCGAAGGGTCGCCGTAGCCGAGCAGGTCGAGATCGCGGGTGGCTCGGTGCGGCTCGTCGAACCAGGTCGTCAGCAGCAGCGCACCCTTGAGCACGAAGCGTTCGCGGTGCACAGAGAGGCTCAGCCGGTGCAGGAGCCGTTCGAGCGCATAGCGCGTGAGCAGCAGTTCCAGAGGCTGTCCGCTCGCACGCGCCAGGTTCAGCAGGCGCTGGCGCACCGAGGCGCCGACGTTGCGCGGCTTCTCAGGCATCGCTGGTCAGCGCCATCAGGTATGGCCGAAGGGTCGTCCACACGCCGGCCGCCTGGGCTTCACGGGCGATCTGCGCAGGCGTCGCCTTGCGTTGCCGCAGCGCCTGGCGCAGGCCTTCGAGGGCGAGCAGCTCGCCGACGGTCCGCCGATAACGGAACAGATCGGCGACGGTCTTGGCTACGCCGAATACGGGCACGGTGGTGCCGGCGATCTTCTTGCGCTCGACACTCCGGCCAAGTTCTTCGTCCGAAAAGCGAGCCACGCGCAGCGGCGGATAGGTGACGCGCGGGCGCCAGTCCTTGCGGCCGATGGCGATCCAGACCTTGGGCGGCATCTGGTCGGTCAGGCCGTGGAAGGCCAGCGCGGACGCGAGACAGATCACGCCCCTGGGCACGAGGCGCGCAGCTTCCGCCAGCGACTGGTGCGGGTCGAGCGCGGCATCGGGCAGTTGGTAGAGCCCGCGCGCGAGGCGAACGACTTCCCCGGCCCGCTCCATGCGGCTCACCGTGGTGGCCGTGATTCCCGCGGTCTGCAGTTCGGCCAGGCGTGCGATGCCCCGCCGCTTCAGCAGCGTCAGCACCTGGTCGCGCTGCGTGGGGGCGAGGGTGGTCATGTTCTGAACCCTCGGATGAATCGACAGATTATCCGATGATTTGTATCAACCCGGTGATCGTCCTCGCCGCCGGACGGGCTCGGGGGCTGGCCGCTGTGAGCAGCCAGCCCGAACGGCGAGCATGGGGCGCCGCCCGCCGGGTCAAGGGTGCGCCTTCGGCCGGGCTGCGCCCGCCCTTGACCCGGCGCGCGGCGCTCGTGGCCGTCATGTCGAGCCGCTGACGAGCCGCAGCTGCCGCGCCAGCGCCGCCTCGATCGCAGCGCCCAGCTTCGCCCACGCCAGCTTCGTCTCGTCGGCGTAGTCGTGCTTCAGGTAGTGCCGGCGGACGCGGCTTCCTGCGAGCACGTGGTTCTGGCAGCGGTCGATCACGTCGGGCATCACGCCCAGCGCCTGCATCATCGTCGCGCCGGTGCGGCGCAGGTCGTGCGGCGTCCACTCGCCGTTCGCGCCGTCCGACAGGATCAGGCTGTTGTCGTTGCGCCGGTTGCGCAGCGCCTTGCGCTGCTTGAAGCGGTGCTGGCGGTCGCCGACCTGCTTGCTCACCGACTTCACGTCCACACGGGACTCGCCGTCGCGGCCCGGGAAGCACCAGCGCGTCTTACCGGTGCGTGCCTGCAGCGCGCGGAACTGGCGCAGTGCAAAGGGCGACAGGTAGACGAAGTGATCGCGCTTCTTGCCGCGCGAGCCTTTCACGTTCTCCTTCGGCACGAACCAGGTGCCGGCCTCGAAATCCACATGCCGCCACTCGGTCATCAGCAGTTCGCCGATGCTGCACAGCGTCGACAGGCAAAGCCACAGCGCGGCCTGCGTCTCGGGCTCGACAGGGCGCGCGGCCCGGCGCTTGTCGGGCGCGGCGTCGTAGTCGCGTGCCATCTGCTCGAAGCGGTCGCGCAGCTCGCGGATCTCGTCTTCGTTCAGCACCCGCGAGCGCATGTTGCTCAGGTCGTAGTCGGGGTCGACGATCTTCGCGATCTCGACCAGATCGGCGGGGTTGCCGTCCTGCAGCAGGCGGCGCCAGGGCTGGCGCTTCTCGGCCCAACGGAACATCTGTTTGATGTTGCGATGAACCTCGACCGCGGTGCGGTTGACGCCACGGGCCACGAGTGCACGCAGCACGCCGCGCACGTCGTGCTCGGTCACCAGGCGCACGGGCTTGGCACCGAGCACTGGCAGCACGTCGCGCTCGAACGACCGCTTCAGTGCGGCATTGCCGTCGCGGCGCAGCACGCCGTCGAGGATCCACTGCTCGTAGAGATCCTGCACCGACGCATCCTCGGCGCGGCGCCGTTCCTCGGCCGCGAGCGTGGCCTTCACCTGTTCGCGCGCCTCGATGCGGTCGGCCTCGCGCTTGGCATTCGGGTCGAGTCCGCGCTTGAGCGTCTCGCGCGCCTCGTCGCGCGCGCGGCGGATGGCATCGACCGACGACATCGGCCAGGTGCCGCAGTAGTGCCAAGCCTTCTTGCCCTCGCGCTTGTACTCGTAGCGGAAGTGGACCCTCGGGGCACTGTCGCCCGCAATGAAGCGCACCGCGCCAACGAGCCCGTCGCCGTCGCGCAGCGCATCGCCGCGCCAGTCCGGCGGGATCGCTTTCAGCTCCGCCACGGTCCACTTCCGGCCGCGGCCCGACTTCGGGTAGCGGGTCATCTCGCACTTCTCCAGGGGTCCACCCAGGGGTCCACCGGAAACGGGATTCTGCGGGCAGATCCGGGATGGTCTGAGATGAAGTGTAGAGACTAAGCTATTGATCTACAAAGGAATTCGCCGTCCCAGGAGATCCCGGGAAGTCTCGTCCTAATGCGCTACGAACCAAGGGGTCGTGGGTTCGAATCCTGCCAGCCGCGCCAGTCAGTCGAGCGGGCCAGTTCCTGACAGGGGCTGGCCCGTCGTGCTTCTCGGGTGCGGTCGACCGGCGTGGCTGCTGGGCATGCCTCCTGCCCCGCCAGTCCCGGCGCAGTCGCGGCGAGCCGCCGGCGCCTGGCCTGCCCCGGGCAGATCGGGCCTGCGTCAGATCTCCTTCTCGAGCAGGGCGCGGGCCTTCGCGAGCTCCTGCTTCTGGACCTTGCCGACCCGGGGGTAGGTGAGGTCCATCTCCTCCAGCGCCTGCACGATGGCGGCCACCACCACCAGCCTCAGGTACCACTTGTTGTCGGCCGGCACCACGTACCACGGCGCGTGCGGGGTCGCGGTCGCGCGGATCGCGTCCTCGTAGGCGGCCTGGTAGTCCTTCCAGTAGCCGCGCTCGCGCACGTCGGACGACGAGAACTTCCAGTTCTTGCCGGGCTCGTCCAGGCGCTCCATGAAGCGGCGCTTCTGCTCCTCGCGCGAGACGTTGAGGAAGAACTTCAGAACCTTGGTGCCCTGTCGCGTCAGGTAGTCCTCGAAGTGCGCGATGTCGGCCAGCCGTTCCTCGAAGATCTTCTGGCGCATGCACTCCGGAGGCAGCTTCTGCGCTTCCAGGATCGCGCGATGGACGCGGACCACCAGCACCTCCTCGTAGTACGAGCGGTTGAAGATGCCGATGCGCCCGCGCTCAGGCAGCTCTCGCCAGTAGCGCCACATGAAGTCGTGGTCGAGGTCGAGCGCCGACGGCTGCTTGAACGACACGACCTGCACGCCCTGCGGATTGACGCCGCTCATCACGTGCTTGATCGTGCCGTCCTTGCCCGCCGCGTCCATGGCCTGGAAGACGAGCAGCAGCGAACGTCGGTCCTGCGCATAGAGCTTGTCCTGCTCGCGCGCCAGCCACTCGACCCCGCCGGCCAGCATCTGCACGGCTTCCGGCTTGTGTTCGTTGCCCATGCGGCCGGTACTGGCCGGGTCGTGGTCGCCGAGGCGGAAGCCCTTGCCGTGATCGACACGGTGCTGCCGGATGGCGTGTTCGATGCGCTTGATCGTCTCCTTGCGACTGGGCATGGGCTCTCCCCGTGGTGCTTCCGGAGAGCTTACGCGATCGACGGCAGCGTCAGCCCGCGGGGCGGCCCGGCGCGTCGGCGCCCGCCGCCTGCTGCGCCCGCAGCCGTGCATGAACGGCGGCCCCCTGCGGCACGTGCAGCAGGTCGGCGATGCGCCACATCAGGTGCCGCTCGTGGTCGCCCACCCGGCCGTCGGCATAGGCGACGCCCCACATCAGCTCGAGCATGCGCAGCTTCTGCGGCATCTCGAAGCGCTCGTTGATGCGCGAGGTGAAGGCGAACAGGTCGGTGGCGTCGCGCGCCGTCGTCTCCGCCAGCTCGGCCAGCCGGGCCGCCTCGTCGGCGGCCAGCGAGAACTTCTCGCGCAGCGCGGCGTGCACCGCGGCGCGCTCGCCGGCGGTGTAGCCGGCATCGGCCCGCATCACCTCGACCAGCATCACCGCGGTGGCCAGCTGCAGGGCGTGCTCGGCGTCGGCGGGCGGCGCGCCTGCAGGGGGCGGGGCGAGACCGGCCAGCAGGTCCTTCAGCGTCTTGAGCATCGGCACATGATGGCACGCCGCGCATGGTCCTGCCGCACACGGCCCGGCACCGATGCCGCCGGGGCCACCCGCCATCGGCGATGATGCCGGCCGGACGAACCCGATCCGCCCATGCGCCACGACACCGCCGGCCCCTCGACGGGCCCCGACGCCCCCACCCGCGCGGTCCCGCCGAGCGCCGCCTCCTCCCGCCGGCCGTGGCGCCGGGTCGTCTGGCCGTTGCTCGCCGTCGCCGCGCTCGCGCTGGCGCTGGGCTGGTGGCGCACCATCCCCGGCGAGCATGGCGTGACGCTGGAACAGGCGCGCGCCGAGTTCGAGACCGGCCGCGCGCTGCTCGTCGATCTGCGCGAGCCCGACGAGCACGCGACCGGCGTCGCGGCAGGCGCCCTGCTGCTGCCGATGCGGCAGCTCGCTTCCCGGCTCGACGAGATCCCGCGCGATCCTTCGCGGCCGGTGCTGCTGATCTGCGCGACGCAGAACCGGTCGCGGGCCACGCTCGAGGCGCTGCAGGCGCGCGGCCACAGCAACGTGCGCTACGTGCACGGCGGCATGTCGGGCTGGGCCGCGCGCGGCTGGCCGATGGTGGCGCCCGCGGTGCAGGCCGCGCCCGCGCGCTGAAGCCGGCCGCGCTCCGCCGTCAGGGTGCCAGCACCCGGCGCAGCCAGGCGCCGAGCGCCTGGATCTCCTCGATGCACACGGAGTGCTCCATCGGGTAGTCGTGCCACTCCACCGGGTGGCCGAGCGCGACGAGCTGGTCGCGCGCCGCCGCGCCGCGCGCGAGCGGCACGATGCCGTCGCTTCGGCCGTGCCCGATGAAGACCGGCACGTCGGCGTTGGCGCCGTGCCGCTCGGCCGCGGTTGCGGCGGCCAGCGGCAGGTAACCCGACAGTCCCGCCAGCCCGGCCAACCGCGACGGGTGGCGCAGCCCGACCAGCAGCGTCATCGCGCAGCCTTGCGAGAAGCCGGCGAGCACGATGCGGTGCGAGGGGACGCCGCGTGCCACCTCGCGGTCGATCAGCGCATGCACGCCCAGCGCCGATTCGCGCAGCCCGGCCTCGTCCTCGCGGCGCTGCAGGTCGGTGCCGAGGATGTCGTACCAGGCGCGCATCCGGTAGCCGCCGTTGATCGTCACCGGCCGCACCGGCGCGCGCGGCAGCACCCAGCGCACCGGCCCGACCGCCGCGAGGTCGATCTCGTCGGCCAGCGGCAGGAAGTCGGTGCCGTCGGCGCCCAGTCCGTGCAGCACGATGACGGTGGCGGCGGCCTCGCCGGCGGGATGGAGTTCGATGGTCTGCAGGCTCATCGTGCCGATGCTACGCGCCGCGCCGCCACGCGTCGGCGAGCGCGGCGGCCCGCGCCGCCACCACGTCCCGCGGGGCGTCGGTGTCGAGGCGCCACGCCGCCTCGTCGGCGGCCGGCGGCTCGCCGATGCGCAGCTGCAGGTCGAGCACCTGGCCGTCGGCATCGGAGGCGTCGTCGCCGGCGTCGGCGCGCGCGGCGAGCCGGGCGCGCAGCACGGCCTCCGGCGCGACGCACTCGACCAGCCGTGCCTGCGCACCGGCGTCGGCGGCCAGCGCGCGGAAGCGGTCGCGCTCGCTGCGGCGCAGGAAGGCCGCGTCGACCACCACGTGCAGCCCGGCGTCGAGCAGCGTGCGCGCCGTCCGCGCCAGGTGGTCGAAGGTGCGCCGTGTCGCCTCGGGGCCGTACAGTGCGCCGCGCGCCGCGTCGGGCACGCGCTCGCGTGGCGTCAGCCCGTGCAGCCGCTTGCGTTCGACGTCCGAGCGTATGCGGATCGCGCCGAGCGCGCCGACGAGGTCGAGCGCGACCTCGCTCTTGCCGCTGCCCGACAGGCCGTGCATCAGCACCAGCGTGGGCGCCGTCGCCGGCGCGACGTGCCGCGCCCGGCGCGTCGGCATCGCCCTGCGCGGCGCGCAGCACGGCGACCTTGGCCCGCACCAGCGCGCGGTAGACCGCGAAGAAGCGCAGCAGCGCCAGCCCGGCGTGGTCGCCGATCCCCTCGGCCCAGCGGCTTGCGAATCGCCAGGCCAGCGCCGGCAGCCCGTGGCGCCACAGGTCCATGAAGGTGAAGCCGATGTCGGCGACCAGGTCGCCGTGGCGCAGCGCGGCGTTGAACTCGAGCGCATCGAAGAGGGTCGGTACGCCGTCGATGACGACGATGTTGCCCAGGTGCAGGTCGCCGTGGCCCTCGCGGACGAAGCCCGCCGCGCGCCGCTCGGCCAGCCGGGACGCCAGTCGAGCGAAGGACGACTCGGTCCACGCGCGCAGTGCGGCGAGACGCCGCGCCCCGTCCGCCGGCAGCGCGGCAGCGCCGTCCAGCGCGTCTAGGTTGTCGACAGCCCACTGCCGCACGTCCCGCGGCTCGCCGAAGCCGGGCGCTGAAGGCGGCAGTGCGGCGTGGAAGGCGGCGATGGCCGTGGCGAGCCGGTCCACCGTGGCGGCGTCGAGCCGACCGTCGCGTGCGCGGCGGTCGAGCAGGTCGTCCTCGTCGAAGCGGCGCATGACGAGCGCCCAGTCGATCGCCGACGCGTCGTCGCCGCCGAGCCGTGGCGCGCCCACCGTCCCGGTGACCGGCACGACACCGAGGTAGAGCGCGGGCGCGGTGCGCCGATTGAGCCGCAGTTCGTCGAGGGCGTCGGTATGCCGCTTCTCGAGCGAAGAGAAGTCCAGGAACGGCAGGGCGAGCGGCTTGCGCAGCTTGACGACGCGGTCGCCGTCGAGGATCAGGCTCGAGATGTGCGTCTGCACCAGCCGCCGCTCGCCCGGCGGCGCGTGCAGCGCGCCACCGGACAGCAGCGCCTGCACGAGCTGCCGGTGGCCTTCGAGGGTGTCGGTCGCGAGCCCCACCCCGCGATGATGCCCGCGACGGTGCGCCCGCCGACGCTCAGTAGCCGAGCCCCATCGCCTCGCGCACGTCCTTCATCGTCTGCCGGGCGACCGTGCGGGCGCGCTCGGTGCCGTTCTCGACGATCCAGTGCACCTTCTTCGGCTCGGCGGTCAGCGCCGCGGCGCGCTCGCGCCAGGGCTGCTGCTCGGCGACGATGGCGTCGATCACCGGCTGCTTGCACTCCAGGCAGCCGATGCCCGCGGTCGTGCAGCCTTGCCGCACCCACTGCCGCGACGCGTCGTTGCCGTAGACCTGGTGGAAGCTCCACACCGGGCACTTGTCGGGGTCGCCCGGGTCGCTTCGGCGCACGCGCGCCGGGTCGGTGGCCATGCCGCGGATCTTGCGCGCGACCGTCTCCGGGTCGTCGCGCATCAGCACGGCGTTGCCGTAGCTCTTGCTCATCTTCGCGCCGTCGAGGCCGGGCAGCTTCGGCACCTCGGTGTGCAGCGCCTGCGGCTCGACGAGCACGCTGCGTCCGCTGCCCTTGAGGTGCCCGAGCAGCAGCTCGGTGTCGGGGTCGGTCCAGCCCTCGAGCGCGGCCGCGTTGCGCCGCACCAGCGCCTCGCCCTTCGCCCAGGCCTCGTGCGCGCCGGTCTCGCCGAAGGCCTTGCGCTGGCGCTCGTAGTAGCGCTGGTCGTCCTTCGAAAGGCGCGCCAGCGCGGCCGCCACGCGCTGCTCGAACCCGCCGCCGCGTCCGTAGAGGTGGTTGAAGCGCCGCGCGACCTCGCGCGTCAGCTCGACGTGGCTGCTCTGGTCCTCGCCGACCGGCACGTAGGTGGCCTTGTAGATCAGGATGTCCGCCGCCTGCAGCAGCGGGTAGCCCAGGAAGCCGTAGGTCGTCAGGTCGCGGTCCCTGAGCTTGTCCTGCTGGTCCTTGTAGGTCGGCACGCGCTCGAGCCAGCCCAGCGGCGTGCCCATCGCCAGCAGCGTGAAGAGCTCGGCGTGCTCGGGGAGGCGGCTTTGGATGAAGATCGTCGACTTGTCGGGGTCGAGCCCGGCCGCGAGCCAGTCGATGACCATCTCGTAGACCGACTGCTCGATGACCTCGCGCTCCTCGTAGTGCGTGGTCAGCGCGTGCCAGTCGGCGACGAAGTAGAAGCAGTCGTGCTCGTCCTGCAGCCGCACCCAGTTCTTGAGCGCACCGTGGTAGTGGCCGAGGTGCATGCTGCCGGTCGGTCGCATGCCGGAGAGAACGCGGGTCTTCATGCGGCGGCATTCTAGGAGGGCATAGGAGGGGAGGGCGCAAGGGCCGTCAGCGTCCGGCCGGGGGTGGCCGATACACTGACCGCGGTGAAGTCGATCGTGATCCTGATCTCGGGCCGCGGCTCGAACATGGAGGCGATGGTCCGGCGTTGCGCCGAAGAGCGCTGGCCGGCCCGCGTCGCCGGCGTCGTCGCGAGCCGTGCCGACGCGCCCGGGCTCGCGCTGGCGCGCGCGCTCGGTGTCGGTACCTCGGTCGTCGACCAGCGCGCCTTCGCGGCCCGTGAGGCGTTCGACGACGAGCTGGCGCGGGTCGTCGACGGCTTCGCGCCCGACGTCGTCGCGCTGGCCGGCTTCATGCGCATCCTCGGGCCGGACTTCGTGCGTCGCCACGAGGGCCGCTTGCTCAACGTCCACCCGTCGCTGTTGCCGGCCTTCCCGGGGCTGCACACGCACCGGCGTGCGCTCCAGGCGGGCTGCAAGCTGACCGGGGCCACGGTGCACTTCGTCACCGCCGAGCTCGACCACGGGCCGATCGTGATGCAGGGGGCGGTGCCGGTGCACGCCGACGACGACGAGGCGACGCTCGCCGCGCGCGTGCTCGCCGTCGAGCACGTGATCTACCCGCGCAGCGTGCGCTGGTTCGTCGAGGGGCGGCTGCGGCTGGAAGGCGGCCGGGTGCGCCAGCTCGACGGCCTGCCGCAGTGGCTGACCTGATCCCGGTCGGGGCGGGCTGCGTCCGCATCCTGCGTTGCCCGGCGTGCCCGCCGGGATAATCCGCCGGTGCATCCGAACGCCCTGCTGGACCTCGCGACCGAGCTGATGCGCGCCGTCCTGCGGCTCGAGCATCCGGCCGACGCGGTGGTGTCCGAGTTCTTCCGCCGCCACCGCGCCCTCGGGCAGCGCGAGCGTCACGCGCTGGCCGAGACGGTTTACGCCCTGCTGCGTCGGCGGCTGCTGTATGCGCACCTGGCGCAGGGCGGCGGTGGCGCGCTCGAGCGGCGGCTCGCGATCCTGGCGTGGCAGGGCCCGCCCGCGATTCTGCGCTCGGCCCTCGGTCCGCAGGAGGCCGCCTGGCTGGCCCAAGTCGACGCGACCGACCGCGAGGCGCTGCCCGAGAAGCTGCGGCACAACCTGCCCGACTGGCTGGCCGGTGCGCTGCGCACGCAGCTCGGCGATGGGTTCTGGCCGCTGGTGAACGCGCTGGACCGGCCGGCACCGCTGGATCTGCGCGTCAACGTGCTGCGTATGAAGCGCGAACAGGCCCGGGATGCGCTCGCGGCCGCCGGCATCGAGGCGGTGCCGACGCCGTATTCGCCGTGGGGGCTGCGCATCGAGGGCAAGCCGGCGCTGAACCGGCTCGAACTGTTCACGAGCGGCGCCATCGAGGTGCAGGACGAGGGCAGCCAGCTGCTGGCGCTGCTGCTCGACCCGCATCGCGGGGAGATGGTGGTCGACTTCTGCGCCGGGGCCGGCGGCAAGACGCTGGCGCTCGGCGCCGCGATGCGCAGCACCGGCCGGCTCTACGCCTTCGACGTCTCCGGCCACCGGCTCGCGGCGCTCAAGCCGCGGCTGGCGCGCAGCGGGCTGTCGAACGTGCATCCGGTGCAGATCGCGCACGAGCGCGACGAGCGCGTCAAGCGTCTGGCCGGCAAGATCGACCGCGTGCTCGTCGACGCGCCCTGCTCGGGGCTGGGCACGCTGCGACGCAATCCCGACTTGAAGTGGCGCCAGTCCCCCGCATCGGTGGCGGAGATGCAGGCCCGGCAGGGCGCGATCCTGGCTGCGGCGGCGCGCTTGCTGCGGCCGGGCGGGCGGCTCGTCTACGCGACGTGCAGCCTGCTCGCCGCCGAGAACGAGGAGGTGGTGCAGCCGTTCGAGACCGTAGCGGGCGGCGCGTTCGAGCGTTCGCCGGTGGCGCCGCTGCTCGAGTCGCTCGGGGTCCAGGACGCGGTCTCGCTGGCCGAGGGCGACTTCCTGCGCCTCTGGCCGCACCGCCACGGAACCGACGGCTTCTTCGCGGCGGTCTGGCGGCGGGTCTGAGCCGGCCGCGCAGCCGCCGGGCCGCCGTCCTCGTCGCGCCGAGGGTCGCTACGTCTGGGGCCGTCCCCCTACGCGATCGGTGCAACTTTGGCGTCAGGCGGGCCTCTACAATCCGACATGCGAAAGAAGAGGCAAGGCTGACCGATGACCGAGTTGCTGGCGGTCCACGACGCGCTCGTGGAGTGGCTTTCCAACGGGTGGCTCGACGCGTCGTGGTGGCAGATCCTGCTCTTCACGCTGGTCACCACGCACATCACGAT
>JALORQ010000122.1 GCA_025458805.1 Rubrivivax sp.
GCGGCCCGAGATGTTCGCGCGCTGGTTCGCCCCGCTGGGCCGGCCGACGGCGGCGCTCGAGATCATGTACGCGCTGGGGCGCCTGCCCGAGTGAACCGGCGGCGCCGGTGACGCGCCGGTCGGCGCCGCGCGGCCGCCGCCGCGGGCGGTGCCTGACGGGCTGCGCGAGCGCCTGGTTCGCCGCGCTCGGTCCGTTCGCGGCGCTGGAAGCGGCGGCCGGCGCCGACGAGCCCGCGGCGGCCCCGTTCGGGCGCGTCGAGCTGAAGCGCCAGAACACGTCGCGCGGCACGCCCGACGAATCGACGCGGACGACGTTGCGCTTCGAGCGTCTTCTCGGCGGTCCGCTGCGCCTGCTGCGCCTGGACCTGCCGTTTCCCGACGAGAAGACCGACTTCGCGGGCGACCCGTTCGAGCCGCGGCTGGGCGACGTCAAGCTGCGCCTGGGATTTCGCGCGCCTCAGGTCGGTGCCTGGAGCCTGCCGAGCTTCGTCGAGATCGCGCTGCCGACCGCCGACCCGCAGACGCTGGGCAGCGGCAAGGTGCAGCTCTCGGCGGGCCTGCGCGCCGTGACGGCGATCGGCTGGCCGTTCGATCGGCACAGCGCCCACGACATGCGGTTCGAGGCCGAGATCGAGCATGTGCAGTCGGTGGCCGGCGATGCCGACCGCAGCGACATCCGCTACAGCAAGCTCGAGCTCAACCTCAACGACACCTGGCAGCGACGCTGGCAGCTCAAGCTCAAGCTCAAGCCTTCGATCGACTGGCAGCGCGATGCCGCGAGCGGCGCCGTCGGCGAGGTCGAGGTCGGGCGGCTGCTCGACCCGGGATGGCGCCTGTGGCTGATGGTCGGCCGCCGGCTCTGGGGACCGCGAGGTGTCGGCGGCACCTACGACGACCGCGTCGAACTCGGGCTGGCGCGCACGTTCTGATCGTCCGCCGGGCGACGAGGCGCGCGCCGCACGCCTGCGGGACCGTCGGCCCGGCCGGCCGCGCATCGGGCCGGCGCGCGCCCCCGGTCGCCGTCGGGTCGGTCCGATGGCGGCGGCACGATCGCCCGTCCCCATGTGGGCCGGGCGATCGCCGAGGTCCGGCCGGTGACACCCCCGCTACCTAGAATCCGCCCGCCATGGCGATCCACCCTCCGGCCCGATGGCGCGCGCGGCCCTGCCTGCTGCCACTGCTGCTTTACGCGCCCGCCCTGCCGGCCCAGGCGCAGCGGGCCGGGCGCGGTGTCGAAGGCGTCGACCTGCAACGCCTGGCCAACGGTGTGCTCGGCATCATGAGCTACACGGTGGCGCCGGACGTCACGACGAGCTCGCTGTCGGTCGACAGCGCCGCGACCAGCAACCCCGGGCTGGCGATGACGCAGCTCGGCGGAGGCTTCACCTGGAGCAAGGACACGCCGCTCTATCTCGAGGGCAATGCCGCCTATTCGCGCTACGACCCGGTGTTCATCGCGAGCGACGGCGTCGAGCAGCGCACCGTGCCGGTGAAGTGGAACGCGGTGTCGGCGACCGGCGGCGTGGGCTGGGACTTCCCGATCGCCGAGCACTGGGTCTTCCGTCCGATCTTCAACTTCACGCTCGGCTACGTGACGAGCGACCTCGCGCTCGCGCGCTGGTGGCTCGAGCAGAACCGTAACGTCGATCTGGACTTCCTCGAGGACGGCACGCTCAACGCCTACGGCCTGGGCGGCTCGCTGATGATCGACTACGAGAGATTCACGCCCGACGCGGACACCGACCTCGAACTGCGCTACACGAACGTCGCGCTGCGCAGCCACCGCGACTCGGACCGCGCCGTCGAGGGCCAGGCCTCGGCCGAGAGCGCGAGCCTGTGGGCCAGGCGCCGCGTGCCGACCGGCTGGGTGGTGTGGGATCGGCCGGTGCGCTGGGTCTACGAGGGCGCCTACACGCGCTTCCTGGGCAGCCAGGTCGAGGTCGGCGTCGACCGCATGGCCTCGCTGGGCCTGGGCATCGAGTTCGACTCCAGCGCCCGGGACATCCTGGTGACGCGCTGGCGCGCGGTCGTGCGCTACAAGTTCGGCCCCGACATCGACGGCTGGTCGGTCGGGCTGGCGGTCAGTTTCTGAACCGGCCCGGCCGGGCAGCACCCGGACCTCGCCGCGCCCGCAGCGCGCGCCAGGCGGTCCGCCGGCGCACGAACGCTCAGGCGGCCACCGTCTGCCGCACCGCATGCTCCCAGGCCGCCATGCGCGCGGCCGCCTCGTCGCGCGAGATCAGCGGCGCGAAGGCATGCTCAGGCTGCCATTGCGCCGCCAGCTCGTCGAGCCCGCTCCAGAGGCCCGTGGCCAGCCCGGCGAGGTAGGCCGCCCCGAGGGCCGTCGTCTCGGTGACGCGCGGGCGCACCACGGGGATGCCGACCAGGTCGGCCTGGAACTGCATCAGCAGGTCGTTGACGCAGGCCCCGCCGTCGACGCGCAGCTCGCGCGGCGCGGCGCCACCGGCCGCCTGCGCGTCGGAGGCCATCGCCTGCAGCAGGGCGGCGCTCTGGAACGCGATGCTCTCGAGCGCGGCGCGCGCCACATGCGCCACCGTGCTGCCGCGGCTCAGCCCGACGATCGCACCGCGCGCGTCCGCACGCCAGTAGGGTGCGCCGAGCCCGGTGAAGGCCGGCACGAAGACCACACCGCCGGCGTCGGGCACGCTCGCGGCGAGCGTCTCGACCTCGTCGCTGGCGCGGATCGCGTGCAGGCCGTCGCGCAGCCACTGCACGACGGCCCCGCCGACGAAGACGCTGCCCTCGAGCGCGTACTGGGGCGCAGCGCCGAGCTGGACCGCCGCCGTGGTCAGCAGGCCGTGCGTCGAACGCTCGAAGCGCGCGCCGGTGTGCATCAGCATGAAGCACCCGGTGCCGTAGGTGTTCTTGACGATTCCGGGGCCGAACCCCGCCTGACCGCACAGCGCGGCCTGCTGGTCACCGGCAATGCCGGCGATCGGGATCGGGCCGTCGAACCACGATGGGTCGGTCTCGCCGTAGCGATGGGCCGAGGGAAAGACTCGCGGCAGCACGCTGTCGGGGACGTGCAGCGCGGCCAGCAGCTCGTGGTCCCAGCATCCGTGACGGATGTCGTAGAGCATCGTGCGCGACGCGTTGCTCGCGTCGGTGGCGTGCACGCGGCCGCCGGTGAGCTTCCAGAGCAGCCAGCTGTCGACCGTGCCGAAGGCCAGTTCGCCCTGGGCAGCGGCGACGTGGGCACCGCTTACGTGGTCGAGCAGCCAGCGCAGCTTGGTGCCGCTGAAATAGGGGTCGATCACGAGCCCGGTCGAGGCGCGCACGTGGGCTTCGAGCCCGTGCGACCGCAGCTGCGCGCACAGGGGCTCGGTGCGCCGGTCCTGCCAGACGATGGCCCGGTGCACGGGACGTCCGCTGCCCCGGTGCCAGAGCACCGTGGTCTCGCGCTGGTTGGCGATGCCGATCGCCGCGATGTCGCGGGCGCCGAGCCCGGCGGCCGCCAGCGCCTCGCGTGCCGTCGCGAGCTGCGACTCCCAGATCTCGTCGGCGTCGTGCTCGACCCAGCCCGGCTGCGGATAGTGCTGCGCCAGTTCGCGCTGCGCCATCGCGACGATGCCACCGTCGAGCCCGAAGACGATGGCACGCGAACTCGAGGTGCCCTGGTCGAGGGCGAGCAGGTGGGTGGCAGGCATCGCGGGCTCCGTCGCCGGGACGGCCTCCACTCTGCCACAGCAGCCTGGCGGCGCGGCCCCGAGGAGCCGCGCCGCCGCGCTCAGCCCTGGAACGAGCGCCCGAAGGCGAAAACCGAATTCGGTGCGCTGGTGCGCACCGGCTTGACCACCGGCTGCGCCGAGATCGCGCGGCGCGCCGGGCGCGTGTCGACCGCGACACCACGCGCCAGCTGGTCGTCGACCATCGACTTCAGCGTGATGGTGCCCATGTGACGCATCATGACGTCGTTGAGCTCGGCCCAGAGGTGGTCGGTCATCGCCGTTCCGGGCGCCGCCGGGCGCTCGTCGCCAGGCGCGGCAGCGGCTGGGTCGTCGACCGCGCCCACGATGTCCGCCAGCGTGATGTCCTCGGCGCGACGGCCCAGCGTGTAGCCGCCGCCGGGGCCGCGCGTGCTCTCGACCAGGCCGGCCTGCCGAAGGCGGGCGAAGAGCTGCTCGAGGTACGAAAGCGAGATCTGCTGGCGCGCACCGATCGTCGCCAGCGCCACCGGGCCGGCACGCTCGCGCAGCGCGAGGTCGATCATCGAGTTGACCGCGAAGCGGCCCTTGGTGCTCATGCGCATCGTGGACTCCTTCCGGAGAGTGGTTGTGATGACGACACGGAATCTAGGGTCATCGTCGCTTCGCGTAAATGCGAACTTCTGAAAAAATCACTTCGAGCAAATCGAAATGACAGCCCCGGATTCGCGGGGCCGCGAGGGCGACCGATGAACTTCAAGCACCTGCACTACTTCTGGGTCACCGCACGCGCCGGCGGGATCGTGCGCGCCGGCGAGCAGCTGCACACGACGCCGCAGACGCTGTCGGGCCAGATCAAGCTGCTCGAGGAGCGGCTGGGCCGCCGGCTGTTTCGCAAGAGCGGCCGCAAGCTCGAGCTGACCGACGACGGACGCGTCGCGCTCGGCTACGCGGACGAGATCTTCACGCTCGGCAACGAGCTCGAGCGCGCGATGCGCGTGAAGCGCGACGGCCCCACGACGCTCGAGTTCCGCGTCGGCATCGCCGACGCCGTCCCCAAGACGATGGCCTACCGGCTGCTCGAGCCGGCGCTCGACATCGAGCAGCCGGTGCACGTGACCTGCCACGAGTGGAAGCTTCCCGACCTGCTGGGCCAGCTCGCGCTGCACCGGCTCGACCTGGTGCTGGCCGACGAGCCGCTCGGCAGCGGGGTCAGCGTGAAGGCGTTCAACCACCGGCTGGGCTCGTCGGGCATCAGCTTCTTCTGCGCGCCGCGCCTGCGCCCAGGGCTGGCCGGGCCTTTTCCCGGCTGCCTGGACGGCGCGCCGATGCTGATTCCCGGGGCCGTGTCGTCGGTGCGCAAGCAGTTCGACGCCTGGATCACGCGCCTCGCGCTCAACCCGCGCATCGTCGGCGAGTTCGACGACGGCGCGCTCACCGGCGCCTTCGGGCGCGAGGGACGCGGCGTGTTCATGGCCCCGACCGTGCTCGAGGCCGAGGTGACGTCCAACTTCCTCGTCGAGGTCATCGGCCGCAGCGACGAGCTGGTCGAGGAGTTCTTCGCGATCACGGTCGAGCGCCGCATCACGCACCCCTGCGTCGCGGCGATCACGAGCGCCGCGCGCGGGCGGCTGTTCGGGGGCTGACCCGCCCGCCGGTCCGTCGGCGCACGCTGCATCCCGTCGGCCCGGGCGGCCGTTCCATCGCACCCCGGCTGCCCGCGCGCGCCTCCCCGCCTACAGTGGCTGCCAGCCACGCCGCCGCGACCGACGATGAACACCCCGCCCCTGCCCTCGACGCCGCGCGCTCGGCCTGTCGCCGACGCCTCCTTGCGCGCCTTCCACGCCTATGCCGCCTGGCTGGTCTCGATCAGCTGGTGGCGGTTCTGGCTGCTCGCGATCCTGGGCTTCGCCGCGATCGGCATCCTGACCGAGCTGCCGCCCTTCACCTGGGAGTTCCGCCACCAGGTCGAGGAGACCACCACACCGCGCGTTCGTCAGGACGCGCCGCCGCCGCCGGCATCCGGCGCCGCCCAGCGCGGCGTCACGATCACGATCGGCGACGACGGGGTGCGCATCGCCGCGCCGCCGCGCGGCACGCCCGACGCGGCGAGCGCGCCCGAGGCGGCGGGATCGGCCGCCTCGACAGCGATCACGGTGACGCTGCCGCCTGGCGTGAGCGAAGGCGCGGTCCGAGAAGCGCTCGACGAGGCGCGTCGCGACATCGAGGCCGCGATCCGCGACGCCGCCGAGGCCGCACGCGAGGCCGAGGCCGATTCGGAGGCCTCGCGCATGCGCGAACGCGTCACGCGCTACAGCATCGCCGACGGGGTGCGCCAGCTCGTGATCGTCTTCATCATCGCCTCGGCCATCCTCAAGTTGGCCTACAAGGGCCGCATCCAGGCCGAGGCGAAGGCCGCCGCGGCCACCGAGACCGCCGAGGCCGAGGCGCTGCGCCGCCAGCTCGCCGAGGCGCGGATGGCGGCGATGCAGGCGCAGGTCGAGCCGCACTTCCTGTTCAACACGCTGGCGTCGATCGACCACCTGATCGAGGTCGACCCTCCGCGCGCCAGCCGCATGCAGAAGAACCTCATCGCGCTGCTTCGCGCCAGCATGCCGACGCTGCGCGAGGCGGGCGGCCAGGGCGGAGGCCCGGGCGGCGTGCGCGACCTCGGCCGCGAGATCGCCGTCATCCGCCCCTACCTCGAGATCCTGAAGATGCGCATGGAGGAGCGCCTGCAGACCGAGATCGCCGTGCCGGACGGGCTGCTGTCGGCCGAGTTCCCGCCGCTGATGCTGCAGACGCTGGTGGAGAACGCCATCCGCCACGGGCTCGAGCCCAAACCCGAGGGCGGGCGCCTCGAGGTGCGGGCCGAGGTGGTGCACGGGCGCCTGGCGGTGACGGTCGCCGACAGCGGCGTCGGATTCGGCCGCGCCGCGACGGCCGGAAGCGGCGTCGGCCTGGCCAACGTGCGCGAGCGTCTGGCCATGCTGTACGGCGGGCAGGCGGCGCTCGCGATCACCGAGACGCGCGGGGGCGGCACCACCGCGACGATCACCGTGCCGTACCGGTCGGTCGAGGGCGCCGCGGCCGCGGCATGATCGGGGCCCCCGCACCCTCTTCCCGCCCCGCGATGACCCCGCCGCGCGCCGTGATCGCCGACGACGAGCGCCTGATGCGCGAGCAGCTGCGCGCACGGCTCGCCGAGGCCTGGCCCGACCTCACCGTCGTCGCGGAGGCGCGCCACGGCGCCGAGGCGATCGAGCAGGTGCGAGAGCACCGGCCGGAGGTGGTATTCCTCGACATCCGCATGCCGGGGCTGACGGGCGTCGATGCGGCGCGGCAGATCCTGCAGCTGCCACCGCCCGAAGGCGTGGCCGACGACGACGTGCTGCCGCCCGAGATCGTCTTCGTGACCGCCTACGACCAGCATGCGGTCGAAGCCTTCGAGCAGGGCGCGGCCGACTACGTGCTCAAGCCCGCCGAGCCCGCGCGGCTCGCGCTGACCGTCGAGCGGCTGCGGCGTCGGCTCGCCGCGCGCGGCGGGGCGGCGGGCGAAGACGCCGCGCACGCCTCGCTGCAGCCGCTGCTGCACCGGCTGGCGGCGCAACTCGCCCCGGGCCGCGCCCCCGGGTACCTGCGCTGGATCCAGGCCGGCATCGGCAGCACGATCCAGATGATCCCGGTCGACGAGGTGCTTTTCTTCGTCAGCGACGAGAAGTACACGCGGGTCCAGACCGCGGGCGCGGAGGCGCTGATCCGCAAGCCGATCAAGGAACTGGTCGACGAGCTCGATCCGAAGCGCTTCTGGCAGATCCATCGCGGCACGCTCGTCAACGTCGACGCGATCGCGTCGGTCACCCGCGACGACCGCGGACGCCAGATCGTGAGCCTGCGCGGCCATCCGGCCCGGCTCGAGGTGAGTCGCAGCTACGCGGGGCTGTTCAGGGGGATGTAGCCGCAGCCGGCGCACGCCGTTGCGAGGCAACCCGGTGCGCCGGGCGACGGGGCGCCCGCGAGGCGGCGCCGGCGGCCCGAGCCGGCGTCGTCAGCCCGCCCTCGCGAGTTCCTTCACGCGCCCCATCGCCAACCCGGCGGCCGCGGTGCGCGTCTCGACACCGAGCTTGCCGAAGACGTGCTCGAGGTGCTTGGTCACGGTGCGCGGACTGGTGCCGAGGATGTCGCCGATGTCGCGGTTGGTCTTGCCCTTCGCCACCCAGTAGAGCACCTCGGCTTCGCGCGCGGTGAGGTCCAGCGCCAGGGCCAGGGCCTCGACGACCGCGGCATCGTCGCTCTCGCGCATCACGACCAGCCACTCGCCCTGCCCCCCGTCGTCGAGGCTGTCCTCGGGCAACGCGTGCAGCGCGAACGTGATGCGCCTCGAGCCTCGCGCCACGGTGAGCGTCGACGGTTCGGCGCCGGCGCGCCGGCGCAGCGCCTCGCGCGCCACCCACGCGATGACCTCCGGCGGCGTCGACTGCTCCTCGCCGCCGAAGTGCTCGGCCAGCATGCGCCGCGCGAGCCCGGTCTGCCAAAGCCGCCGGCCGTCGCGCTCGCGCACCACCAGGGTGGCATGTCCGAAGGCGTCGAGCGCATGTCGGGCCTGCCGCTGCGCGCGCGCGGTGTGCAGGTGCGCGCCGATGCGCGCCAGCACCTCGCGCGGCCGGATCGGCTTGGTCACGTAGTCGGTGCCGCCGGCGGCGAAGGCGGCGACGACGTGCTCGCTCTCGGTGAGACCGGTCATGAAGACGATGGGCACGCCGCCGTGGGTCGGGTCGGCGCGGATGCGGCGCGCGGTCTCGAAGCCGTCGAGCCCCGGCATCACCGCGTCGAGCAGCACGAGGTCGACCCCGGTGCGCGCCAGCAGCGCGAGCGCCGCATCGCCCGACGTGGCGACGAGCACGGTGTAGCCGGCCTCCTCGAGGGCGTCGACGAGCAGCGCCAGGTTGTCGGGCACGTCGTCGACGACGAGCACGATGTCGGCCGCCGCGGCCAGCGCCGGCTCGTGCGGAGCGAGGGGATCAGGCTGCGCGTCGTTCGTCATGGCCGGCAGACGGGAGATCGAGGTCGTCGATGATGCGGTGCATCGCGTCGAAGCGGAACTGCGCCGCCAGCTCGCGCAGCCGCGCGACGAAGACGGCGCAGCCGGGGTCGTCGCGCTCGATGGCGTCGAGCCGGCGCGTGATGCCCCGTACGTGGCCCAGGCTGATCGCGTCGCGCAGCGCGCGCAGCGGCTCGGCGGCGGGCAGGCGGAGCGGCTCATCGCCGCCACCGGCCGGCGCGGAGGGCGGTGCCGCCGCCTCGACCCAGCGCAGCCCGAGACGACGGCCGAGCCAGTCCTGCAGCTCGCGCACGCGCACCGGCTTGACGAGGAAGTCTTCGCGGGCCAGGCCGACCGGGTTGTCGGTGCGCGCCTC
>JALORQ010000123.1 GCA_025458805.1 Rubrivivax sp.
GACCGCCGCCGTGCTCGCTGCCGGCTGCGCCGGCCCGACCCCGGCCGACTACGCCGCCGAGAAGCCGGTGCTCGACCTGAAGACCTACTTCAACGGCCCGCTGGTCGCGCATGGCATCTTCACCGACCGCTCCGGCAAGGTCGCGCGACGCTTCGTCGTTGAGATGACCGGCACCTGGACCGGCAACGAGGGCGTGCTCGACGAGCGCTTCACCTACAGCGACGGCAAGACCGAGCGCCGCGTCTGGCGCCTCACCGACCTCGGCGGCGGCCGTTACGTCGGTCGCGCCGACGACGTGGTCGGCGAGGCCACCGGCATCGCCTCCGGCAACGCGCTCAACTGGGCCTACACGCTGCGACTGCCGGTCGACGGCAAGGTCTACGAGGTGCAGTTCGACGACTGGATGTACCTGATGGACGAGCGCGTGATGCTCAACAAGGCGGTGATGAGCAAGTTCGGCATCCGCCTCGGCGAGGTCACGCTCGCCTTCTACAAGAAGTAGCCCACATGCCGCTCAATCCCCCGATCCGCGACTGGAAGGGGCGCGTCGTCTGGATGGTCGGCGCCTCGACCGGCATCGGCCGCGCGACCGCCGAGCGCCTGCACGCGGCGGGCGCGACGGTGGTCGCCTCGGCGCGCAACGCCCAGATCCTCGACGAGTTCGTCAAGCGCCACCCGGGCAGCGAGGCGATCGCGCTCGACGCGACGGACCGGGAGGCGATGCGCGGAGCCGCCGCGCAGCTGGTCGCGCGCCACGGCCGCATCGGCTTGGCCTGCTACTGCGCTGGCCACTACCGCGCGATGCGCGCCACCGACTTCGACCTCGACGACGCTCTGCGTCACCAGCAGGTCAACTATGTCGGCGCGCTGCACCTGCTCGACGCCGTGTTGCCGCAGCTGATCGTGCAAGCCAAGCGCGGCGAGCCAGCGCACCTGAGCCTGGTCTCCAGCGTGGCCGGCTACCGCGGGTTGCCGAAATCTTTGGCCTACGGGCCGACGAAGGCGGCGCTGATCAACCTCGCCGAGACTCTGTACCTCGACCTGCAGCCGCTGGGCGTCGGCGTCTCGGTGATCAATCCGGGCTTCGTCGAGACGCCGCTGACGGCGCAGAACGAGTTCACGATGCCGGCGCTGATCAGCACGGACCGCGCTGCGGCGGAAATCGTGCGGGGCTGGGAGCGCGGCCATGAGCTACCTCAGCGATGGCCTGTACTTCGCGGCGGTGCGCCGCTCGACCGGGTTGTGACGAAGACCACCGACGCGCGCGTGCAGCGCATCGTCGAGCGCTTCGAGGCCCTGGCCGCTGCCGACGTGGCGCGCCTGGGCGAGATCTACACGCCCGACGCGCGCTTCAAGGACCCGTTCAACGAGGTGCGCGGCGTGCCCGCGATCGAGCGCATCTTCGACCACATGTTCGCGACGCTCGACGGCCCGCGCTTCGTGATCCACGACGCCGTCGTGCAGGGCGACCAGTGCTTCCTGACCTGGGACTTCCTGTTCCGCATGCGGCGCTACGACCGCCGCGAACAGCGCGTGCGCGGAGCCTCCCACCTGGTTCTGGCCGCCGACGGCCGCATCGCGGTGCATCGCGACTACTGGGACGTGGCCGAGGAGCTCTACGAGAAGCTGCCGGTGGTCGGCAGCCTGATGCGCTGGCTCAAGCGCCGCGCCGGCAGCTGACGCCGCACGCCTAACGCTGGCCCTCGGTCAGCGTGTCGATCTGGAACTGGCCCGACCGGTGGACGAGCCAGATGTCCAGGTAGCGCACCGTGCCCCCCGGCTGCTTCACCGGCGCGGGGAACGGTGCAGCGCGCTGGATCATCGCGATGACCCACGGCTGGACCTCGGGTGCCGCCGGCTTGCGCACGACGTGCACCGCCTTGACCTGGCCCTCGGCGTCGATCTCGGTCTCGACGACCATCACCGAATAGAGCAGAGGCGGCAGGATGCCCTTGAAGATGCGCGACGGATACGTCGCGTACAGGTGACGCGCGCCGTCGATGCGGTACTCCTTCTCGATCTCGGCATCGGACGGGCGCGGCGTCGTCGGCACCGGCGCGGGCAGGACCGCGAACTGCGCCTGCGCCGCACCGGCCGCCGCGGCAAGCGCGGCGACCGCCAGCAGGTGGAAAGCGAGCGACGAAGGCAGCGGCATCGGACCGGGACGGGGCAGCAGCGCGGAGACTACACGATGGGCGCGCGTTGCGGGCTCGCCCTTCGCCAGCCACTCGCGGGCCCGCAGGGGCGCGCTCGGCGCTGGCTCAGCGCAGCCACCCCTTGCGGCGGAAGAACAGGAACGGCGCAGTCACCGAGGCGACCATCAGCGCGATCGAGAAGTAGTAGCCGTAGGTCCACTTCAGCTCGGGCATGTGCTCGAAGTTCATGCCGTAGATGCTGGCGATCAGCGTCGGCGGCAGCAGCGCCACCGACGCCACCGAGAAGATCTTGATGATCTTGTTCTGGTTGATGTTGACGAAGCCGACCGTCGCGTCCATCAGGAAGTTGATCTTGTCGAACAGGAACGCGGTGTGGCTGTCCAGCGAATCGATGTCGCGCAGGATCTGCCGCGCCTCCTCGAACTGCTCGGAGCCGAGCAGCCGGCTGCGCATCATGAAGCTGAGCGCGCGCCGCGTGTCCATCATGTTGCGGCGGATGCGGCCGTTGAGGTCCTCCTCGCGCGCGATGGCGGCCAGCGCCTCGCCGGCGACCGCGTCGTTCACCTCGTCCTTCAGCACGCGCTGGCTCACGCGCTCGAGGTTGTCGTAGATGCCCTCGAGCGCATCGGCGCAGTACTCGGCATCGGCGTCGAAGAGCTTGAGCAGCACGTCCTTCGCGTCCTCGATCAGCGCCGGGATGCGGCGCGCGCGCAGCCGCAGCAGGCGGAACACCGGCAGGTCCTCGGCGTGGATCGAGAACAGCACGTTGTCGCGCAGGATGAAGGCCACGCGCACGCTGCGCGACGGCTGGCCGTCGGGACCGTCGTCGCCGTCGATCAGGAAGTCGCTGCGGATGTGCAGCTCGCCGTTGTCCTCCTCGTAGAAGCGCGCCGATTCCTCGAGGTCCTCGTCGACGGCGTCGGTCGGGATCGCGAGGCCGAAGCGCGCGCCGACCCAGCCCTTCTCCTGGGGCGTCGGCGCTTCCATGTCGACCCACACCGGCTTCAGCGCGGTCAGGTCGTCGGCGCTGGCGATCTCGTGCTGGATGAGCCGGCCCTGGGCCAGCGTGAAGACGTTGAGCATGCGAAGGCTCCGACGGCGGGCCGCGCACGGCGCGGCAGCGGGGGCTGGGGGCGCCGCCCGGGCCGCGGGTCTGTCGCGGCCGGGCGGTCACCGAGGGTGGCTCGGGTCCACGCGGTTCTCCGGCGAAAACGATGCACCGATTATCGCCGACCCCCCGGCGGCGCCCCGGATGGCCCGGCGGTGGCAGACTGCGGCATGGTCGCCCTCCCGACGGCAATCCCGCCGCGAAGCCGCCGGCGCCTGGCGCTCGCCGGCGTCGCGGCGGCCCTGCTCGCGCCCGTGCTGCTGGCCGCGCTGGCGATCGACCGCCGGCCGACGGTCGCCGCGCCGACCGCCGTCGGCACGGCCGACGTCGAGCGCGCGCTCGCGCTGCTGCGCCGGCACGACCCGCGGCGCCTCCCGCCGGGGTTTGCAGGCGAGGCGGCCATCGACGCGCGCGACCTCGAGCTGCTGCTCAACCACGGCGCGCGGCGATGGGCGCCGGGCGCGCGTGCCCGCGTGCACCTCGGGCCGGGCACGATGCGGGTCGAGGCCAGCCTGCCGCTGCCCGCGGGCTGGGCCAACGCCGAGGTGCGCTGGACCGCCGCGGACGGCCTGCCGCGGCTCGAGGCAGCGCGCATCGGCCGCCTTCCGGTGCCCGATCCGGTGCTTCGCTGGGCGACGGCTCGCGCCCTGGCCCGGGCCGGCCTGCGCGCCGACCTGGACCTGGCGGCCGAGGTGGTCCGCGCCGTCGAGTTCGCCCCGGGCAGCGCCACGCTGCGCTACGAATGGGCGGCCGGTACGCCGCAGCGGCTGCTGACTTCGCTGCTGACCGCCGCCGAGCAGGAGCGGCTGCACGCCTACGTCGAGCGACTGGCCGCCGCGAGCGCCACGGTCGCGCCGCCGTACGGCGAGGCCGCGCTGACGCGGCTGCTGCCTGAGCTGTTCGCGCTGGCCCGCGAACGGTCGGCCGCCGGCGGCGCCCCCGAGGCGGAGAACCGCGCCGCGCTCGCCGTGCTTGCGCTGCACGCCACCGGACGGCGCCTGTCCAGCGTGGTCCCGGCCGCGCGCGACTGGCCACGGCCGCGGTGGCTGCGCGTCACGCTGCACGGCCGCGTCGACCTCGCGCAGCACCTGCTCGTCGCCGCCGTGCTGGCCGCCGAGGGCAGCAGCCCGCTCGCGGACGCCGTCGGCCTGTACAAGGAGCTGGCCGATGCGCGCAGCGGCAGCGGCTTCGGGTTCGACGACCTCGCGGCCGACCTGGCCGGTGCGCGCCTCGGCGAACGCGCCGTGCGCGACGCCGCCCGGCTGCAGGCCGACCTCGCGGTCCCGCGAAGCGAGACCGAGCTGATGCCGACGGTGGCAGACCTGCCGGCCAAGCTGCCCGCGCCGGTGTTCCGCGAACGCTTCGGCGGCGTCGGCGCGCCAGGCTACGAGCGCATCGTGGCCGAGATCGAGCAGCGCATCGCCGCCACGCCGCTGCTGCGCTGAGGACGCGACGGGCGGCGCCGCGCGTCGACGCCGCCCTGCGGGCCCGCTGCGACCGCACGACGCCCGGCTCTTGCGGGCCGGACGCGTCGATCGTCGCTCAGGGCGCCGGTGCGGGCGGATCGGCCGGCGGCTCGGTCGCCGTGGCAGGGCGCAGACGCGCCTCGCCCTCGCGCACCTCGAACGCCGCGCCGAAGGTCTGCGCCGCGCTCGTCGCCTCGACCGTGTCGACGTACCACCACTCGCCGACGACGCGCTCGGGCGTCGCGTCGACCAGCAGGTAACCGCGCCGGTTGAAGTCGACGTACTTGATGTGCGGGTTGACGCTGCGCACGAAGGCTGCCGTGGTGCCGTTCGGGTCGCTCAGGCCGGGCGAGCTGACCGAGGTGGTGACGAACTCGACCGCGCGCGATCCCTCGCCGCTGCGCGCGTCGTACCCGCCACCGGCCACGTCCGGGTTGTTCGGGTCCTGCGTCAGGTCGTTGGCCCAGGAGCTGTGGATGTCGCCCGTCAGCACGACGACGTTGCGCACCGGGCGGCGCCCGCCGCTGCCCTTGATCACGTCGTAGACACGGTCGCGCGCCGGCTGGTAGCCGTCCCACTGGTCGGGATTGAAGAACAGCCCGCCGCCCGCGGCCAGCGGTGCGCCCTGCGCCTTCAGGTGCGCGAACATCACCTGCTGGCCGATGAACTTCCAGAGCCCGCGCGAGGTGCGCAGCCGACCCGCGAGCCAGGCTTCCTGCCGGTCGCCGAGCAGCGACCGCGCCGGGTCGAGGAAGTCCCCGGCCTGGGCGAAGACGTTGCCCAGACCCGGCACCGGGATCGTCGCGTCGAGCTGCTGCGAGCGCCCCTGCAGTCGCGACTCGAGCATCACGATCTCGGCCAGGTTGCCGAAGCGGAAGGCGCGCTGCAGGCGTTTCGGGTCGGCGAGCGGCCAGTCGCGCACCGGCAGCCACTCGCGGTAGGCCTGCACGGCCTCGGCCACGCGCTGGGGCCAGGCGCCCTCGGCGCCTTCGGTGTGGTTCTCGGCGCCCCCCTGCCAGGAGTCGTTGGTGACCTCGTGGTCGTCCCAGATCGCGATCATCGGGTGCTGGCGATGCACCTCCTGCAGGTCCGGGTCGTTCTTGTACTGGGCGTGGCGCGTCCGGTAGTCGGCCAGCGTCACGGTCTCGGTCGGCGGCTCGGTCGGGCGCACGCTGCCGTAGACGTTGGTGCCGTACTCGTAGAAGTAGTCGCCGAGGTGCAGCACGAGGTCGAGGTCGGCGCGCTCGGCGATGCGGGCGTAGGCGTTGAAGTAGCCCGCGGCGTGGTTGGAGCAGCTGACCACGGCCATGCGCAGCCGCGACACGTCGCCCACCGGCAGCGTGCGCGTGCGGCCGACGGGCGAGATCTCGCCGTCGCACTCGAAGCGGTAGTAGTACGTGGTGCCGGGCTGCAGGCCGGCGGCGTCGACCTTGACGGTGAAGTCCCGCGCCGCCGACGTGCGCATCGCGCCGCTGGCGACCACGGTCGACAGCGCGGGGTCGGTCGCGACCACGTAGCGCACGCGGACTGCCGCCGCGGCGACGGTCACGCGCGTCCACAGCACCACGCGGTCGGCCAGAGGGTCGCCGCTGGCCACGCCGTGGCGGAACACGCCCGATGCCGATGCCGCGCCCGCGGTCACGGGCAGCATCGGCAGCGCGGCCAGCGCGGCCGCGGCGCTACCGGTGCGGCGGAAGAAGTCGCGGCGGTTGCCTTCGCGCCGTGGCGGCGCGCTCCTGATCGGGTGTCCCATGGGTTCCTGCTCCTGCGGCCGCGCGGGTCGGTGCCGCGCCGCGCCTGGAGTCTCGCGGGACGCCGTGACAGCGGCACGACGGCCCGGCACCGATCGGCGCAGCCGCTTGGCCGCGACGGCGGCGCGCGCGGCGATGCAACCGGTCACGAACAGCCCCCGGCGGCGCCGGCCCGCCGGCTTGCCAGCCTGCGGCAACGGGTGCACACTGGCCCGGACGGCCCATCCCCCGATGGCATTCCGACACACCCCTTCAGAGTCGACCCGCGGGCTGGCCCGCCCGGGTCTTTCCGGGCCGCGCCTTCAGGCGGTCCATCCCTCGCCAAGGAGGTTCTGATGAACTTGACGATCAGCGGACATCACCTGGAAGTCACGCCCGCTCTGCGTGAGTACGTGCTCACGAAGCTGGATCGCGTGACGCGTCACTTCGACCAGGTGGTCGACGTCAACGTGCTGCTGACGGTCGAGAAGAAGAAGGAGAAGGAACGCCGGCAGCGCGCCGAGGTCACGCTGCACGTCAAGGGACGCGACATCTTCGTCGAGCATTCGCACGAGGATCTCTATGCGGCGATCGACCAGCTGATGGACAAGCTCGACCGCCAGGTGGTGCGCCACAAGGATCGCGTCCAGGATCACCATCACGCGTCCCCCAAGCGGCTCGACGTCGGCGCGGCCTGACGGCCGGGCGGCGGATGACCAGGGCGGCCGAGGGCCGCCCTTTTCGTTGCCCGGAACCCGGATGTTGCTGCATTGCCGCAAAAGCCCCGTTCGACCCGCGGCCGGGGGGATCCGACGGCGCCCGGCGGAGGGAACCCGGCGCTATGATGGGCCGCTCAGTCACAGACCCGGCGGGCGCGGGCACCAGACCGCGATCGACACCGGGGGGAATGGGTCCGATGAACCGTCTCGCTGCGATCCTGCCCGCCGGCAACGTGCTGGTGAACGTGGACGCGACCAGCAAGAAGCGTGTCTTCGAGCATGCCGGCCTGCTGTTCGAGAACCAGCACGCGATCGCGCGCAGCATCGTCACCGACAACCTGTTCGCGCGCGAGCGGCTCGGCTCGACCGGGCTCGGGCACGCGGTGGCAATCCCGCACGGGCGCATCAAGGGCCTGAAGAACCCGCTGGCCGCGGTGCTCCGTCTGCAGCAGCCGATCCCGTTCGACGCCCCTGACGACGAGGCGGTGCTGCTGCTGATCTTCCTTCTGGTGCCCGAGGCGGCCACGCAGCGGCACCTGGAGATCCTGTCCGAGATCGCCGAGATGCTTTCCGACCGCGAACTGCGCGAACGGCTCAAGACCGAGCCCGACGCTGCCGGCGTGCACAAGCTGATCTCGGACTGGGAGCCGCTCAAGTCGGTGGCGTGAGCGCGGCCGCCGCGGCAACCGGAGGCGCGGCGCGATGAAGCCCACCTCGATGAGCGCCGAGGCGCTCTTCGAAGCGCACCGCGAGGCGCTGCGCTGGGAGTGGATCGCCGGCCACGCGCACCCCGAGCGGCGCTTCGCCGAGGAGGCGGTGCGCGAGGCCCGTTCGGCGGCCGACCTCGTCGGCTATCTCAACTACATCCACCCCTACCGGGTGCAGATCGTCGGCCGCCACGAGGTCGCCTATCTGCAGGCCTCGTCGGCAGAGGACCAGGAACGGCGGATCTCGCGCATCGTCACCCTCGAGCCGCCGGTGCTGATCGTCGCCGACGACCAGGTGCCGCCCGACCGGCTGGTCGCGATGTGCGACCGCGCCGACATCCCGCTGTTCGTCACCGGGGAGTCGGCCGGCCACGTCATCGACGTCGTGCGCGGCTACCTCGGCATGCACTTCGCCGACCGCACGACGCGGCACGGCGTGTTCATGGACATCCTCGGGCTCGGCGTGCTGCTGACGGGCGAGTCGGGGCTGGGCAAGAGCGAGCTCGGGCTCGAGCTGATCAGCCGCGGCCACGGGCTGGTGGCCGACGACGCGGTCGACATCTACCGCATCAGCCAGACGTCGCTCGAGGGCCGCTGCCCGGAGCTGCTGATGAACCTGCTCGAGGTGCGGGGCATCGGGCTGCTGGACATCAAGGCCATCTTCGGCGAGACCGCGGTGCGCCGCAAGATGCGCGTCAAGCTGATCGTGCACCTGGTGCGCAAGGAAACGATGGAGCGCGAGTTCGAGCGGCTGCCGTACGAGCCGTTGTACGAGGACATCCTGGGTCTGCCGGTGCGCAAGGTGGTGATCGCGGTCGACGCGGGCCGCAACCTCGCGGTGCTGGTCGAGGCGGCGGTGCGCAACACCGTGCTTCAGCTGCGCGGCATCGACACCTACCAGGAGTTCATCCAGCGCCACCAGCGGGCGATGGAGCAGGGCGACGCCCCCTGAGGGCTCAGTCGTTACTTGCCGCGGTGCTCGCAGTCGGGCTTGGTGCAGCGCGCATACAGCGACAGCGCGTGATCCTGCAACTCGAAGCCGCGCTCGGAGGCGATCGCCCGCTGGCGCGTCTCGATCTCGGGGTCGACGAATTCCTCGACGCGCCCGCAGGTCAGGCACACCAGGTGGTCGTGATGTCGCCCTTCGTTGAGCTCGAAGACCGACTTGCCCGACTCGAAGTTGCTCCGCTCGAGCAGGCCCGCCTGCTCGAACTGCATCAGCACGCGGTAGACGGTGGCCAGCCCGATGTCCGAGCCGTCGGCGAGCAGCGCCTTGTAGACGTCCTCGGCCGAAAGATGCCGGCGCGTCGAGCGCTGGAAGACCTCCAGCACCTTGATGCGCGGCAGCGTCGCCTTCAGGCCGCTGCTCTTGATCTCGTCGGCATGGGTCATCGTGGGCGCGGCCGGGAGCCGTGACGTCGGGGGCCGGAGGCCCGCCGGTAGAATGGATGCATCATATCCAGCCGCGCGGGAACACGGCGCGGCCAATGCCCCCGACCGCATGTCTGTCTTGCGCGCCGTCTCGCGGATCTGCCTGCCGATCGCCATCGTCGCCGCGACGCCGTGGCTCGGCGGTTGTGCCTCGCGCATGGAGGCGTCGGGGCGCTTCCTCGGGTTCATCACGCCGTACCGCATCGACATCGTGCAGGGCAACGTCGTGACGAGCGAGCAGATCGCGCTGCTGCGTCCTGGCATGACGCGCGCGCAGGTGCGCGACGTGCTTGGCACGCCGCTGCTCACCGACCTGTTCAACGAGAACCGCTGGGACTACGTCTTCACGATCCGGCGGCCGGGCACCGAGCCGCAGCGGCGCGCGGTCGTCGTGCGCTTCGACGGCGAACGCATGGTCTCGGTCGATGCGACCGAGCTGCCGACCGAGGTCGAGTTCGTCGCATCGATCTCGCGCGACCGCACCTTGCGGGTGCCGAAGCTCGAGCTGACCGAGGACGAGAGGCGGGCCCTGCCGGTCCCTCAGCGACCGCCGGCCCAGGCGGCCGCCGAGCCGTCGGGCCCGGTGCGCGACTACCCGCCGCTCGAGCCCTAGGCCCATGGTGCGCGTCGCGATCGCCGGCGCCTCCGGGCGCATGGGCCGCATGCTGATCGAGGCCGTTCTCGCGGCCGACGACTGCCGGCTCGCCGGTGCGCTGGACGCCGCAGGCAGCGCCGCGGTCGGCCAGGACGCCGGCGCCTTCGCCGGCCGTGCGACCGGCATCGCGGTCACGGCCGACCTGGACGCGGGGCTGGCCGGGGCCGACGTGCTGATCGACTTCACGCGGCCCGAGGGCACGATGGCGCACCTCGAGGCCTGTGCCCGCCATGGCGTGCGCGCCGTCGTCGGCACGACCGGCTTCGATGCGGCGCAGAAGGCCGCGATCGGCGCGCACGCTGCGGCGCTTCCCGTCGTGATGGCGCCGAACATGAGCGTCGGCGTCAACGTGATGCTGCGCCTGCTCGACCTGGCGGCACGGTCGTTCGCCGACGGCTACGACGTCGAGATCGTCGAGGCGCACCACCGGCACAAGGTCGACGCCCCGAGCGGCACGGCGCTGGCGATGGGCGAGACTGTCGCCCGTGCGCTCGGCCGCACGCTGGCCGAATGCGCCGTCTATGCGCGTGAAGGCCAGACCGGCGAGCGCCGCGCCGGCAGCATCGGATTCGCCACCGTGCGCGGCGGCGACATCGTCGGCGACCACACGGTGATGTTCTGCGGCAGCGGCGAGCGCATCGAGATCACGCATCGCAGCGCGAGCCGCGCCAACTACGCCCAGGGCAGCCTGCGCGCGGCGCGCTTCCTCATGGGCCGCCCGCCCGGGTTGTACGGCATGGACGACGTGCTCGGCCTGCGCGGCTGAGTGGTTCGCGGGCAGCCGGCGTGGACGCGGTCGCGCAGTACTGGGCGGTCGCCGACGGCGTCACGCGAGGGGTCGCGCTGCTGCTGCTGGCGATGTCGGTCGCCGCCTGGGTGCTGATCCTCTGGAAGGTCTGGCTGCTGCGGCGCGTGGCCGGCGACACGGCGCGTGCGCTCGGCGCCTTCTGGGACGCCGCGGGTGTCGACGACGGCCGGCGGCGCCTGGCATCGCTGGACCGCGAGTGCGTGCTGCAGCCGCTGGTCGACGCCGCAATGGCGCAGCCCGTGTCCGGGACACTGGACGCCCGGGGCGACGACGAGGCGCGGATCACGAGGCGGCTGCGCGATGCGCTGCACGGCAGCGTCGCGCGGCTGCAGGTCGGGCAGGTCGTGCTCGCGTCGGTCGGCAGCACGGCGCCGTTCGTCGGGCTGTTCGGCACCGTCTGGAGCCTGTACCACGCCCTGGTCGGGATGGCCGCGCAGGGAGGTCAGGGGCTCGAGGCGGTGGCCGGGCCGCTGGGCGAGGCGCTGCTCATGACCGCCGCGGGGATCGCGGTCGCCGTGCCGGCCGTGCTCGCGTACAACCTCTGCGGCACCTGGATCGGCCGGCTCGAGGCCGAGTTCGAAGGCTTCGCCTTCGACCTGAGACGCATGGCCCTCGACGGCACCGGCCGCCGCGCCGGCGACGAGGCGCAAGCCGCATGACCTCCGGCAGGGTCGGCCGGGGGCATCCGGCCTCGAGGCGCCGGTGACGGGCTTCGGCCGACTCGAGCGCCGGCCCGCACCGGCCCCGATGAGCGAGATCGTGATCACGCCGCTGGTCGACGTGATGCTGGTGCTGCTCGTCATCTTCATCGTCGCCGCGCCGCTGATGGCGAGCCGGCTTCCGCTCGAACTGCCGCGCGCGCCCGGAGCCGCCCCGGCCGGCCCGGCAGCGGCGCTCGCGCTGGCCATCGATGCCCAGGGGCAGTGGTACCTCGCCGACGAGCCGCTGCCACGCGTGCGCATCGAGGCCGCGTTGCGCGAGGCCGCGGCACGCGACCCGTCGACCGAGGTGCACCTGCGCGCCGACCGCCGCGTGCCCTACGGAGCGGTCGCCGAGCTCATCGGCACCGTGCAGAGCGCCGGGCTGAGCCGCCTGGGCTTCGTCGCCGAGAGCGCAGACGCTGCACGCTGAACGGCCGCCTCGCGCGGGTGGGTGCGCGAAGGCCGCTCCCTACAATCCGGGCATGAACGACAAGTACGTCCCCGTCGAGGTCGAGGCAGCCGCGCAGGCGCACTGGGAGGCCACCGACGCCTACCGCGTGACCGAGGACGCCGCGCGTCCCAAGTTCTACGCCTGCAGCATGCTGCCCTACCCCAGCGGCAAGCTGCACATGGGGCACGTGCGCAACTACACCATCAACGACATGATGGTGCGCTGGCTGCGCATGAAGGGCCTGAACGTGCTGATGCCGATGGGCTGGGACGCCTTCGGCCTGCCGGCCGAGAACGCCGCCATCGACAACGGCGTGGCCCCGGCGAAGTGGACGCGCGCCAACATCGCCGACATGAAGGCGCAGATGAAGCCGCTGTCGCTGGCCTTCGACTGGAGCCGCGAGGTCGCCACCTGCGACCCCAGCTACTACCGCTGGAACCAATGGTTCTTCCTGAAGATGCTCGAGAAGGGCATCGCCTACAAGAAGACCCAGGTCGTCAACTGGGACCCGGTCGACCAGACCGTGCTCGCCAACGAGCAGGTGGTCGACGGCCGCGGCTGGCGCTCGGGCGCCCCGGTCGAGAAGCGCGAGATCCCCGGCTACTACCTCGCGATCACGAAGTACGCCGACGAGCTGCTGGCCGGCGTGGCCGACCCGACCGCGCCGCATTTCCTCGAGGGCTGGCCCGAGCGCGTGCGCCTGATGCAGGAGCACTGGATCGGCCGCAGCGAGGGCGTGCGCTTCGCCTTCACGCACGACATCCGCGACGACGACGGCAAGCTCGTGCAGGACGGGAAGATGTACGTCTTCACGACGCGCGCCGACACCATCATGGGCGTCACCTTCTGCGCCGTCGCGCCCGAACACCCGCTGGCGCAGCTGGCGGCCGCGCGCGAGCCGGAAGTCGCCGCCTTCATCGAGGAGTGCAAGAAGGGTGGCACCACCGAGGCCGAACTCGCGCTGCGCGAGAAGGCCGGCCTGCCGCTGCACCTGGACGTGACGCACCCGCTCACCGGCCAGCCGGTGCCACTGTGGGTGGGCAACTACGTGCTGATGAGCTACGGCGACGGCGCCGTGATGGGCGTGCCCGGGCACGACGAGCGCGACTTCGCGTTCGCCAGGAAGTACGGCATCGAGATCCTTCAGGTCATCCACGTCGACGGCCTGGAGTACGACTACACGCGGTGGCAGGACTGGTACGCCGACAAGGAGCGCGGCATCACCGTCAACAGCGGCAACTGGAGCGGGCTGCGCCACAAGGCCGCGGTCGATGCCGTCGCCAAGGCGCTGGCCGAAGCGGGCCTGGGCGAGAAGAAGGTCACCTGGCGCCTGCGCGACTGGGGCATCAGCCGCCAGCGCTACTGGGGCACGCCGATCCCGATCATCCATTGCCCAAGCTGTGGGAGCGTGCCGGTGCCCGAGCAGGACCTGCCCGTCGTGCTGCCCGAAGACCTGGTGCCCGACGGCAGCGGCAACCCGCTCGACAAGTGCGAGTCGTTCCTGAACGTCGCCTGCCCGAGCTGCGGCCAGCCCGCGCGGCGCGAGACCGACACGATGGACACCTTCGTCGACAGCGCCTGGTACTACATGCGCTACTGCTGCCCCGACAGCACCGACGCGATGGTCGACGCGCGCAACGAGTACTGGATGCCGATGGACCAGTACATCGGCGGCATCGAGCACGCGGTGCTGCACCTGCTGTACGCGCGCTTCTGGACCAAGGCGATGCGCGACCTCGGC
>JALORQ010000247.1 GCA_025458805.1 Rubrivivax sp.
CGTCCGCCACGGCCAGGCCTCGTTCGGCAGCGCCGACTACGACCGGCTGAGCGACCTCGGCCGCCGGCAGTGCGAGGCGCTCGGCGAGCACTTCGCCGCCCGCGGCCGGCGCTTCGCCGGCGTCATGCGCGGCACGCTGCGTCGTCACTGCGAGTCGCTCGACGCGATCGCATCGCGGCTGCCGGCGCTGCCCGGCGCCGTCGAGTGGCCCGGCCTCGACGAGTACGACGGCGAGGCGCTGGTGCGCGCGCTGGTCGGCGACGCGCTGCCGGTGGTCGACTCGGCCGAAGGCTACCGCCAGCACTTCCGTCTGCTGCGCGAGGCGCTGCACGGGTGGATGGAGGGCCGGCTGTCGCCGCGCGGCATGCCGAGCTGGGCCGAGTTCGCGGCCGGCGTGGCGGGCGCGCTGGACCACGTGCGCAGCCGCTTCGACGGCGACGTGCTGGTGGTCTCGAGCGGCGGCCCGATCTCGACCGCCGTCGCGCAGGTGCTGGGCGCTCCGCATCCGGCTGTGGTCGAGCTCAACCTGCGGCTGCGCAACAGCGCGCTCACCGAGTTCGCCTTCACGCCGCGGCGCCACGCGCTCGTCAGCTTCAACGCCATCCCGCACCTCGAGCAGCCCGGGCGCGACGACTGGATCACGTTCGCGTAGCCGCCGCCCGCGCCTCACCCGCCCCTGGAGCCCCCCGATGAGCGACACCCCCGCCTACACCCCGCCCCGCGTCTGGACCTGGAGCAAGCCGAGCGGCGGCCGTTTCGCGAGCATCAACCGGCCGGTCGCCGGGCCCACGCACGAGAAGGTGCTGCCGGTCGGCCGGCATCCGCTGCAGCTGTACTCGCTGGCCACGCCCAACGGCGTCAAGGTGACGGTGATGCTCGAGGAACTGCTCGCCGCCGGCCATGCCGGTGCCGAGTACGACGCGTGGCTGATCCGCATCAACGACGGCGACCAGTTCGGCAGCGGCTTCGTCGACGTCAACCCGAACTCCAAGATCCCGGCGCTGCTCGACCGCAGCGGTCCCGAGCCGGTGCGTGTGTTCGAGTCGGGGGCGATCCTGCTGCACCTGGCCGAGAGGTTCGGCGCCTTCGTCCCGGCCGGCGGCGCGGCGCGCGCCGAGTGCCTGTCGTGGCTGTTCTGGCAGATGGGCAGCGCGCCCTACCTGGGCGGCGGCTTCGGCCACTTCTACGCCTATGCCCCGGAGAAGATCGAGTACGCGATCGACCGGTTCGCGATGGAGACCAAGCGCCAGCTCGACGTGCTGAACCGCCGCCTGGCCGACAGCCGCTTCGTCGCCGGACCCGACTACACGGTCGCCGACATCGCGATCTGGCCCTGGTACGGCGCGCTCGCCAAGGGCTGGCTGTACGAGGCGGGCGAGTTCCTGCAGGTGCAGGACTACGCGCACGTGCAGCGCTGGGCCGACGAGATCGCCGCCCGGCCTGCGGTGCGGCGCGGGCGCATGGTCAACCGCACCTGGGGCGACCTGGCCGGCCAGCTGCACGAGCGCCATGACGCGAGCGACTTCGAGACGATGACCGAGGACCGCCGCGCCGCGGCGCGTTGAGCGACGGGCCCGCGATGATCACGCTCTACGACTGCGCCACCGCGCCGAGCCCGCGCCGTGCGCGCATCCTGCTCGCCGAGAAGGGCGTGGCGCACGAGACGGTGCAGGTCGACCTGCGTGCCGGCGAGCAGCTCGGCGAGGCGTTCCGGCGGCTCAATCCGCAGTGCACGGTGCCGGTGCTGCGCACCGACGACGGCGCGCTGCTCACCGACAACGCCGCCATCACGGCGTATGCCGAGGCGCGCTGGCCCGATCCGCCGCTGCTCGGCACGACGCCGCTCGAGAAGGCCGAGGTCGCGAGCTGGAACTGGCGCGTCGAGTTCGAGGGCCTGATGGCGGTCGCCGAGGCGCTGCGCAACGGTTCGCCGGCGATGGCCGGCCGCGCGCTGCCTGGGCCGGTCGAGCACGCGCAGATTCCCGCACTGGCCGAGCGCGGACTGAAGCGGCTGCGGCACTTCCTGGCCGTGCTCGACGAGCGGCTGGCGGACCGCGAGTTCGTCGCCGGCACGCGCTTCAGCGTGGCCGACATCACCGCGGTGGTGACGATCGACTTCGCGCGTGCCGTCAAGGTGCGGCCGGGCGACGAGCACCCGCACCTGCAGCGGTGGCGCGCCGCGATGGCCGCCCGGCCGTCGATGTCGCTGTAGCAGACATGCCCGCGCCGCCGCATCGGCGCCGCACCGCGCGCCGGAGCCCGCGTTGACGCTCGACGAAGCCCTGCGTGCGGTCGTGCAGGCGCGGCTGTCCGCCTTCGACGCACACGGGATGCCTTCCGACGGCGCGCGCCATGCGGCGGTGGCGCTCGCGCTCGTCGAAGCCGGGCCGGGTGCCGGGCTGCCGGGGATGCCGGCGCACGACGCCTGGTCGCACGAGGCGGCGCTGCTGGTGACGCGGCGCGCCAGCGGCCTGCGCAGCCATGCCGGACAGTGGGCGTTGCCGGGGGGCCGCGTCGACGAGGGCGAGGGCGCCGAGCAGGCGGCGCTGCGCGAACTGGCCGAGGAGGTCGGTCTGCAGCTCGATGCCGCCGCCGTGCTCGGCCGCCTCGACGACTATGCGACGCGCTCGGGCTACCGCATCACGCCGGTCGTCGTCTGGGGAGGCGCGGCGCGCAGGCTGCAGCCGAATGCCGACGAGGTCGACCAGGTGCACCGCATCCCGCTCGCCGAGCTGCTGCGCGCCGATGCGCCGCTGCTGAACCACGTGCGCGGCAGCGGCCGCACGGTGCTGCGCATGCCGGTCGGCACGCGCTGGATCGCGGCACCGACCGCGGCCTTCCTCTACCAGTTCCGCGAGGTCGCGCTGCTCGGCCGCGCGACGCGCGTCGCGCACTTCGACCAGCCGGCGTTCGCGTGGCGCTGACGGCTACGCTGCGGCCACCGGCGCGCCGGCTGCCAGCA
>JALORQ010000248.1 GCA_025458805.1 Rubrivivax sp.
AACGGCAGCGTGATGCCCAGCGACGACGTCAGGTAGATCCCCGGGTTGGCCTCGGGCAGCGACGCGCGGCAGGCCGCCGGCGCGTCGATGAACGAGGCGCTCGCGCAGATCGCCCCGAAGACGAATGCGCCGCCGACGCTCAGGCCGGCCCATGTGCCGAGCGCGACCCCGACCAGACCGTTGACGATCGGCATCAGGATGCCGAAGCCCAGCATGAAGGCGCCGACCTCGCGGAAGGCCTTGATCTGGCGCGCCGCCGTGATGCCCATCTCGAGCAGGAACAGCATCAGCATGCCGCGGAACAGGCCCTCGAAGAACGGCTGGATCTGCGTGTACTGGCGATCCGACGCGATGTAGCCGATCAGCATGCCGCCGCCCAGCAGCAGGATGCCGCGGCCGCGGATCACCGACAGCATCAGCTCGCCGAGCTTGATGCCATTGCCGCTGCTGCGCCCCATCGCGACGCGTGCGATGACCAGCGCGTAGATGACGCCGAACTCCATCAGCGCGACCATTGCCGCCATGTAGCCCTCGCTCGGCGTGTTCATCGCGGTGGCGAAGGTCACGGCCGAGAAGAAGGTCGCGGTCGACACCGAGCCGTAGTGCGCCGCGATCGCGGCCGCGTTCGAGATGTCGAAGCCGCCGAGCCGCCGCATGATCAGGTAGGCCGCGGTCGGGATCGCGAGGATCATCAGCACCGTCACGCCGACCAGCGGCAGCACGGCACCGATCTCGGCCTTGGCGAGCTCGCGGCCTCCGGTGATGCCGAGCGAGAACAGCAGGTAGATCGAGAGCAGCTTGATCACCGCCTCGGGCAACTCGAGCTCGCTCTTCACGAAGCCGGCGATCGCGCCGAGCAGGAAGGCGAGGACGATGGGCTGCAGCAGGTTGGTCAGCAGCAGGTCGATGCCGGGCATGGCGCCTCTCCCTCGAATTCGATTCGCGGCATCGTAGGAACGCCGGGGTCTGCCGTCCAATTCAACGTTCGATCACATTCGTTCTTCCAGAAAGAACGTTGGCATCGGCCGCGCCGGGGGGCTCGGCGACAATGCCGGCCCGCCGCCACTCCCCGGTCGCCTGCCCGACAGCCCATGACTCCCGCCACCGACGACCTCTTCGCGCCGCCTCCGGCCGACGCCATCGTTCTGGCCGACTACGCCGAGCGCGCCTACCTCGAGTACGCGCTGTCGGTGGTCAAGGGCCGCGCGCTGCCCGACGTGCGCGACGGGCTGAAGCCGGTGCAGCGCCGAATCCTCTACGCGATGCACCGCCTGGGACTGTCGGCGACGACACCTGGCGGCGCCAGACCGGTGAAGAGCGCGCGCGTGGTCGGCGACGTGCTGGGCCGCTTCCACCCTCACGGCGACCAGGCCGCCTACGACGCGCTCGTGCGCATGGCGCAGGGCTTCAGCCAGCGCTACCCGCTGATCGACGGACAGGGCAACTTCGGCAGCCGCGACGGCGACGGTGCAGCCGCGATGCGCTACACCGAGGCGAGGCTGGCGCCGATCGCGCGCCTGCTGCTCGACGAGATCGACGAGGGCACGGTCGACTTCCAGCCCAACTACGACGGCTCGACCGAGGAGCCGCGCCAGCTCCCGGCGCGCCTGCCCTTCGTGCTGCTCAACGGCGCGAGCGGCATCGCGGTCGGGCTGGCGACCGAGGTGCCGAGCCACAACCTGCGCGAGGTGGCCGCTGCTGCGGTGGCGCTGATCCGCGACGAGCGGCTGTCCGACGACGCGCTGTTCGAGCTGCTGCCCGGCCCGGACTTCCCGGGCGGCGGCCAGCTCATCAGCAGCGCGGCCGAGATCCGCGCCGCCTACGCGAGCGGCCGCGGCAGCCTCAAGGCGCGCGCGCGCTGGACGGTCGAGGACTTGGCGCGCGGCCAGTGGCAGCTCGTCGTCACCGAGCTGCCGCCGGGCGCCAGCGCGGCGCGCGTGCTCGAGGAGATCGAGGAACTCACCAATCCCAAGGTCAAGGCCGGCCGCAAGGCGCTGACCTCCGAGCAGGTGCAGCTCAAGCAGACGGTGCTCGCCGTGCTCGACGCGGTGCGCGACGAGTCGGGCAAGGACGCGCCGGTCCGCCTCGTCTTCGAGCCGAAGAGCCGCAGCGTCGACCCGCAGGAGCTGGTGCGCACGCTGCTCGCGCACACCAGCCTCGAGACCGGCGTGCCGGTCAACCTGACGATGATCGGCCTCGACGGCCGCCCGGTGGCCAAGGGCCTGCGCCGCATCCTGCTCGAGTGGATCGAGTTCCGCCGCGCCACCGTGCTCAGGCGCACGCGCCACCGCCTGGGCAAGGTCGAGGACCGCATCCACGTGCTCGAGGGCCGGCAGCTGGTGCTGCTGAACATCGACGAGGTCATCCGCATCATCCGCGGTGCCGACGAACCCAAGGCGGCGCTGATCGAGCGCTTCGCGCTCAGCGACCGCCAGGCCGAGGACATCCTCGAGATCCGGCTGCGCCAGCTCGCGCGGCTCGAGGCGATCCGCATCGAGCAGGAGCTCGCCGAGCTGCGCGCCGACAAGAAGCGGCTCGACGAAATCGTCGCCAGCCCGGCCGCGCTGCAGCGCGCGCTGGTGCGCGAGATCGAGGCCGATGCGAAGGCGCATGGCGACGACCGGCGCACGCTGATCCAGGAGGAGCGCCGTGCCGTCGCCGAGGTGAAGGTGATCGACGAGCCGGTCACCGTGGTCGTCAGCCTGAAGGGCTGGGTGCGTGCGCTCAAGGGCCACGAGGTCGACCCGGCGGTGCTCGCCTTCAAGGCGGGCGATGGGGCGTACGGGACCTTCGCCTGCCGCAGTGTCGACACGCTGCTGGTGTTCGGCGACCGCGGCCGCGTCTACAGCGTCGCGGTGTCGGCGCTGCCCGGCGGGCGCGGCGACGGCGTGCCGATCACGACGCTGATCGACGTCGAACCGGGCACCGGGCTCGCCCACTACTGGGCCGGGGCGGGCGATGCGCCCGGCGGCGGTCGCGCCGGGGCAGGCGCGGGTCGGGTGCCTGGCCGCCGACGGGCGGCTGCTCGTCTTCGCGCTCGACGAGCTGAAGCGGCAGCCCAGTGGCGGGCGTGGTCTGACGCTGATGGACGTCGACGAGGCCGTGCCGCTGATCGCGGTCGCGGGCTTCGGCGACGCGATCACGGTCGTCGGCAGCGGCCGCGGCGGCAAGCCGCGCGAGGAGGTCCTGAAGGGCGCCGCGCTCGCGTCGCACGAGGGGCGGCGCGCGCGCAAGGGCCGCAAGGTCGAGGGGCTGCTCAAGGTGTCCGGGCTGCGCTAGCGCCGCCGCCGGCCGTGACCGACTGCACGGCGACCGACCTCGAGCCCGACCTCGATCCCCGGGTCACGGGGATGCAGCCAGCCGGCTCCTCCGATACATTGGGCGCATCGACGAGGTGCGGTGCATCTCACCAGGATGACGAGGCGAACGATGATGAAGAAATCGGCGGTGGTTCTCGGGGTGTCGCTGCTGCTGGGTGCTGCAGGTGTCGCTCATGCGGGCACGGTTACCCTCACTGGGTTCACCAGCATGGGGTCGCAGGACGTGAAGGCGAAGAACGTCAGCCCAGGCAATCCGAT
>JALORQ010000013.1 GCA_025458805.1 Rubrivivax sp.
AGGCACTGAAGTGGTTCCTCGAACGCCGTCGCCCACCGGAGCACGTCAGGCCGCAGCTCGACATCGGCTACGCCATCGTCGGCCACGTCGTCGACATCTTCGAGATCCGGCCTGACTGGCAGGACGAGACGTCGACGCGTCATACGCCGGTCGCCCGCGTGCGCTTCGTCCGCACCGCGAACGAGTGGCGTCTCTACTGGATGCGACGCGACCTGAAGCGGCATCTGTACGAGGACGAGGGGGTTCACCCGTCGCTGCAGTCCGCCCTCGAGGTCGTGCACGCCGACGCGTACTGCTGCTTCTTCGGATAGGGCATGAGCGATCGGCGCCCCGTCCGCCGGCGCCGATCGTCGGCGACGCGCCGGACGCGCCCCGTCACCCGTCCAGGCGCGTCACTCGTCGCGGGGGACCACGCTGGTGCCGGCCGGGCCCCTGGCCGCCGGCGGGTCGACGACCACGTGCACCTCGAGCGCCGCGACGACGACGTCCATCTTCGCGATCAGCGTCACCGGCTTGTCGGAGACGGGGTTCTTCGTCAGCTCCTCGGTCGCCACCGCGAGCAGGGTGCGCAGCTGGCCCATCGCCTCGCGCGTCGCCGACTCGGTGACCTTGTTGCCCAGCGCCCCGACCTTCTCGCCGGCGGCCTGCACCGCCCCGACGGTGGCGCTGGCGGCGCTGTCGACCCCGCCCTTGACGCTGCTGGCCACCGTGCTGGCGGCGCTGCCGACCGCATCGGTCAGCTGCCCGCCGAGGTTCCTGAACTTGTCGAGCATCGTCCGACCTCCGCGCCGGCCAGCGGCTGCCGCTCATCGTAACCGCGCGCTGCGCGTCGGTCCGCACATGCACGGCTGCGGCGCGGGGCCGACGCCCGCCTGCGAGGCCTTGCCGGCCGGCCGCGTCGGCGCCATCGCCATCGCCTCGCACGCGGGGTGGCGAGGCAGTGCGCCGGGGCCCGCACACAATCGCGGCGTGGACCCGCGCGCCGAACCCGTTGCCGACTCCCCCGCCGCGTGGTGGCGCCTGGCCGCGTCGCTGGCGCTGATGACGATCGGCAGCGCCGGCATGTACGTGGTGTCGGTCGTGCTGCCGGTGGTGCAGGCCGAGTTCGGCGTCGCGCGCGCCGACGCGGCGCTGCCGTACACCGCGCTGCTGATCGGCTTCGGCGTCGGCGGCGTGATCATGGGACGGCTCGCCGACCGCTTCGGCGTGATGGTGCCGGTGCTCGTCGGCGCGGGCGGGCTGACGCTCGGCTTCGCGCTCGCGGCGATGGCCGGCGGCATCTGGAGCTTCGCGCTGATCCACGGCGTGCTGATCGGCATGCTCGGCTGCTCGGCCACCTTCGCGCCGCTGGTCGCCGACGCGTCGGCGTGGTTCGTGCGCCGGCGCGGCGTCGCGGTGGCGATCTGCGCCAGCGGCAACTACCTCGCCGGCGCGGTGTGGCCGCCCGTCGTGCAGGCGATCGTCGAGGCGCAGGGCTGGCGTGCCGCCTACGCGACGCTCGCGGTCGTCAGCGCGCTGCTGGTGCCGCTGCTGGCGCTGCGGCTGCGCCGGCCGGCCCCGGCGGTGCAGCCCGCGGCCGCGCGCGCCGGCGGCCCGGTGCCGAGCGAGCGGCCTTTCGGGATGCCGAAGAACGCGGCAACCGCGTTGCTCGTGCTGGCCGGCGTCGCCTGCTGCGTCGCGATGTCGATGCCCCAGGTGCACATCGTCGCCTACTGCGGCGACCTCGGCTATGGCGCCGCCGCCGGTGCGCAGATGCTGTCGCTGATGCTCGCCTTCGGCATCGTGAGCCGGCTCGTCAGCGGCGCGATCTGCGACCGCATCGGCGGGCTGCGCACGCTGCTGCTCGGCTCGCTGCTGCAGGGGCTGGCGCTGCTGCTCTTCCTGCCCTTCGACTCGCTGTGGTCGCTGTACGTGGTGTCGGCGCTGTTCGGGCTGTTCCAGGGCGGCATCGTGCCGAGCTACGCGATCGTCGTGCGCGAGCACTTCCCCGCGGCCGGTGCGGCGCAGCGCGTGTCGATCGTGCTCACCGCCACGCTGCTGGGCATGGCGCTCGGCGGCTGGATGAGCGGCAAGGTGTTCGACCTGACCGGCAGCTACGACGCGGCCTTCGTCAACGGCATCGCGTGGAACCTGCTGAATTTGGCGATCGTGTTCGCGCTGCTGCGCCGCAGCGGACGCTCGGGCCGGTCGGGCCTGCCGCCCGGCCCTTCCCCGCTCGTCCGGACCGCGTCCCCATGACCGACCCCGCGAGTGCGCTGCACGAGGCCCTCGCCGCGCTGGAGCGCTTCCGCGCCCGCCTCGGCGATGCCGCCGTCGACGCCGCCGCGTGGCGCCCCGGGGGCCGGAGGCCGGGCGGTGGCGGACCGCTGCAGCCGCGGGCGCAAGGCCCGAGCCCTCCGGAGTCCTGCGGCGCGGCGGTAGGATCCGGCGGCTGAGCGAGGCAACGGGCGATGCAGACCCGCGGGGCAATGGAACACGCCGGATCAACGGCGGGAACGGGCGAACTGCTGCGCAACGTGCTGGCCGGCTTGCTGGCGGCCGTGCTGCTGGTCGCGATCATCGTGTCGTTCGCGGCGCTGATGTTCCCGGGCCCGCTGGCCGCCGGCGGCCCGGTCGCGATCTGGGCCATGCTGGTCGGCAGCGGGCTGAGCGGCCTGTGGATCGCGGCGCGCACCTCGCTGCCGCCTCAGGCGACCGGCATCGACGGACCGACCGGCGCCGTGCTCGTCGGCCTGACGGTGTCGGCGGGCAGCGCGGTGCTGGCGGCCGGGGGCACCGCCGCCGTGGCGGTGCAGGCCGCGATGCTCGCGCTCAGCGTGGCCTCGCTGCTGTGCGGCCTGCTGCTGTGGGGGCTGGGCGCGGCGCACCGGGGCGCCTGGCTGCGCTTCGTGCCCTACTTCGTCGTTGCCGGGTTCCTGGTCGCCACCGGCTGGCTGCTGATCGCCGGCGGCGTGCGCATGACGACCGGGCGCGGGGCTGCGCAGCTGCTGCAGCCCTGGGGCAGCGCCGAGACGATCCGGCTCGTCGTCGCGCTCGCGGTGTTCGGGGTGCTGCTCGGCCTGCGGCGCGTCTTCTCGTCGCCGCTGGCCCTGCCGTTGACGCTGATCGTGGCCTGGGCCGGCGGGCTGGCGGCGCTGCGCGCGCTGGGGCTCGACGGTCCCGCGCACGGCTGGATGCTGCCCTCGCCCGGCGAGCTGGTGGCGTGGACGCCGGCCGACATCGTCGACGCCTGGCGGGCCGCCGGCGCCGCGCTGTGGCCGCTGCTGCCCGAGCTGGTGTCGGTCGCGATCGTCGCCGTGGTGTCGCTGGTGACGAAGACCGCCAGCCTCGAGGTGGTGCGCAAGCGGCCGGCCGACCTGGACACCGAGCTGCGCGCCAACGGCGCCGGCGCGGTGGCGGCCGGGCTGGTCGGCGGCTGCGTGGGCAGCGTGCAGATCGGGGCGAGCCGGCTGATCGAGCAGGCCGGCGGGACGGGCCGCAGCAGCGGCATCGTCGCCGCGCTGGTACTGCTGGCCGTGGCGCTCGGCGGCATCGACCTGCTGGCGCTGATCCCGATGCCGCTGGCCGGCGGGCTGCTGATGTTCGTCGGCTGGGGATTCCTGGTGCAGGCCCTGGCCCGGCCGATCGCGATGCGCGACGTGTCGACGGTGGGGCTCGCGCTGGCCATCGCGGTCGCCTCCGTGCACTCGGGCTACCTCGTCGGCGTGCTCGGCGGCGTGATCGCCGCGTGCCTCATGTTCGCGGTCGGCAATGCGCGGGTCGGCGCGGTGCGCCGGCACCTGTCGCGGGCGCAGTACGCCGGCCCGGTGAACCGGGCGCCGCAGGCGGAGCGGCACCTGCTGGAGCACGGCGAGTCGATCCAGCTCTACGGCCTGAACGGCTACCTGTTCTTCGGCAGTGCCGAGGGCGTGTTCGAGCGCGTGCGCGACGACATGCGCGGGCTGCCGGCGGGCACCGTGCGCCACGTGATCCTGGACTTCGTCGGCGTGAACGGTGCCGACGCGTCGGCCGGCACCAGCTTCCTGAAGCTGCGTCACCTGTGCGAGGCGCAGGGCGCGACGCTGGTCTTCGCCGGCATGGCCGATCGGATCGAGGCACGCCTGCGCCGCGAGAGGGTCGTGGGCGGGACGGGCACGGTGGCGCCGTTCGCGGAGCTGCACGACGCGCTCGCGTGGTGCGAGGACCGGGTGCTCGCCGACGACGGCATCGATGTCGATGCCACCGACGAGACCGCCGGCTTCGAGGCCTGGCTGCAGCAGGAGCTGGGCCCCGGTGTGGCGGTGTCCGACCTGCTGCCGTACCTCGAGCAGCGCGTCTTCGACGTCGCGCAGCCGATCTACCGCGAGGGCGAGCCGTCGGACTGCATCGACCTCGTCGCCGCGGGCCGGCTCGCGGTGCACCGGACCCGCCCCGACGGCCGCCTGCAGCGGCTGCGGCGCACGATGACGCATACGGTGATCGGCGAGATGGGCTTCTTCCGCGGCCTGCCGCGCTCGGCCGACGTGGCCTGCGAGGGCCCGGCGCGGCTGTACACGCTGAGCCGCGAGGCCTACGGACGGCTGCAGCGCGAGCGGCCCGACCTGGCGCTGGCGTTCATCGCCTTCGTGCTGCGCACGCTGGCCGACCGGCTCGGACTGCTCGGCCGCACGGTCGACGCCCTGCGGCGCTGAGGCGACCACGAGGAGGGCGCGGGTGTCTCGCGGGGCGGCCTGCACCTCGACAGCCTCGCGACAGCCGCGCGGCGCTGATCGGCGCGGCGATGTCATTTGCCGCGGCGCGACACCGGGCGCTGCCGGGCTGGCCGATCGGCGCCCGTCGTGGCACGCTCACAGGCCCAAGCCGCTCGAAGGATCTGCCATGCCCATGTCCGACGTTGCAGTGCCCGCCGCCCCGGGTCGGTCTTCCTCGCTCTCGTCCGCCTGGCGTCTCGTCGCCAGCGCGCCCCTGCTCGCAGCCAGCCCCGCGCTCTGGGCCGCCGAGGCCGCGGCGCGCGTGCCGGCCGTGCACCAGCTCTGGGTGGCGCACCTGCTGGTGGGCTTCATCGCGGCGCTGATCGGGTTCGTCGCCGCGCGCTGGTGGGCGCTGGCCGGCATCGCGGTGCTGGCGGCGCTGGCCTATGCGCTGCCGCAGATGGCGGCGCCGGGCGTGCCGCCCGGGGCGGTGGAGCAGTTCGGCGCGCGCTATCCGTTCCACGTGCAGGCCACCGCGCTGCTGGTGCCGCTGTGCCTGATCGCCGGTGTCGGTGCCGGCCGCAGCTTCGGCCGCGCCTTCTTCGACGATTGACGGCAGCCGGCCCCGCCCGGGCGGGGGCCACCGGGCCGCGCTACAGTGCGCGCCCGTCGCGTGACGGCCGGGCGCGCGTCGTGCGCGCCGCGCCCGCGACCCTCTGCCCCAGTCCGCCGGAGTCCCGATGTCCCATCCGCTGCTGCGCGGCCTCGCGGCCGCCCTTCTCGGCGCCTGCGGTGCCGCCATCGCCCAGCCGCAGGGGGGGCCTTCGGGCCCGAGCGTCGCGGCGTCGATCACGCCGGTCTGGCTGGGGACGGCCGACCTCGACGGCGGCGGCGAGGTCGAGTCGACAACGCTGATCGCGCGCCTCGGTCTGCAGTGGGACCTGGGAGCCGGCCGGCGCGCCGGGATCGCCGCCAACGTCGACCGCACGAGCTACGACTTCACCGCCCCGGCGGCGTTCGGCGGCGTCGCGCCGTGGGACGAGGTCTGGCGTTACGGCCTGTCGGCACCGCTGGCGCAGGGGCTGCCGTCGGGCTGGGTGCTCTCGCTCGCGCCTTCGGTCGATTGGATCCTCGAGGACGGTGCCGACCGCGGCGAAGCTCTGGTCTGGGGCGCCGTCGCGACGGCGACGCGGCTGTTCGGCGACGGCAACCGCCTGGGCTTCGGCCTCGGGGTCTTCGACCGGCTCGGCGAGACGGCGGTGTTCCCGCTCATCCTCGTCGATTGGAAGCTGGGCGACCGCTGGCGGCTTCTCAACCCGCTGCCGGCCGGCCCCACGGGCCCGGCGGGCCTCGAGCTCGACTACCGCGTCGACGACCGCTGGAGCCTAGGCGTCGGTGCCGCTTGGCGCAGCACGCGCTTCCGGCTGCGCGACGACGGCCCGGTGCCCGGCGGCGTGGGCGAGGAGCGCGGCGTGCCGGTCTTCCTGCGGTCGACGCACCGCCTCGGGCCGACGGCGACGCTCAACCTGTACGCCGGCGCGGTGACCGCCGGCCGGCTCGTGGTCGAGGATGCCGGCGGCGCGACGGTGCGCGAGGTCGACGCCGGCACCGCGCCTATCGTCGCCGCGACGCTGAGCGCTCGCTTCTAGGCCGACGCGAGCGTGACCGTCGCGCCCGGCCAGCGCATCGCCGTCGTCGGCGCCGGTCTCGCAGGGCTCGCGGCGGCCTGGTGGCTGGCGCGGCGCCATGAGGTGACGGTGTTCGAGCGCCACGGCCGCCCGGGTTTCACCGCGCGCTCGGTCGACTGGCCGTGGCGCGGCCGCGCGCACCGCATCGACGTGCCGCTGCGCGTGTTCTACCCGGGCTACTACCCGACGCTGCTCGGCCTGTACCGCGAACTCGGCGTCGACAGCGAGCCGGTGTCGTACGCGGCGACGCTGGTCGACGCCGACGGAAGCCCGTACTTCCGCTACCGCAACCTGTCGGTGGCCGGTGCGTCGATCGGCGTCATGGCGCCGCAGGACCTGCTGCTGGGCGCGCGCGCGCGCCGCATCGCGCTCGCGCTGCTGCGCTTCGGGCGCCGGGAGCCGGCGGCGCTGGCGGCCGGCATGCCCGGCAGCGCCACCGTGGGCGACTGGGCGCGCGCCCGCGGCTACCCGGCCGACTTCGTCGACGGCTTCCTGGCCCCCGCGATCGCCACCGTCGCGACCTGCACGCTGTCGCAGGCGCTCGAGGTGCCGGCGGCCGTGGTGGTCGACTACCTCGCGCGCGGGCTGGTGCGCGATCCGGTGCGGCGCGCGCTGCACGGCGCCGACGACGTCGAGCGCCGGCTGCTGCGCGACGGCGGCTTCGCGCTGGAGTGCGGGGTGCCGGTCGCCGCGCTGCGGCGCGACGGCGACGGCGTTCGGCTGCACGACGGGCACGGCGCGACGCGGCGCTTCGACCACGTCGTCGTCGCGGCACCCGCGCCGCAGGCGCTGGCGATGCTGGCCGACGCCAGCGCCGACGAGGCGGCGGCGCTCGGCGGCTTCCGCTACGCGCCGGTCGACGTGGTGACGCACGACGACCCGTCGCTGCTTCCGCCGCGCCGCCGCGACTGGTCACCGGTGGTGCTGCGTGTCGCCGAGGGCCACCCGGCGCCCGAGTCGACGATCTGGATCAATGCCGTGCAGCCGGCGCTGCGCCACGCGCCGCCGGTCTTCCAGACCGTGCACCCGCAGCGCGAGCCGGCGCCGTGGCGCGTGCTCGGCCGCGCGCGCTTCGAGCGACCGCTCGTCGACGGGCGCAGCGCGCGGGCGTGGCGCGCGCTGCAGGCGCTGCATGCCGAGCCGGGCCGCCGTCTGTGGTTCTGCGGCTCGTATGCCGAGGAGGGGATCCCGCTGCTCGAGAGCGCGGTGCGCTCGGCCGCCGCCGTGGCGCGGCGGCTCGGCGCGCCGGCGGGCGCGGGCGATCAGCCCGCGCGCCGCGCGGCGAACAGCGCGTAGCCGAGCCCGCGCCGCCGCGCCGTCCCGATCAGCCGCGCCGTCAGCCAGGGTCGCCAGCCGCCGCGGCGCCACGGCTCGGCGCCCGGCCGGCGCGTCGCGTCCCCCGCGAAGGCGGCGAAGCCGCCCAGCACCTCGTCGTCCAGCACGGTCCAGCGCACCGAGTCGAAGCCCGCGCGCTCGAGCATCCCGGCACGGGCCTGCGGGTCGAGCAGCCCGTCGATGCCGACACCGCAGGCGGCTGCCGCCAGTCGCAGCATCGGCGGCAGCGGCGCGTGCGGCGCGCGGCCGTGGAGCACGAGGTCGGTGAAGGCGATGCGGCCGCCGGGCCGCAGCAGCGCCGCCGCGGCGCGCGTCCAGTCGTCCGGATGTCCGAGGTGATAGGCGCCGTCGACGCAGCACACGGCATCGAGCGCCGGCGCCTGGCCGGCGAGCGCGCGCATCGCGGTCAGCGCGTCGCCGGCGAACGGCTCGACGCGCAGGCCGGCAGCCGCGGCGCGCCGCGCCGCCATCGCCAGCCGCGCGGCATTGCGCTCGACGGCGACGACGCGCCGCACGCCGTGGCGCCGCGCCCACGTCAGCAGCTCGTCGCCGGCGCCGCAGGCCAGGCTGGCGATCGCCGCGCCGGGCGCCAGCGCCGCGGCATCGGCCACCGCGAGGGCCAGCGCCTCGGCGGCGGCGGCGTAGTCGGCGTGCACACCCGGGCGCGGCCACAGGCCCAGGCTGCCCCATTGCCCGCCACGGCCGCCGCGGTGCAGCCACGCCGTCTCGGCGTCCGGCGCCGCCGCGGGCGCCGCTTTCGCGGCCGCCTCGACCGGGTCGTCGATGGCACGGCGGCGGATCACGCGCCCTCGTCGGCGTCGTCGATCGGCTCCGCGACCGCGCCGAGGTGCCGCGCCAGGATCGTGCGCGCCTGCTCGCCGGCGGCGCGCCCGAGCCCGCCGACCAGCGCGGCCGCCGGCCCGGCGGCCAGCATGCGCCCGAACGCGGCGCGCAGCGACTCGGCGTCGACGGCGTGCAGCGCCTGCAGCCGTTCGTCGTCACTGCGCACACGGCCGCAGGCGAAGAGGTCGAGCACCGCCGCCTCGAGCCGGCGCGACGGCCGTTCGTCGTCCTGCAGCCGGCGCACCAGGAGCTGACGGCGCGCGCGCTCCAGGTCCACCGGGTCGATGCGCTCGGCGTGCGCGGCCAGCAGCACCGCCACCTCGGCCAGCACGTCGCCGAGCCGCTCCGGCGCGCTCGACGCCTCGACGACGAACTGCCCGGCCACCGCGTACAGGTCGGCCGCCGCGGTGGCGTGGTAGACGAGCCCGCGGCGTTCGCGCAGCCGGTCGAGCAGCGGCGAACTCATGCCCTCGCCGAGCACCGCGGCAGCCAGCTCCGAGGTCGCATCGACCATGGCGTCGCCGCTGCCCAGCGGCGGCAGCGGAAAGCCCAGCACCAGGTGCGCCTGGCCGCCGCCGTCGAGGCGTCGCGTGCGCACTCCGCCCTGGTAGACCGGCGGCGCGACGCGGTGCGGGCTGCCGCGCGCGACCGAGCCGAAGGCCGGCTCGACGGCGCGCAGCAGCGCCTGCGGGTCCAGCGGGCCGGCCACGGCGATGACGATGTTGCTCCCCGTGTATTGGTCTCGAACGAAAGTGAGCAGTTGCTCCCGCGTGATCCGCTCGATCGTCCGCCGCTGACCGATGACCGGCAGCGCCGCCGCGTGCAGGCCCCAGCAGGCGCGGTCGAAGAGCTGGTAGGCGGTCGCCATCGGATCGTCGTCGACCTCGGCGAACTCCTGCAGCAGCACCTGGCGCTCGCGCTCCAGCTCGTCGGCCGGAAAGGTCGGCTGCAGCACGATGTCGCCCAGCATGGCGACGAAGGCCGGCGCGTCGGCCGCGAGGCCGCGCATCTGGTAGGCCGTGTGATCCTTGTCGGTGTGTGCGTTCACTTCGGCGCCGAGCGTTTCGGCATCGAGATTGACGCGGCGCGCATCGCGGGTGCGCGTGCCCTTGAAGGCCATGTGCTCGATGACGTGGCTGATGCCCGACAGAGCGCGCGGCTCGTGCGCGCTGCCGGTGCGCACGAAGACGCTGACGCAGGCGGTGCGGGCGTGCGGGTCGTGCAGCAGCAGCAGCCGGGCGCCGTTGGGCAGCTCGTGGAGCATCGCCGGGGCCGGCGCGAAGGTCGACATCGGCGCTGCGGTGATCAGCTCGCGCTGCCGCGCCGCCGGGTCGCGGCGGCTTCGGGCCCGCCGGGAGCGGGCAGGTCGCCGTCGAGGAACTCGGCCACCAGGTCGAGCGTGCCGTGACGGCCCAGGTGCGTGAAGTGATCGGCGAGCCAGCGGTCGGCGGCGGCGTGGCCGGCGCGGTGCAGCGCGAGCAGCCGGTGCCACGGCGGGTCCAGGGTCGGTGCCGCGGCCACGCCGTCGAGCCGCTCACCGCCCTCGATGCGGTGCACGCGCAGGCCCGCGGCCTTGCGGAAGATCGGCTCGCGCAGCGCCTCGGCGTCCAGGCCCTCGTCGGCGACCAGCTTGCGCAGGATGGCCAGCGAGCGCAGCTCCTTGAGCAGCGTGCCGTGGAACGTGATCTCCTGGATGCGGTCGAGCACCGCGGCGCCGCCGGCCGGCAGCGCCGCGCGCCGGCTCGGGTGCACCTGCACCAGCATCAGGTCCATCGTCGGCGTCTCGGCGAGCAGCGGCAGCAGCGACGGGTTGCCCATGTAGCCGCCGTCCCAGTAGGCCTCGCCGTCGATGACCACCGCCGGAAACAGCGTCGGCAGGCAGGCCGAGGCGAGGACGGCCTCGATCGTGATCTCGCCGCCGCGCCACAGGCGCAGCCGGCCGGTGCGCACGTTGGTCGCGCCGACGAACACCCGCGTGTCGCGCGCCGCGCGCAGCGCATCAAAGTCGATCGTGTCGCGCACCACGGCGTGCAGCGGGTTCTGCGCCGCGAGCCCCGCGGCGGCGCCGAGCCAGTGACTGGCGACGTCCCACGCGGCCTGCAGCGGCGATGACAGCGCGGATGCCGCGGCGCCGGGCAGCGCCCAGCCCAGCCAGGTGTCGGCCCAGCCCCCCGCGGCCAGCGAATCGGCCACGCGCGACCAGAAGCGCCGCAGCGCCTCGCGCGCGCCGCGCCGCCCGTCGGCGGCAAGCCCGCTGGCCAGCGCCACCGCGTTCATCGCGCCGGCGCTGCTGCCGCTGACCCCGGCGATGCGCAGTCGCTCGTCCTCGAGCAGCCGGTCGAGCACGCCCCAGGTGAAGGCGCCGTGCGTGCCCCCGCCCTGCAGCGCGAGGTCGATGCGGCGCGTCGCCGTCACGGCGCGAGGCCGGTCCCGCGACCGAGCAGCACGCTGTCGTAGGCGAAGAGCGACGGCGCGCCGCCGGTATGCAGGAACAGCACACGCTCGCCCGGTGCGAACGCCCCGTCGCGCGCGAGGCCGATCAGACCGGCCATCACCTTGCCGGTGTAGACCGGGTCGAGCAGGATGGCCTCGGTGCGCGCGAGCATCTGCACCGCCTCGACCATGCGCGCATTCGGCACCGAGTACTTCGGCTGCCAGTAGCCCCCGACGCAGCGCACGGCCGCGGCCGGCACCGCCAGGTCCAGCCCGAGCAGGTCGCACACCGCCTGCGCCTCGGCGTGCACCAGAGGCGCCTGCTGCGCCGGGTCGCGGCTGACCCCGATGCCGATGATCGGGATCGCGATCCGGTTGCCCAGGAATCCGGCGAGCAGCCCGCCGTGCGTGCCCGAACTGCCCGAGCCGACGACCACGTGTTCGAAGCCGGTCCCGTGCTCGAACATCTGCTGCTGCAGCTCCTGCGCGCAGGCGACGTAGCCCAGGCCGCCAAGTGCGTTCGATCCCCCGCCCGGGATCACGTAGGCGCGCCGGCCTTCGGCGGCGAGCGCGTCGGCCTCGGCCCGCATCGCCGCGGCCATGTCGGTGCCGGCGGGCACCACGCGCAGCGACTCGACGCCGAGCAGCCGGAACAGGAAGTGGTTGCCGCCGGCGCCTTCGTCGAAGCTGCCGGGCACACGCTCCTCGATCACGAAGCGACAGCGCAGCCCCTCCTTGACGGCGGCGGCGAGCGTGATGCGGCAATGGTTGCTCTGCGGCGCGCCGCAGGTGACCAGCGCGTCGGCGCCCTGCGCCAGCGCGTCGGCGACCAGGAACTCGAGCTTGCGCGTCTTGTTGCCTCCGGGCGACAGGCCCAGGAGGTCGTCGCGCTTGATCCACACCTCGGGGCCGCGTCCGCCCGGGCAGGTGGCCGCCAGCGCGGCCGAGAAGCGGGGCAGCGGCTCGATCGGGGTGGCGCCCTCGGTGTAGCGGCGCCGGGGGAAACGCGACAGATCCATCGCGGCGCCTACTTCGCGGCGGCCGCGGCCGTCACCGGGCGCGGGAACTTCTCGAACGCCGCCTTCACCGCGGCCTCGATCGCCGGCTGCGGGTTGTCGCGGTGCCTGCCAGTCACGGTGTCGCTGACCACGCCCTCCCAGACGAGCTGGCGGCGCGAGGCATCGACGAGGTCGATGTTGAGCGTGCCCTCGGTGTACTCCGAGACCACGGTGCGGTCGGCGTACAGCGGCCAGGCGCCGTAGAGCCCGGAGCGGTAGCCGTAGTAGCCGCGCCCCGCCCCGACCGCCACGCCGCCGGTCACCGGGACCGGCACCGACGAGACCTGCATGCGGTCGTCGAGCCGCACGTTGAAGTTGACCAGCAGCTGCGGCGCCGCCGCATCGAAGCGCAGCCCGCGCGACTCGAGCTCGCGCTGGGTCGCCGCCCTCAGATGCTGCGACAGCAGGCTCTGGTAGCCCGCGCGGTCTGTGCCCAGCGGGCTGACGAACGCGAAGCTGCGATAGGCGGCGAAGTCGGCGTTGCGGTCGTAGTCGGCCCGCACGTCGGGGCCGGTGGCGCAGCCGGCGGCCGCCAGCAGCGCGGCGGCAGACGCCGCACCGGCCAGGGTGCGGCTCAGGGTGGCGGTGGGCATGGGGCTCCTCGGGCACGCGGTGTCGGGGCGCCGGATCGTACGCGACCCCGCCGGCGCGTATATTGGGCCGTCGCGGCGCCTTCCGCGCCCGGCAGCCCCGATGCGACAGCTCAGCGGCCACGATGCCTCGTTCCTCTACGCCGACTCGACGCGGGCGAACGCCAACGTCACGCTGATCCACATCTACGACCAGCGCACCGCGCCGGGCGGCGTGGTGCGGTTCAAGACCATCCTCGCGCACATCGAGCGCCGGCTCGACCGCTCGCCGGTGTTCCGCCAGCGGCTGATGCGTGTGCCGCTCGGACTGGACAACCCGTACTGGGTCGACGACGAGCACTTCGACCTCGAGTACCACGTGCGGCACATCGCGCTGCCCAAGCCGGGCGACTGGCGGCAGTTCTGCATCCAGGCCTCGCGCATCCACGCCCGCGCGCTCGACATGAGCCGGCCGCTGTGGGAGGCCTACGTGATCGAAGGCCTCGACAGCTTCCTCGACCTGCCGCCGGGCAGCTTCGCGCTGCTGACCAAGACGCACCTCGCCGCGCTCGACCTCGAGAACGGCAACGAGCTGACGATGCTGCTGCACGACGCGCGGCCCGACATCGGCCCGCCGGCGCCGCCGGCGCCGTGGTTCCCGACGGCGCCGCCGCGCACGCTGCCGGCCATGGGGCGCGGGCTGCTGCGCTCGGTGGCGGCGACCGCGCGCCTCGCCAGCCCGATGGCGCGTGCGCTGCGCGACGTCGCGCCCCAGGTCGCCGCGGCGGCCGGCGACCTGCTGCGCGCCGACGGCCCGCCGGTCACGCGCTTCAACGCGATCGTCTCGCCGCACCGCGTCTTCGAGACGCGCCGCTTCGCGCTCGACGAGTTCCGCGCCATCCGCGCCGCTGCGCCCGGCGCCACGGTGCACGACGCCGTGCTGGCGGTGATCGGCGGCTCGCTGCGCGCCTACCTGGGGCACCACGCCGAACTGCCCGGGGCGGACCTGACGGCGCTGACCCCGATCTCGGTCCGCGCCGGCGACGACGATGCGGCGGCGTCCGGCCTGGCTTGGCTGCAGGTGCCGCTGGGCACGACGATCGACGATCCGCTGGCGCGGCTGCGTGCGATCCGCGACCACACCGCGTCGTCCGACGTGGTGCGGCGCGCGGTCGGCGCGCGGCAGATCGCCGATCTGGCGCGCGGAGGCCCGGCCGCCACGCTCGCGCTGGCGAGCAAGATGGTGGCGGGCGCCACGCGCGCTCTCGGGCGGCACGCGCCGCCGGCGCACTGCACGGTCACGAACGTGCCCGGGCCGGCCGAGCCGCTGTACCTGTGCGGCGCGCGCATGAGCTACTTCTCGGCCATCCTGCCGGTGACCGACGGCCTCGGGCTGGCCTTCGCGGTGACCAGCTACGACGGGCGCATCATCGTCTCGCCGACCTGCTGCCGCGAGCTCATGCCCGACCCCGAGTTCTTCGCGCAGTGCGTGCGCGACAGCTTCCAGGCGTTGCTGGCGGCGGCGCTCGCGACGCCCGCTCTGCCGCGGCCGGCTCGCGGCCGCGCGGGCCGCCCCGCCAAGGGGTCCGCGAAGGCGTCGAAGCTGGCGCGGGGGGCCGGGGTCGAGCCGCCGCCGGGCGCCGCCGCCAGCATGCCGCCGCGGCGCCCGCGGGCCCGGCGCAAGGCCGTTCAGCCCGAAGGCGAGGACGTCAGCCAGCGGTAGACGCCGGCGGGCCAGCCGTGCGGCGCGAACGGGCGCCACTGGCCCTCGGGCTGCGCCAGCCGGTCGGCGACGATCCACAGCACCATCGCGTTGAAGCCCAGCCCGGTGTGGCTGCCGGCGACGCGGATGTTCTCGTGCCGTGCCGGATCGCCTTCGATCGTCGCCTCTTGCGGCGGCACGACGCCGTCGCCGAGCGACCACAGGCAGCTCGTCGGCACGTCCAGCACCTGACGCTCGCGCAGCTTCTTGGCGCGCGGCTGCATCACGTGCGCGCTCGGCCCCAGCGGATGGGCGATCAGGCGGTAGAGCGCCTTCACGAGCGGCGGCGAGCGGCTGCCCTCGGGGTCGACGCTGACCGGACTGCCGAGCGTGACCACCTGGCGCACGCACTCGGCGGCCTGGTGGGCGCCGTAGAGCGCGAAGACGCCGCCCAGGCTCCACCCGACGAGACTGAGCCTGCGCCCGCCGGTGTGGTGAAGGTAGCGGATCTTGCGCTCGAGCGCTTCGGCGTGGCGGCGCTGGAAGCCGACGTTGCGACCGAAGCCCCAGGTCTGCACGTCGTAGCCGAGGTGGCGCAGGAACAGCTTCAGGACGACCAGCGTGCCTTCGTCGGCCATGAAGCCCGGCAGCAGCAGGACCGTGTGGCCGTCGCCGCGCGGCGCGGCCATCAGCCAGGGCACCGCATACGGCAGCAGGCCCAGCTCGAGCAGCGCCCGCCACTCGGTCAGCTGGTGCAGCAGGCGCGGTTCGCCGCGGTGCGGGTGGCGTCGGGCCATGGTCGTTGGACGTCCGGCGCGCGACGCCGATGGCGTGTCGCACGGCCGGACGATCCTGTGCATTGTGGCCCGCCGCGGCTGGGGTGCGGGCTCTAGACGCGGCGGGCGCGGCGGCTTGACGCGCGAGGTCATTGTGGCGCCGGGGGGCATCGACGAAGCTCGCGACATGACCCGCATCCTTCTGCTCTTCACCACGCTCGGCTTCGGCGCCTTCACGGCGCTGGCGCTATGGCACCACGGGTACCTCGGCCTGTTCCAGCCCGCCCTCGAGAGCCTGGCGGCGGCGCAGGTGCTGATTGACCTGGTGATCGCGCTGGTGCTGTTCCTCGTCTGGATGTGGGGTGACGCGAAGCGGCTCGGGCGCAACCCGTGGCCCTGGGCGGCACTGACGCTGGCGGCCGGGTCGTTCGGCCCGCTGCTGTACCTGCTGACCCGCCCGACGGACGCACCGCCCGACCGGTGAGCGCAGCCGGCCGCGGGTTGCCGCGCTGGCGGCGCGCACGGGCTCAGGGTACGCTCGTCGGCCCACGATGGCGAACCCTTTGCGATGACGCCCTTGTCCGGCCTCGACGGCACCTTCCTGCACCTCGAGACGCCCGAGACGCCGATGCACGTGGCGTCGCTGCACCTGTTCAACGTGCCCGGCGGGCCGCGCGCCGACCACGCGGCGTGGTTCGATGCCGTGAAGTCCCGCACCGCGGCGCGGCTGGGCCTGGCGCCGGTGCTGCAGCGGCGCCTCGCGCCGATGCCGCTGCAGATGGCCAACCCGGCGTGGGTGCACGACGACGCGGTCGACATCGACTGGCACGTGCGGCACCTGCGGCTGGCCGCGCCGGGCACGGACGAGCGCCTGTTCGAGACCGTCGCGCACCTGCATGCCGACCTGCTCGACCGCGCGCGGCCGCTGTGGCGGCTCTACGTGATCGACGGGCTGGCGAGCGGGCAGGTGGCGTACTACATCAAGGTGCACCATGCGCTGCTCGACGGCCAGGCCGGCGTGCTGCTGGCGCAGGTGCTGTTCGACGACCGTGCCGATGCACCCGCGGCGCCGCGCGTGCCGGTGGCCCCGCGTGCCGGCGAGCGCCCCGGCGCTCTGACGCTGGCCGCGGCCGCGCTGCGCCACGATGCGGCGCAGTACGTCAAGCTGCTGCGGCACCTGCCCGACGTCGCGCGCACGCTGGCCGGGCTCGCCGGGGCGGGCGGCCGCGGCGCGGCCGCGGGGGCCGGGGTGGCGCAGAGCTTTGCCTTCGGGCCCAAGACCGCGCTCAACACGCCGATCACGGCGGCGCGCGGGTTCGCCGGCGCGTCGCTGCCGCTGCAGGCGCTGAAGGACATCGCCGCCAGGCACGACGCGAAGCTCAACGACGTCGTCCTCGCGCTGGCCAGCGGTACGCTGCGCCGCTGGCTGGCGGCGCATGGCGGCGTGCCGCGACGCCCGCTGATCGCCGCGATGCCGATCTCGCTGCGCGCCGCCGGCAACGTCGACTACACGACTCAGGCGACGATGAGCCTGGTCAACCTGCACACGCACGTCGCGCACCCGGTGCGGCGGCTGCACGCGATCCGCGACGCGGCAGCTGCGGTCAAGGCGCTGGCCGGCCGCGTCAAGGGTGTGCTGCCCACCGACTTCCCGACGCTGGGGGCGCCCTGGCTGATGCCGGCGCTGGCGCGGCTGTACGCCGGCTCCGGCGTGACGCGCGCGGTGCCGCCGATCGCCAACGTCGTGATCAGCAACGTGCCGGGGCCGCCGCAGGCGCTGTACGCCGCCGGCGCGCGCATGACGCACTACTGGCCGCTGTCGATCGTCGAGCACGGACTCGGGCTCAACCTCACGGTCATGAGCTATGCCGGCGCGATGGGATTCGGCTTCGTGACCGCGCGCGCGGCGGTGCCCGACGCGTCCGAACTGGTCGCGGCGCTGCATGCGTCCATGGCGGAGCTGGTCGACGCGACCGGAGGCCGCCGCGCCGCGTCGCAGCGCCACGCCCCCGCCGGGGCGCGCCGGCGCCGCGCCGAGGTGGCGTGATGGGCGACCCGCCGGCCGTGGTCCACCGTCCCGAGGCCTCGCGCTTCGAGGCCGAGCTGGCGGGCGCGCTGGCCGTCTGCGCCTACCGCCGCCAGGGCGACACGCTGCTGATGACGCACACCGAGGTGCCGCCCGCCTTCGAGGGCCGCGGCATCGCGGCCGCGCTGGTGTGCGCGGCGCTGGACTGGGCGCGTGCCGAGGGTCTGCGCGTGCGGCCGCTGTGCAGCTACGTCGCGGTCTACATGCGCCGCCATCCCGAGACCCGGGATCTGCTCGCGACGTGAGCGGCCCAGACACCGCCGGCCTCGTCGCGCGCTGGCCGGGGCGTGTCGACGCGGCGACGGCGGCGCGCTGGCGCGCCCGGCTCGACGCTCGGCCCGGCGGCTCGCTTCCGCTCTTCGACGCGATCGACCCGGCCGAGGTGCTGGCAGCGATCGCGCCGCTGCCCGAGCTGTTCGGCGCCGGCCCGCTCGCGCTTCTCGTCGGCCAGTGCTGGGTGCGCCGCGCGCGGCCGGCCCACCACTGGCACCAGGACGGCGCACTGCACCACGACTTCCTCGCCGGCCCGCCCGCGCCGCCCCTCGCGATGCACACCTGCTGGATCCCGCTCGTCGACTGCGGCGCCGACGCGCCGGGGCTCGAATGGGTCGACGTGGCGCCGCAGCGGCTGCTGGCACCGGCCGAGCTGTCCGACGCTGCGGTGCGTGCCGCGTTCCCCGCCTCGGCCTTCCGCCGACCGCGGCTCGCGGCCGGCGAGGCGCTGGTCTTCGACGGCGCACTGCTGCACCGCAGCCATGTCACGCCGGCGATGACGCGCACGCGCACGAGCATCGAGCTGCGCGTCGTGCCCGCGGCGCCCGTGCCGCCGCGGCTGGTGCAAGAGCCGCTCGTCGCGATTGCCTAGCAGGGCGGGCCACGCCGTTCTCTGCACACATCGGCCGTTCCCCTGCCTGCGCGGAGTGGCAGGTTTCGGCTCGCGGCCGGAGAGACCCGTTGCGACCGTCTGCTGTGCTCTGCCCCATCAACCGGTGCAGCAGCCGCGCAGGGGGAGGTGGCTGTCGGCGTGCGTGCCTTGCTTGTGCAGTGGCGCGACATCGTTGGCGCAGACGGTGCAGACCACGCAGGGACCGCCCGCGGCACGGTCCGACCTGAGCGCAGGCACACAGGCGCTGGTCGGTCGATGGGCTGATGACGTGCCGTCCTTGGCTACGCCGCCCTGGGCCAACGTGTCAAGGCGAAGTCGCATCGTCGTCGATCGCAAGGCAGCCGGTGGCACGAACGAGTACGGGGGCACGGTGCTGTTCGAGCCCTTCGGAGAGGATGGCCGCTCGTTGGGCAAGTGCCTGCGTGCGCTGCTGGTGGCGCCTTGCAAGCCCTGAATCGGCGTCTGGCAACGCGGTCAGCCGCCGCTCCTGGGCGTGAGCGTCGAGTCTCGGAGGCCGCTGTCGCTCGCCGCCGGAGCCTGAGCGGCAGCGCCCGGTCTCAAGCTGTTGCCCGCGCTCGATCTCACCGCCGGAAAGCTGAATCCAAGTTGAGCGACCGGACAGCCGACGTCCGCAGTCGGCAGTGGCCGACCCAAGCGAGACCTCCGGCCGCCGCGACAGCGTGCCGCGAAGCAGTCACTCTACGCGGGGGCAAGCAACGTGAATTGACTTCGCGCGAGCAGCTTTCTGAAGCCTCGATCGAAGCTCACAAGGTGCTCACCAAGGTGAACTACGGCTGCCGCCAACCAGGCATCGGGCAGATCGTTGCCGCCCAGTTGCTTGTCGAGGCAGAGCTGCCGCAACTTCGCCCACTCCGGGCCCAAGGGCGCGAGCTGCACACCCGGCGAGGCCTTGAGCGCATCGACGAACGCCACCGCGTTTTCGATCGGGGTGGCGAGCTGGAAGATCTTCGGGCTGGTGACCAGCCTCAGAAAGCTGGCAAGCACCATCGGCATCAGCGTCAAGGCTGCACCGGTCCCGGCGGCGCCGACGGCCCTGTCGAGCCAGTCGTACGCGACGGCATGGTGCGGGTGGTCGCTGCGCGAAGCAGCGACCAGCACGTTGACGTCAGGTGTCATCGCCGAGGGCCTCGAGCAGCGCCTTGTTGCTCAGCGGGTTGACACCCTCGACCAGACCGCCCCGACCCTTGAACACGGGCAGACGAACCCGGCGGCGCGGAGCGGAGTCTGTCTCCGTGCGAAGGCGCAGCTGCAGTCCTTCCTCGATCAATCGCGTCAGACTCGTGCGCTGCTGGGCCGCAAGCGCCTTGGCATCGGCCAACAGCCGATCGTTCAGGTTCAGGGTGGTCTTCATGCCTCCATGATACAGATTTCTGTACCCGCCTTGCGGGAGGCGCGGCTCGCGTCGGCCCTCGTTGCCGGGGGGCGCGACGCCTGCAGTTCGGATTCGCGGAAGCGGCCCGCCGTGGCCGACCGCTCCTGGCAGGCAGCCGCCTAGCGGCCCTGCGTCGCACCAGGTATCCCCCGAGCATGGGGGCATCGGCATCGGGCGCACCACGGGGGCCCCGCATGCCCGACGGTGACGGGCCGGCGCGCCCGGGCGCACAATGCTGCGCCCGTCCCGACCGCCAATCCCCATGCCCGCGATCCCGGTCCCCCGCTTCGACGTCTTCTACCGTCACGCCGAACTGACTCGGCTGCTGCAGGACTATGCCGCCGCGCTGCCCGGGCTGGTCGAGCTGCGCTCGATCGGCCGCAGCCACGAGGGCCGCGACATCTGGCTCGTCGTCGTCACCGACCTGGCGACCGGGGCCGACACCGACAAGCCCGGGTTCTGGGTCGACGGCAACATCCACGCCGCCGAGCTGACCGCCAGCACCGCCTGCCTGTACTGGCTGCACCACCTCGCCGCCGGCTGGCCCGACGACCCGCAGGTGCGGCAGCTGCTGACGACGCGCGTGGTCTACCTGTGCCCGCGGCTCAATCCCGACGGCGCCGAGCTCGCGCTGGCCGACCGGCCGCGGCACATCCGCTCGTCGACGCGGCCCTATCCCTTCGACGAGGAGCCGGTCGAGGGCCTGGTGCGCGAGGACGTCGATGGCGACGGGCGCCTGCTGACGATGCGCGTCCCCGATCCGCACGGCCCGTACAAGAAGCACCCCGACGAGCCGCGCCTGATGGTGCCGCGCGAGCCCGGCGAGTTCGGCGGCGAGTACTACCGGCTGATCCCCGAGGGCCATCTCGTCAACTACGACGGGCTGATGGTGACGCTCAACCCCGACAAGGAGGGACTGGACCTCAACCGCAACTTCCCCGCCTACTGGCGCCAGGAGTTCGAGCAGGCCGGCGCCGGGCCCTACCCGGCCAGCGAGCCGGAGACGCGCGCGATGGTCGACTTCCTCGCCGGCCACCCGAACATCGGCGCCGCGGTGAGCTTCCACACGCACAGCGGCGTCATCCTGCGGCCGATGGGCACGCAGAGCGACGACGACATGACGCCCGAGGACCTGTGGATCTACAGGCGGCTGTCGGACCTCGGCGCGCGGCTCACCGGCTACCCGGCGGTGAGCGCGTTCCACGAGTTCAAGTACCACCCGAAGGAGATCATCACCGGCACGCAGGACTGGGTCTACGAGCACCTGGGCGCGCTGTTCTGGACGGTCGAGATCTGGGCTCCGAACAAGGAGGCCGGCATCACCGGCTACCAGTGGATCGAGTGGTACCGCGACCACCCGGTCGAGGACGACCTGAAGCTGCTGAAGTGGAGCGACGAGCAGTGCGGCGGCCAGGCGCACGTCGACTGGAAGCCTTTCCGGCACCCGCAGCTGGGCATGATCGAGATCGGCGGCTGGGACAAGATGAACTACTGGCGCAACCCGCCGCCGCACCTGCGCGAGCGCGAGGCGGCTCGCTTTCCCGGCTGGCTGATGCAGCTCGGTCTCGCGCTGCCCCGGCTCGAGGTGCTGCGCACCGAGGTGCGCGCGCTCGGCGAGGACACCTGGCGCGTGCGCTTCGCCGTGGCCAACGCCGGCTACCTGCCGAGCTACGTCAGCAAGCGCGCGCTCGAGCGCAAGACCGCCCGCGGCACCGTCTTCCGCATCGTGCTGCCCGACGGCGTGACGCTGGTCAGCGGCCGCGAGCGCGAGGTCGGCGCGCACCTCGAGGGGCACGCGCCGAAGACGAGCCAGCTCGCCTTCCTGCCGCCGCGCGAGATCACCGCGGATCGCGCGGTCGCCGAGTGGATCGTGCGCGGGCCGCGTGGCGCCGCGATCGCGCTCGCCGCCACCGCCGACCGCGCCGGAAGCGTGCACACGCAGGTCACGCTCGACTGAGCCACCGGGCGGCCGCCCTCGCGCACGTCAGGCTGCGGCCCCGGCGGCTACGCGGTGCGCCGTTCGGCCAGCCAGCGCGCCAGCGTCGCGCGCAGCCGGTCGGCGTCGATCGGCTTGGTCAGGAAGTCGTCCATCCCGGCGCCGAGCGCCTGCTGGCGCTCGCTGACCAGCGCCGCGGCGGTGAGCGCGATGATCGGCAGGGCGCGACCGGCGGCGTCCGCGCGCAGCAGGCGGGTCGCCTCGTAGCCGCTCATCGAAGGCATCTGCACGTCCATCAGCACGGCGTCGAACGGATGGCCCTCGGCGTGCGCGCGCTGCACGGCGTCGACGGCCTGCCGGCCGTCGGCGGCCTGCACCACGACGACCCCCCAGCGCTCGAGCAGCGCGGCGGCGATCAGCATGTTGACCGGGTTGTCCTCGGCCAGCAGCACGCGCGCGCCGTGCAGCTCGGCGGCGGCGTCGGCCGGCCCTTCGGCGGGCTGCGCCGGCGCATCGGACGCCGGGAGCGGAAGCTCGGCCCAGAACACGCTGCCGCGCCCTGCCTCGCTCGTCATGCCGACCTCGCCGCCCATCAGCGCGGCCAGCTCGCGGCAGATCGACAGCCCGAGGCCGGTACCGCCGAAGCGCCGCGTCGTCGAGCTGTCGGCCTGGCTGAAGGGCTTGAACAGCCGCGGCTGCACCTCGGCCGGCACGCCGGGGCCGGTGTCGTGCACCTCGAAGCGCACGCGCTCGCCCCGGCGCGTCGCGCGCAGGCGGACCTCGCCGTGCTCGGTGAACTTGAGCGCATTGCTCAGGTAGTTGGCGAGGATCTGCCGCACGCGCAGCGCGTCGCCGCGCACCGGGCCGTCGACGCCGGGCCCCGTCTCGACGGCCAGGCGCAACCTGCGGCCCGCGGTCAGAGCGGCATGCGTGCGCTGCAGCGAGCGCAGCAGCGCGCCGAGGTCGAAGTCGGTGTCCTCGAGGTGCAGCTGGCCGGCCTCGATCTTCGACAGGTCGAGGATGTCCGAGATGATGTCCGCCAGCGTGCGCGTGCTCTCGAGGATCTGGTCGAGGTACTGGTGGCGGCGCTCCTCGTCGACGTCGGTGCCGCGCGCGAGCTGGGCCAGCCCGATGATGCCGTTGAGAGGCGTGCGCAGCTCGTGGCTGGTGTTGGCGAGGAAGCTGCTCTTCGCGCGGCTCGCGGCCTCGGCCTCGTCGCGCGCCCGGGCGAGCTGCTGCTCGAACTGCCGGCGCGCGGTGAAGTCCTCGACGATCCAGACCGTGCCGCCGTCGGCAGGCAGGCGCGGGTCGATGGGGCGCGCGATGATGCGCGCGACGAAACCGCCGCCGTCGCGCCGTCGCGCCATGCGCTCGATCTCGACCGTCTCGCCGCGCGCCAGCCGCGGCCCGATCTCGCGGCCGATCTCGGCGTAGGCCTCGGCGTCGGGCCACACGATGTCGCCGCCCTGCCCGGCGAGGGCGCCGCGCGGCCAGCCGTACATCTGCTCGAACGCGGGGTTGACGAGCACGAAGCGCCGCTGCCGCGTCACGGCGATGCCGATGGACACGTTCTCGAGGATCGCCTCGCGTTCCAGGCGGTCGCGCTCGACCTCGGTCATGTCGCGCGCGTTGATCACCAGGTACTCGCGGCGGTCCATCGTGAAGCGCGCGCCCGACACCAGCATCGGGATCGCCTGCCCGCCCTTGGTCACGAAGCGCGTGAGGCGGTCCTGCACCGCGCCCTGTTCGCGCAGCGTCGCGACGAAGGCCTCGCGATCGCCGGCGTCGGCCCAGATGCCGAGCTCGAGCGACGTGCGCCCGATGACCTCGGCGGCGACGTAGCCGGTCAGGCGCTCGAAGGTGCGGTTGACCATCGCGTAGCGGCCGGTGGCCAGGTCGGTCAGCGTGATCACGTCCGGGCTGGTGGCCACCAGGTGCGACAGCATCGCCTCGGAACGTCGCACCGCCTCCTCGGCAGCGCGTCGCTGCGTGTCGTCGACGAAGATCGTCAGAGTCGCCGGCTCGCCGCCGGCCTCGACGCGCACCGCCGACGCGCGCACGACGACGCGGCGGCCACCGCGCGCCTCGAGACGGTAGTCGGCCACCGGGTCGGCGGCGCCGGGCGCCTGCGACTCCATCGCCTCGACCGCGCGGCGGGCGCGCTCGCGCGAGTCGCCGCTCGCGAAGTGCTGCAGCAGGTCGGTGCCCGCCAGGTCGGCGACGGCGGCATGGCCGAGAAGCGCGACGCCGGCCGGGTTGGCGTCGACGATGCGACCGCCGCGATGCAGCACCAGCGGTGTCGGGATGCGCGCGAACAGCTCCTCGTAGCGCGTCTCCGAGGCCGAGAGCGCTCGCTGCGCCGCCAGCGCGTCGGTGACGTCGCGCGCCACCCCCCAGTAGCCAAGGAAGACGCCGCGTTCGTCGTGGCGCGGCTCGCCGCTCACGTTCAGCTGGCGCACGCGGCCGTCGTCGAGAACCCACTCGATCAGGGCCTCGCGCAGCGGCAGCCTCGACTCGATGTCGGCGCGCAGCGCGTCTAGCGCCTCGGGGGTGCAGCGGAAGGCCTCGAGGTCCCACGGGCAGTGGCCGAGCCCTTCGCCCGGGTGCATCGTGAAGCGCGGGTCGCGCGGATGCTCGACGGCGACGAGCCGCGACTGCGCGTCGATCTCCCAGTAGGCGTCGGCAGCGATTGCCAGCAGGCCGCTGAAGCGCCTGTCGCGCTCGTCGGCCGCGCTGACGAAGCGGCGCTGCACGTCGGTCAGCACGAGCCCAGTCGCGAGACCGGCTCCGAGCAGCATCAGGTGCGCGGCCAGGATCAGCGCCCCTGGCACCGGGCCGCCCGCGCTCTCGAAGGCGGCGACCGCGACGACGACGATCGTCGCGAGCACCGTCAGCGCGATCCCTCGCCTCGGCTGGCCGGTGACGCATAGCGCGCAGACGAGCAGCCCGCCGAACCACAGGCCCGGCGCCCGGAGCCCCCAGCCGATCCAGACCGCATGCGCCCCGATCGCGACGACCGCGGTCGACAGCAGCGCGAGCATCGCGTGCCCGGCGTGGCGCGCCGGTGCTGCGAGCCCGAGCAGCGCGAGCAGCGCGACGCCGCCGAAGGTGCCGGCCGTGATCGCGCGCGCACTGCCCTCGAGCGCGCCCGAGGCGAGCACCACGACCGCTCCGATCGCCGCGGTTGCGGCGGCGATGACGAAGAAGGCGCTGCGCGCCGCGGCGCGCAGCCGGCGCGGCACACGGCGCGAGACCGCGTTCGGCGCACCCGGCGCGACGGCGCCGCCGTCCGGCTCGGGGATGGGGGGAGTCACGTGGGCTTCGGTCGCAGGCGCGGCGCGGAGGGCTCGGGGCCCGGCACGCCGCAGCCGAAGTGTGACCGCACCGTGTGTCGCCGGCGAGAGGGGGGTCGACCTGCCGGCGCGATCACTTCAGCGCGAGCCGGTGCCGCCGCGCGCTGCCGAGCTGGTCGCGCGTCGCCGCCGCGACGGCGCGGGCGGCCGCCGCGAAATCGTCCTCGGTGCGCCCGGCGTACAGCACGGCGCGCGACGAGTTGACGACCACCGGCCCCGTCGTCGCGCCGGCCGCGTCGCCGCGCCAGCCGGCCCGTACCGTCGCCTCGGCGTCGCCGCCCTGCGCGCCGACGCCCGGGATCAGCAGCGGCAGCGTCGGCGCGAGTTCGCGCACGCGCGCGATCTCGCCCGGGTAGGTCGCGCCGACGACCAGACCGAGCCGGCCGTCGCGGTTCCACGGGCCGGCCGCGAGCCGCGCCACGCGCTCGAAGACGCGGTCGCCGCCGTCGAGCGGCTGCGCCTGCAGGTCGTCGCCGCCCGGGTTCGAAGTGCGGCACAGGAGGAACAGCCCCTTGCCTTCCCAGCGCAGCCAGGGCTCGATCGAGTCGAAGCCCATGAACGGCGACAGCGTCGCCGCGTCGGCGCGGTAGCGCTCGAAGGCCTCGCGCGCGTACTGCTCGGCGGTGGCGCCGATGTCGCCGCGCTTGGCGTCCAGGATCACCGGCACCGCGGGTGCGCGGCGGTGGACGTGGTCGACCAGCCGCTCGAGCTGATCCTCGGCGCGGTGCGCGGCGAAGTAGGCGATCTGCGGCTTGAAGGCCAGCACCAGGTCGTGCGTCGCGTCGACGATCGCGGCGCAGAAGTCGAAGATGCGCCGTGCGTCGCCGCGCCAGCCGCCGGGGAAGCGATCCGGGTCCGGGTCGAGCCCGACGCACAGCAGCGAGCCGTGCGCGGCCTCGGCGCGCAGCAGCGCGGTGCGGAAGTCCAACGCGCGCCCCCGGTTCAGGCGCGCTGCGCCAGCGCGGCGGCCATGCCCGTGTACGACGATGGCGTCATCGCCTTCAGGCGCTCGCGCTCGGCCGCCGGCAGCTCGACCAGCGAATCGACGAAGGCGGCCAGCGACTCGCGCGTCACCGCCTGCCCCCGCGTCAGCGCCTTCAGCCGCTCGTACGGTTCGGGCAGCCCGTGGCGGCGCATCACGGTCTGCACCGCCTCGGCCAGCACCTCCCACGAGGCGTCCAGGTCGGCGGCGAGCGCGGCCTCGTCGAGCTCGAGCTTGTCGAGCCCGCGCGCCAGGCTGTCGAGCCCGAGCACCGCATAGCCGATCGCCACGCCCATGTTGCGCAGCACCGTGCTGTCGGTCAGATCCCGCTGCCAGCGGCTGACCGGCAGCTTCTGGCTCAGGTGCGCGAGCAGCGCGTTGGCGAGCCCGAAGTTGCCCTCGGCATTCTCGAAGTCGATCGGGTTGACCTTGTGCGGCATCGTCGACGAACCGACCTCGCCGGCCCGCGTCTTCTGCCGGAAGTAGCCGAGCGAGACGTAGCCCCAGACGTCGCGGCACCAGTCGACGAGGATGGTGTCGCAGCGCGCGATGGCGTCGAACAGTTCGGCCATCCAGTCGTGCGGCTCGATCTGGATCGTGAGCGGGTTGAAGGCCAGCGCGAGCCGGTCCTCGACGACGCCGCGTGCGAAGCGCTCCCAGTCGAAGTCGGGCCAGGCGGCGAGATGGGCGTTGTAGTTGCCGACCGCGCCGTTCATCTTTGCCAGGGGTCGCACCGCGGCGATGCGCTCGCGCGCCGCAACCAGTCGCGCGACGACGTTGGCGATCTCCTTGCCGACGGTGGTCGGGCTCGCGGTCTGCCCGTGCGTGCGGGCGAGCATCGGCACCGCGGCGAAGGACCGGGCCATCGCGCGCATGCGCTCGATCACGCGGTCGATTGCCGGCAGCAGCACCTGGTCGCGTGCCGCCGAGAGCATCAGCGCGTGGCTGGTGTTGTTGATGTCCTCGCTGGTGCAGGCGAAGTGCACGAACTCGGAGGCGGCCTTGAGCTCGGCGTGATGCTCGATGCGCGACTTGAGCCAGTACTCGACCGCCTTCACGTCGTGGTTGGTCGTGCGCTCGATGTCCTTGATCGCCTGCGCGTCGGCCTCGGAGAAGCGGGCGACGAGCCCGCGCAGCAGCCCGCGCGCCGCCTCGGACAGCGGCCTGAACTCGGCGAATCCGGCATCGGACAGCGCGACGAACCACTCGACCTCGACCTGGACGCGGCGATGCATGAGGCCGAACTCGGACAGCAAGGGCCGCAGCGGCGCGAGCTTGCCGGCGTAGCGGCCATCCAGCGGCGAGAGGGCGGTGAGCGCGGAAAAGGTCATCGGGCGGGCGGTGCGCGCGGGGGCGCACCGCGTCGTGATGGGCCGAGCCGCGGGCCGGGCCGCGACGTGCGGCCGCCGAGTCTGCGACCGCCGGGTCAGGGCGACGATTCTAGGTCAGCCACTGCGGGCGCAACAGCAGCACGGCGCCCAGCGCCAGCATCACCGCGCCACTGGCCGCCTTGAGCAGCCGGCCGCCGCGCTCGTCGAGCTTGCGGCTGCCGAGCGCGACCACCGCAGCGCCCACCATCAGGCTGTCGTCCGCGATGTAGCCGAGGATGTACAGCGCCAGGAAGGCGTGGTGCTGGAGCGGGCCGAGCTCCTGCCTCGACAGCACCGCGGTGTACAGCGCGGGCAGGCCGGCGGTGCACAGCAGCTCGACGAGGTTGACCGCGACCGCCAGCGCGGCCACGCCGAGCAGCGCGGCGGGCAGCGCGCGCTCGCGGCGCACGGCCTGCATGCGCGCGACGAGCGAAGGGCGCACCCAGGCCGGGATCGACAGCGACGGGCCGCGCCCGGGCGCCGCGGCATCCTTGAGGTTGAGCGCGGCGAAGGCCATCGCCAGCAGCGCGAGCCCGATGCGCAGCGTGTCCGAGAAGCCGACGGCGAGGAAGACATTGAGCCACGCCGCCATGAACGCGAAGTAGACCGCGCCGCCGACGAGCACGAAGGTGCCGGCGATCAGCGCCAGCCGCTTGCGGTCGCGCTCGCGCACCAACACCGACAGCAGGAACAGCAGCACCCACATCGCGCAGGGGTTGAAGCCGTCGAGCAGCCCGAGCGCCAGCGTGAACAGCGGCAGGCCGAGCGCCGACGCGCTGAGCGTGCCGAAGCGCGTGGTCAGGGTGTCCGGGTCGGGCCGCGGCGCCGCGTCGTCGATCAGCGCCAGCAGCTCCTGCCCGCGGTGCGCCGCGTCGTCGAAGCCGACCAGCACGCGGCCGCCGACGACGAAGGTCGGCACGCCGGGCGGCCATTCGCCGGCCGCGCGCGACCACTCGACGAGCTCGTCGCGCGCCCGAGGGTCGACGTCGACCGGACGCAGCACGATGCGCAGCGCGGGCCGGTCCCGCCGCACCACCTCGTCGAGGAAGGCCTTCGCGTCGGTGCAGTGCGGGCAGCCCTCACGCACGTAGACGAGCAGTTCGACCGGCTCGGCGGACGCGCCCGCGCGGGCGGGGGAGGACGCGGCCGCCGCGGCTGCGGCCAGCAGCAGGGCGATCGCGGCGAAGAGCAGGCGCAGCAGCCCGCGCGCCGCTACCAGCGCAACTCGAAGCGGCAGGCGTCGTCCCCCCGGGCCTCGCAGGCGACCTCGAGCGCCGTCGCGTCGCGGTGCACGAGCACGCGGAACAGGCGCTCGAAGGTGGCGGCGTAGAAGTCGCAGACCGGCGCGTCGGCGCGCACGCCGCGGCACAGCGGGTTGTCGCGGATCTCGAGCACGACGGGCCGGCCGGGACGGGCGCTGAAGTGGCCGCTGCCGGCGAAGGTCCACGCGTGGCGCGTGATCGCCGCCAGCAGCAGCCGCGCCGCCAGCGGCGCCGGGAGCGCCTTCAGCAGCCGCTGCACCGGCCTCGGGATGCGGTGGGCGAGCAGGTAGTCGGCGGTGCGCTGCCCGGCCTGGCGAGCGACCTTCGCGGCCTCGCTGCCGCCCAGCGCGTCGCGCAGCACCCCGTGCAGCCGCATCACCTCGGTCTCGTCGACCATGCCCTCGGGCGGGCGGCGCAGGTGGTGCTCGAGCCCGGCGCGCTCGAACAGGTGCCGGGTCTCGGCGGTGCCGACGAAGGCCGGCAGCACCTCGGCGACGCGGATGATCGCGTTCGGGCCGATGCGGCCGGCGTGGCTGGCCGGCAGCACCGCGCTCACGGCACGGTCCGGGCGCCGTCGACGGCGGCGGCGCGCCGCACGAGCTCGGCGGGCGACAGCTCCATCTCGGCCTCGCTGAGCTGGTCCTTGCCCCCGCCGCACGCCGACACCGGCTGCGCCTGCATCTTCGCGATCGCCGCCGCGGCGAGTTCCTCGCCCTTGCGGCGCCGCATCTCGATCTTCGGCCCGTGCATCGTGACCCAGTTCTCGTCGGCCTCGGCGATGGCCTCGGGGTCGGGGCGGCCGTGCACGCGCTGGTCGGCGAACCCGAAGTCGACCTTCTTCTTCGTCTGCGGGCCCCAGTAGCCGACGCGACCGAGGTCGTAGAAGGTGCGCTGGAAGCCGCTCTTCGCGAAGGCCTTCAGGCAGCCCATCAGGTACTTGCGCCGGCCCGGATCCTTCGTCCAGGGATACTGGAAGAAGGCCTTGTTCATGAAGAAGCGGCGGTAGTTGTGCATCACGCGGTCGAGCAGCTCGGCGCGGTCCATCGCGTCGGGCTTCATGATCGGCGTGACGAAGTTGTACTTCTCGAAGTCGAA
>JALORQ010000249.1 GCA_025458805.1 Rubrivivax sp.
GCAGCACGCCGCCGTCGTCGTCGCGCCGCTGCGGCTGGCACGCGGCATCCAGAACAAGGTGCTCGAGGCGATGGCGATGGGCCGGCCGGTGGTCGCCGCCTCGTCCTGCGTCGACGCGCTGGGCGATGCGCCGACGCCTGGCATGCCAACGTCGCCGGTCGCTGCGGCCGACGCCGACGGCTTCGTGCGCGAGGTCGATGCGCTGCTGCGCGACCCGGCGCGTGCCGCCGCCGTCGGCGCCGCCGGGCGCGAGCGCGTGCGGCGCGACTTCGGCTGGGCGGCGCGGCTGTCGCTGCTCGACCGACGGCTGGCGGCCGCCATCCCCGCGCCGCATCCGGCCCAGCCGGCGACCGCCGCGCTGGCGGCCTGACCCCGCCCCGGCCTTGCCACGACCTTCCGCTGCCCCGCACCGACCATGAGCGCCGTCCCCGCCGACCTCCGCATCGCCAGCCCGTGGCGCACCGCGCTGCCGGCGATCGCCGTCGTGCTGCTGGCCCTCGTCGCGATGTACCGCGACACCGCGGCCGCGATGGTCGACATCTGGTCGCGCTCGGAGACCTTCGCCCACGCCTGGCTGGTGCCGCCGATCGTGCTGTGGCTGGTGTGGCGCCAGCGCGCGGTGCTGGCGCGCATCGTGCCGCGGCCGATGCCGCTGCTGCTGGTGCTGCTGGCCGGCGCGGCGGCGGCGTGGACGATGGCCGACCTCGTCGTCGTCAACGCGGCGACGCAGTTCGCCTTCGTCGGCATGCTGGTGCTGGCGGTGCCGGCGGTGCTGGGCCTCGAGGTCGCGCGCGCGATCCTGTTCCCGCTGCTGTTCTCTTTCTTCGCCGTCCCGTTCGGCGAGTTCATGCTGCCGCCGATGATGGACTGGACGGCGGACTTCGTCGTCCTCGCGCTGCAGGTCACCGGCATCCCGGTCTTCCGCGAGGGGCTTTATTTCGTCATCCCGAGCGGCAGCTGGTCGGTCATCGACGAGTGCAGCGGCGTGCGCTACCTGATCGCGTCGTTCATGGTCGGCTCGCTGTTCGCCTACCTCAACTACCGCTCGTACACGCGCCGCGCCGCCTTCATGGCGGTGTCGATCGCGATGCCGATCCTCGCCAACTGGCTGCGCGCCTACATCATCGTGATGCTGGGCCACCTGTCGGGCAACAAGATCGCGGTCGGCGTCGACCACATCCTCTACGGCTGGGTCTTCTTCGGCATCGTCATCTTCGCGATGTTCATGATCGGCATGCGCTGGGCCGAGCCCGATGCACCGGCACCGGCCGCCGAGCCGGCCACGGCGGCTGCCGCGCGCGCGGCCGGCTTCGATGCGCGGCCGCTGGTGGCCACCGCAGCGGCGCTGCTGGCGCTGACGGCGCTGCCGCATGCGCTGCTCTGGGGCCTGCAGCGCGCCGAGGCGGGTGCGGCCGAGGCGAAGATGGCGCTGCCCGACGAGTTGGCCCCGGGCTGGCGGCGCGGCGACGTCCCCGACCTGCCCTGGGCGCCGAACTGGCTCGAGCCCTCGGCCGTCGACCACCGCTGGTTCGATGGTCCGGCCGGCCGCGTCGGCGTCTACGTCGCCTACTACCGCGGCCAGGGCCCCGACCGCAAGCTGGTCAGCTCGCTCAACGGCGTCGTCCACATGAACAACCGCGAGTGGAACCCGGTCGGCCGTGGCAGCGCCGAGGTGCCGACCCCGTCCGGCGCGGTGCCGCTGCAGGCCACGCGCATCCTCGCGCCGCAGCCGGCAGGCAGCTCGACGCGACCGCACCTGGTGGCCTGGCGGGTCTACTGGATCGACGGCCGCTGGGTGGCCGGCGATGCGGCCGCCAAGATCCACAACGCGCTGGCCCGGCTGCGTGGCCGCGGCGACGATGGCGCGGCGATCGTCGTCTATGCCGAGCGCGACAGCTTCGATGGCGCCACCGCCGCCCTGAGCGACTTCGGCCCGGCCAACCTGCCGGCGATCGGCGAGCTGATGCAGCGCACGCGCGACGCGCGCTGAACCGAGTTCATCCCGAGAGGACCTCTCCATGACCACCGTCGCCGTCATCGGCCTGGGCTACGTCGGCCTGCCGCTCGTCGTCGAGTTCGGCAAGCACCTGCGCACCATCGGCTTCGACATCGCCGATCACAAGGTCGAGGCCTGCCGCCGCGGCACCGACCCGAGCCGCGAGCTGAGTGACGCCGAGATGGCGCTCGCCAAGCACGCGCTGTACACCCACGACCCGGCGCTGCTCGGCGAGGCCGACATGATCATCGTCGCCGTGCCCACGCCTGTCGACGAGGCGCACATCCCCGACTTCCGCCCGCTGGTCGGCGCCAGCACCAGCGTCGGCCGCCACATGAAGAAGGGCGCCACCGTCGTCTACGAGAGCACCGTCTACCCCGGCGCCACCGAGGAGGTCTGCATCCCCGTGCTCGAGAAGGAATCCGGGCTCAGGTGGAAGCAGGACTTCTGGGTCGGCTACAGCCCCGAGCGCATCAACCCGGGCGACAAGGAGCACACGCTGACCAAGATCCTCAAGATCGTCAGCGGCGACACCCCCGAGACGCTGGACAAGGTCGCGAAGCTCTACGAGCGCATCATCGTGCCCGGCGTGCACCGCGCCAGCAGCATCAAGGCCGCCGAGGCCGCCAAGGTCATCGAGAACACGCAGCGCGACCTCAACATCGCGCTGATGAACGAGCTGGCCATCATCTTCGACAAGATGGGGCTCGACACCACCGAGGTGCTGGAAGCCGCCGGCACCAAGTGGAACTTCCTCAAGTTCAAGCCAGGCCTGGTGGGCGGGCACTGCATCGGTGTCGACCCGTACTACCTGACGCACAAGGCCGACATGCTGGGCTACCACCCGCAGGTCATCCTGGCCGGCCGGCGCATCAACGACGGCATGGGCAAGTTCATTGCCGAGCAGACCATCAAGCACATGATCGCCGCCGGCAGCTACATCAAGGG
>JALORQ010000250.1 GCA_025458805.1 Rubrivivax sp.
GCCGAGGCGATCTCGCACGAGGCCGGCCACAACATGGGGCTGCAGCACGACGGCTGGTCGGGCGGCGGTTACTACGGCGGGCACGGCAGCGGCGCCACCGGCTGGGCGCCGATCATGGGCGTCGGCTACAGCCAGCCCCTGGTGCAGTGGAGCAAGGGCGAGTACGCGACCGCGACCAACGTGCAGGACGACTACGCGGTGATGGCCGCCAACGGCCTGCCGCTGCGCGCCGACGACCACGGCGACGGCGCCGGCACGGCCACGCCGCTGGCCGGCAGCAGCGCGGGCGGCCTCACGACCTTCGTCGCCGAAGGCGTGATCGAGCGGCCGAGCGACGTCGACTGGTTCAGCTTCACGAGCGCGGCCGGCACGATCAGCTTCAGCGTCACGCCGGCCGCGCGTTCGGCGAACCTGGACCTGCTGGTCGAGCTGCGCGACGGCGCCGGCAACCTGCTCGCGAGCGCAAACCCGGTCGACGCGCTGCCGGCGTCGTTGAGCCACGTCGTGCCGCTGCCCGGCACCTTCCATCTGACGGTGCAGGGCCTCGGCAAGGGCGATCCGGCGAGCACCGGCTACAGCGACTACGGCAGCCTTGGCCAGTACGCGGTGGCGGGCAGCGCGCCGACCGGCGCCGGTCAGCCGCCGGTGGCCGCGGCGAGCGCGACGCCGGCCAGCGGCACCGTGCCGCTGACCGTGGCCTTCTCCAGCGCCGGCTCGTCCGATCCGGACGGCAGCATCGTCGCCCACGAGTGGAACTTCGGCGACGGCTCGGCCGCGGCCACGGGCGCGTCGGCGACCCATGTGTACAGCAGCGCCGGCAGCTACAGCGCGCAGCTGAAGCTGACCGACAACAGCGGCCTGACGGCGACGCGCAGCCTGACGATCACGGCCCAGGCGCCGGTCGTCACCGTGCCGATGAGCGTGGCCGGCATCGGCATGAGCCTGAAGGTGGCGCGCAACGGCGTCGGCCAGGCGACCGCCGCGATCAGCGTGCGCGACGGCAACGGCAACCCGGTGCCCGGCGCCACCGTCAGCGGCAGCTGGAGCGGCATCGTTGCCGGGACCGCGAGCGCGCTGTCCGCCAGCAACGGCGACGCGAAGCTGCTGTCGCCGAAGACCAAGGCGGGCGGCACCTTCGTCTTCACCGTCACCGGCATCAGCCTGTCGGGCTACGGCTACCAGCCGGGCTCGAACATCGAGACGAGCGACTCGATCACGCGCTGACTGTCGTGCCCCGAGCCTCGGGGGAGCAGCGCGATGGCCGCAGAGGGCATGCACGAGACGCTGGCCGCGATCCTCGCGGCCGATGCGGCCGGCTACTCGCGGCTGATGGACGGCGACGAACGCGCGACCGTCGCCGCCCTCGATGCGGCGCGGCAGGTCTTTCGGCGGCACATCGAATCGCACCGCGGACGCGTGGTCGACATGGCCGGCGATTCGGTGCTCGCCGTCTTCGACAGCGCCGCCGGCGCCGCATCCGCCGCCCTGGCAGTCCAGGCCGAGCTCGACGAGCTCCGTCGTGGCGAGCCCGACGATCGGCGCCTGCGCTTTCGCATCGGGCTGCACCTGGGCGACCTGATCGAGAAGGCCGACGGCAGCGTCTACGGCAGCGGCGTCAACGTCGCGGCCCGGCTGCAGGCGCTGGCCGAGCCCGGCGGCGTCACCGCATCGGAATCGATCCGCGGTGCCGTCCGGGGCAAGGTCGCGGCCGAGTTCCAGGACCAGGGCGAACAGCAGGTCAAGAACATCGCCGACCCGGTGCGGGCCTTTGCCGTCAAGCCCACGGCCGACCTGCTGCGCGCCGTGGCCGGCGTCGACGTCTCGCGGCCGGTGCCGGGCTTCGGTGGCCGGCCGGCGATCGCGGTGCTGCCCTTCGCCAATCTTTCGGCCGACCCCGAGCAGGAGTACTTCGCCGACGGCCTGGCCGACGACATCCTGACCCGCCTGTCGATGTGGCGCTGGGTGCCGGTGATCGCACGCAACTCCAGCTTCAGCTGCCGGGGGCGCCATGTCGACATCAAGGAGGTGGGTCGCGCGCTCGGTGCACGCTACGTGCTCGAAGGCAGCGTGCGCAAGGCCGGCAACCGGTTGCGCGTGACCGGGCAGCTGATCGAAGCGGCAACCGGATACCACCTCTGGGCCGAGCGCTACGACCGGGTGCTGGACGACCTGTTCGCGATCCAGGACGAACTGACCGACGGCATCGTCGGTGCGCTCGAAGGCGCGGTCGGGCACGCCGAAACCGAACGCGCCCGGCTCATGCCGCCGGCGAATCTGGACGCCTGGGACTGCTTCCAGCGCGGTTGGTGGCACCTGCAGCGGTTCACGCGCGAGGACTTCGCCGCCGCCGAGTCGCTGTTCCTCGATGCGGCGCGGCGCGACCCGAGCCTGGCGGGACCGCACTCGGGGTTGGCGTCCCTGCGAACGCTGGAGGCGTACTTCCTGTGGTCGCGCGACCCGCGGCAGGCCTTCGCCGAGGCCGTGGCGAGTGCGCGCAAGGCGCTCGCTGCCGACCCGCTCGATGCGTTCTCGTACTCGATCCTCGGCCTCGGGCTCGCCGCTGCCGGGCAGCACGACGAGGCGCTGGCGATGTGCCGCAAGGGCGTCGAGATCAATCCGAGTTTCGCCCGCGGCCACAACATGCTGGCGGTCCTTCACCAGTTCCGCGGCGAGCCGCAGCCGAGCATCGTGGCCACCGAGACGGCGATACGGATCAGCCCGAACGACGCGCTGCTGACGAACTTCCTCGCCACCCTATCGGCCGGACACTACCTGATGCGCGACTACGTGAAAGCCGCCGAGATCGCCCAGCTCGGCGTTCTGCGTGGGCCGAATCACCCCCTGGCCTGGCGTCACCTCGCGAATGCGCTCGGCCAGCTGGGCCGGATCGACGAGGCGCGCGAAGCGCTTGCCGGATGCCTGGCCTTGATGCCGGGATTCGCCACCGAATCGGCGGCACGGGCTTCGCTGCCCTTCCGGGACGAGGCGGTCTTCCAGCACACGCTCGAAGGGCTGCGCAAGGCCGGCTGGGCCGGCTGACCCGGATCGTGCCCCGGCCGCGCTTCGGGTGAGGCAGGCGCGCCTGCGCGCTGCACGCGCTCGACCGAGAAGTGAATCGGTTCCGGCCCGCACGCGGCCAGGGCCTCGGAGCCGGCTCTCGGGCGAGCGCCTTGTCCGGCAGCACCGGTGATGCCAGCCTGCTGTCGCCGAAGACCAAGGCCCGCCGACGCCGCCGCCCTGCCTAGAATCCGCCATGCCGGTGGTGTTCCGCTACAAGGGTTTCCGCTTCTTCTTCTACTCCAACGAGGGCAGACCTCGCGAACCGGCGCACGTGCACGTGCGGGCCGGCAGCAGCGAGGCCAAACTCTGGCTCGAATCACGAGTTCGGGTCGCCGCCAGCTATGGCTTCGACGCTGGGACCCTGCGCGAGTTGGTGGAGGTTGCGCAAGCCAACCGGGAGCTGATCGAGAGGACATGGCATGACTACTTCAGCTAAGTCGGTGCGTTTCGACGACGACAGCATGTGGGTCCACCTGGATGACGGCCGGGTCGTTGCGGTACCTCTGGCATGGTTCCCTCGGCTGTTGGCTGCGACGCCCGAGCAGCGCGCCCGGTTCGAGCTGAGCCCGAGGGGCATTCACTGGGAGACGTTGGACGAAGACATCTCGATCGACGGGCTGCTCGCGGGCTATGGTGACCTGACCCATTGCCGCCAAGCGGCACCGGTTTGACCGCGGCCCTGCTCGCGCGAGCGCGGGTCCGCGTCTCGTCGGGTCAGACACACGGCGTCGCCGCAGACGGAAGCAGCGGCATGAGCAGATCCACCCGGTTCGAGTCGATCGCCGTGGCGATGGCCGACCGGTCGTGGTTGCGATGTCCGTTCGATCTGGCGATACGGTCTCCCCGGCCGCGGTCCTTCGCGGCTCGCACCGGATCGTCGACGTCGCCTCGCCGCTGGCTGCGCCGCTCCCCAGGACTCTGACCTGGCTGCCGCGGCC
>JALORQ010000124.1 GCA_025458805.1 Rubrivivax sp.
TTCGCCGGCTCGGCCGAGCCCGCCTTGACCATCGCCGCAACCATCACGTTGACCGCGTCGTAGACATACGGCGCATAGATCTGCACGTCGATGCCGTACTTCTTCTTGTAGTCGGCGTAGAACTTCTCCATCCCGGCCTTGGCCGCACCCTCGACGCCGCCCGCCTCGGCGCAGACGACCTGGCCATCGGCCATCGTGCCCGCCGCGAGCGTCGGCAGGTCCGCGGTGCAGATGCCGTCGCCGCCCATGAACTTGGCGTTGATGCCGAGCTGCTTCATCTGGCGCAGCATCGGGCCTGCGACCGCGTTCATGCCGCCGAAGAAGACGATGTCGGGGTTCTTGGCCTTGATCGAGGTCAGGATCGCGGTGAAGTCGGTCGCCTTGTCGTTGGTGAACTGGCGATCGACGATCGTGCCGCCCTTGGACTTCACGCCCTTCTCGAACTCGTCGGCGACGCCCTGGCCGTAGGCCGTGCGGTCGTCGATGACGGCGATCGACTTGCCCTTCAGGGTGTCGACCGCATAGCGGCCCAGCGTCCCGCCGAGGTGCACGTCGTCCGCGACGACGCGGAAGGTCGTCTTGTAACCTTGTCGGGTGAAGCGCGGGTTCGTCGCCGACGGGCTGATCTGCGGGATGCCCGCGTCGCTGTAGATCTTCGACGCCGGGATCGACGTGCCCGAGTTCAGGTGCCCGATGACTCCGTTGACCTTGCTGTCGACGAGCTTCTGCGCCGCGGCGGTGCCCTGCTTCGGGTCGGCGGCGTCGTCCTCGGCGAGCAGCTCGAAGCGCGCCTTCCTGCCGCCGATCGTCACGCCCTTGGCGTTGAGCTCCTCGATGGCCATGCGCGCGCCGTTCTCGTTGTCCTTGCCGAGCTGCGCGATCGATCCGCTGGTCGGTCCGACGTGGCCGATCCTCACGACCAGATCCTGCGCGGCAGCCGCGCCGGCGACGAGCATCGCGGCGGCGCCGGCGACGAGGTTGAACTTGATCAACATGCGGAAAACCTCCGGGGGTAGAAGACAGCGTCTCGACGGTGACGCCGAAGGAAAACGTGGCCGCGGACGATAGCGCAAAACCGGGCCCCGACCTCTCCGGGGTTGCGCCAAGCCGCCCCGGACGGAATCGGGCGGCCGCTCAGCGATCGCGGCGCCGCGCCAGCTCGCGCGCGAGCGCATCCATGACGAGCTGACGCATCGCGCGCGACAGCTCGTCGCGCGCCTCGCGGATCAGCACGTCGGCGGCACGCGCGAGCGCGGGAGCGAGCGCCTCGCGCAGCCGGGCCTCGAGCAGGCGGTCGGCATGCTCGAGCACGTCCTCGAGCACGAGGGCGGCGATGTCGTCCTCCCGCGCGGCCGCCGGAGCCGGCGCGGCGGACTCGGTGGCACTGCTGCCAGGCGGCGCAGGCGACCGCAGCTCGAGCACCTCGGTCAGGGTCGGCACCCGGTCCGGGGGCGGCCTCTCAATCGGCATCGCGCCGGGCTCCGTCATGGTGGATCACCGCCCAGCCCCCGGTCCGGTACTGGCGCCAGCGTTCGCGCCCGCGCCCGGCCGCCGGCTCCTCGCGACCGACGATCTCGATCACGCGCCGCCACGGCGCATTGTCGCCCGGTGCGTCGCCGTCCACGTTGACCAGCACCGTCGGCGGATCGGCGGGCGGCGGCGCATCGAGCAGCCAGACCGGCGTGCGCGAGACGACCCCGCCGCGCGCCGCGGACAGGCGCACGTGCGGCACGAAGTCGCGCTCGTCGAAGGTCCACAACTCGATGTCCAGGCGGGACAGCGCCTCGGGCGAGCCCTGCACGGCGACGCGAGCCCCCAGCCGGCTCGCCTTGCGCAGCAGCCGGCACGCGAAGGCAACCGGGTCGGCGACCCCGGTGTGGAACTCGACCTGGCGCGCCGTCATCCCGCGCTGCCGCGGAGTCAGCGCGCCCGGGCGAGCGCGAAGTGGACGAGCAGCGGCACGGGCCGGCCGGTTGCGCCCTTCGCGGGTCCCGACTTCCACGCGGTCCCCGCGATGTCGAGGTGCGCCCAGCGCAGCTTGCGCGTGAAGCGCTTGAGGAACATCGCCGCCGTGATCGCCCCGCCGGCGCGGGGCCCGACGTTGCCCATGTCGGCGAAGTTGCTCTTCAGCGCCTCGTCGTACTCGTCGTCGAGCGGCATGCGCCACGCCGGATCGAGCGCGCGCTCGCCGGCCGCCAGCAGTTCCGCGGCCAGCGCGTCGTCCGGCGTGAACAGCCCCGTGCGGTGGTGCCCGAGCGCGATGACGCAGGCGCCGGTGAGCGTGGCCACGTCGACCACCGCGGCCGGCTCGAAGCGCTCGGCGTAGGTCAGCGCATCGCAGAGGATCAGCCGCCCCTCGGCATCGGTGTTGAGGATCTCGATGGTCTGTCCGGAAAGGCTGGTGACGACGTCGCCCGGCTTGACGGCGCGGCCGCTGGGCATGTTCTCGCACGCCGGAACGATGCCGACCACGTTGACGCGCGCCTTCATGCCCGCCAGCGCGCGCAGCGCGCCCAGCACGCTGGCGGCACCGCCCATGTCGAACTTCATCTCGTCCATCTCGGCTGCGGGCTTGATCGAGATCCCGCCGGTGTCGAACGTGATGCCCTTGCCGACGAGCACCACCGGCGCGTCGCCCTTGCGGCCCCCGTTCCAGCGCGCGACGATGAAGCGCGGTGGCTGTTCGGAGCCCTGCGCGACGGCGAGGAAGGCGCCCATGCCGAGCTTCTCGGCGTCCTTGCGGTCGAGCACCTCGACCTTCAGCCCGTGCGCCTTGCCGAGCGTGCGCGCCTCGTCGGCGAGATCCGAGGGCGTGCAGTGGTTGGCCGGCCGGTTCGCCAGCTCGCGTGCGAGCAGCACGCCCGCTGCGATCGCCTGGCCGCGCACGAGTCCCTCGTCGACCCGCTTCGCCGCCGCCTTGTCGCAGGCCAGCCGCACCGAATCGAGCCGGGACGCGGCGGGCGCGCTCGGCTTGGTGCGCCGGTACGTGTAGGTGGCGTCGTGCACCGCGGCGACCGTCGCCTCGGCCAGCACGTCGTCGATCGCGGCGCCGCCGACCGAGCCGATGACGACCGACTTCGCACCGCCGGACCTGATCGCGGCGACGCCCGCGTGCACCGCCTTGCGCCACGCGGCCGCGGTGGCCGCCGGCATGGCGACGAAGACCACGCGCGCCGCGGCAACGCCGGCCGGCCGGTGCAGCACCACGGTGCTGCCGGCCTTGAACTCGAAGTCGCCGGCCTCGACCACCGCGTCGAGCAGCGTGGCCAGCGCCGTGTCGAGCCCGTCCGGCCTGCTCGTGCCGGCAAGCACGACGAGCAGCGCATCCGTGGCCATCGCGGCCAGCCCGCCAGCCCCCGGCGGGATCGTCCTGAAGTCCATAATTCCGCCCGATAGGAACGAAGCTTCATGTTATTCGATTCGACGCTGCGTCGAGAGCTGGCACGGGCGTTCGGGGCCACGCTGGTGGTCATCGTCACCATCGTGGTCACGATGTTCCTGATCCGCGTCGTCGGGCAGGCGGCACGCGGCGTCGCATCGCCCCAGGACGTGGTGCTGGTGCTGGGCTACACCTCCCTGGTGCACCTGCCGACCATGCTGGCGCTGTCGCTTTTCGTCGCCGTGGTGGTCGCGCTCGGGCGCATGTACCGCGACAGCGAGATGTCGGTCTGGTTCGCCAGTGGCGTCGGGCTGACGCGCTTCGTGCGCCCGGTGCTGGCCACCGCCTGGCCGGTGCTCGCCGTGATCGCGCTGCTGCTGCTCTTCGTCACGCCGTGGAGTCACCGCAACACCCTCGAGCTGCGCGAGCGCTACGAGCAGCGCTCCGACCTGTCGCGCGTCACTCCGGGCGTCTTCCAGTCCTCGAGCGACGGCCGCCGCGTCTTCTTCATCGAGCGCGACCCCGTCGACGCGACGCAGGCGCGCAACGTCTTCATCCTTCAGCGCGATCCCGACGGCGAATCGGTGACCTCGGCGCGTGCGGGACGCATCGACTTCGAAGGGCCCGATCGGTTCCTGACCCTGGAGCGCGGACAGCGCAACCAGTCCGACGCGTCCAGCGGAGAGACGGCGATCGCGCGCTTCGAGAGCTACCGCGTGCTGGTCGACGAACGCGCCGCGCGCGCCGCCCGGGAGCGGCCGCCCCGCACGATGCGCACCATCGACCTGCTGCGCGACGCGACGCCCCGCCACGACGGCGAGCTGGCGGCGCGCTTCGGGCTGCTCGCCGCAGCGGTCAACCTGGTGCTGCTGGGCGTCGGGCTGGCGGCGTCGAACCCGCGCCGAGCCAGCAACTGGAACCTGCTGTTCGCGCTGCTCGCGTTCGTCGTCTACTTCAACCTCGTCAGCCTGACGCAGGCGTGGGTCGGAACCGGACGCGTCGCGCTGCCGGTTGCACTGGGCGCGCTGCACGGCAGCGTGTTCGCGCTCGCGATCGCGCTCGTCTGGTGGCGCGACCATGCGGCCACGCTGCGGCTGCGCGGCGCGCAGCGGCGTCCTGTCCCGACTTGACGCGCGATGAGAACCGTTCGCCGCCTGCTTTACCGCGACATCGTCGCCTCGGTCGGCTTCGTCGCGGCGGCCTTCCTCGCCCTCTTCTTCTTCATCGACTTCGTCGACGACATCGATCAGGTCGGCCAGCGCGGCCGCACCGCCGGGCACGTCGCGCTGGCCGCCGCGCTCGAGCTGCCCGGGCACCTGTACGAGCTCATGCCGATCGCCGTGCTGATCGGCGCGATCTACGCGCTGGCGCGCATGGCGCAGTCGTCGGAGTTCACGATCCTGCGCACCGGCGGCCTGGGCCCGGGCCGGGCGCTCGGCATGCTCGCCGCGCTCGGTGTCGCGTTCTCGGCGCTCACGTTCGCGGTCGGCGAGATCGCCGCGCCGGCTGCCGAAAGGCAGGCGGTGCTGCTGAAGGCCAGATTCAGCGGCGGCCTGCGTGTCGAAGGCGCGGGCGCCTGGCTGAAGGACCGCCGGCTGGTGGACGGCGCCGAGCGCAGCGTCGCCGTCAACGTCACGGGCACCGGCGCCGAGGGACGCTTCGAAGGGATCCGCATCTTCGAGTTCGACGCCGACGGTCGCCTGGTCGAGTCGATCGCGGCCGCATCGGCGCGCGTCGGCGACGACGGCCTGTGGCGGCTCGCCGGGGTCGAGGTGATGCGCTGGCCGGCGGCCGGCGCGGCCTCCGGGGCCGGCGTCGAGAGAGCCACGACCGAGACCCTCGACTGGCCGAGCTCGCTGCCGGCCGGCGTGGTCGCGGCGGCCGTGCTTCCGGTGGCGACGATGGGCACCGTCGAGCTCTGGCGCTACGGTCGCCACCTCGCGCGCCAGGAGCAGGCGGCCGAGCGCTACCAGATCGCCTTCTGGCGCAAGGCGCTGTACCCGCTCGCCTGCCTCGTGATGGTCGCGCTGGCGCTGCCTTTCGCCTACCTGCACGCCCGCGCCGGTGGCATCAGCCTGAAGGTCTTCGGCGGCATCATGCTCGGGATCAGCTTCGTGCTGCTCAACAACCTCTCGGGCCACCTCGGCACCTTGCGCGACTGGACGCCCTGGCTGGCGGCGGCGGCGCCGGGCCTGTTCTACCTGGCGCTCTCGCTGGCCGCGTTCGGCTGGCTGGTGAGGTACCGATGACGCCGACCGGTCTGATCCTGTTCGCGCACGGCGCCCGCGACCCGCGCTGGGCGCGTCCGTTCGAGGCGGTCGCCGAGCGCGTGCGCGCCGCACGGCCCGACGTCGCGGTGAGCCTGGCCTTCCTGGAGTTCATGCCGCCCGACCTGCCGGCGGCCGGCCGAGAGCTCGCCGGGCGGGGCTGCCGCCGGATCGCGGTGCTGCCGATGTTTCTCGGGGCCGGCGGCCACGTGCGCCGCGACCTGCCGCTGCTCGTCGAGCGCGTCCGCGCCGAGAACCCGGGCATCCGCGTCGATCTGCACGAGGCGGTGGGCGAGATCGACGCCGTCGTCGCCGCGATGGCCGCCGCCGCGGCCGGACTGCTCGGGGAGCCCGCGCCATGAACCTGCAGCAGTTCCGCTTCGTCCAGGAGGCGGTGCGCCGCAACCTCAACCTCACCGAGACGGCCAAGGCCCTCCACACCTCGCAGCCCGGGATCAGCAAGGCGATCCTCGAGCTCGAGGAGGAACTCGGCATCGACATCTTCGCGCGCCACGGCAAGCGTCTTCGGCGCGTCACCGAGCCCGGGTCCGAGGCGCTCAAGTCGATCGACATCATCATGCGGGAGGTCGCGAACCTGCGGCGCATCGGCGAGCAGTTCTCCAAGCAGGACGCCGGGACGCTCTCGATCGCGACCACCCACACGCAGGCGCGCTACTTCCTGCCGGGCCCCGTCGCCCGCCTGCGCCAGCGCCATCCGAAGGTCCAGGTCGTGCTGCACCAGGGCATGCCGGCGCAGGTCGCGCGCATGCTGCTCGACGACACTGCCGAGATCGGCATCGCGACCGAGTCGCTGACCGGGTACGACGAGCTGGTGACGCTGCCGTGCTACGAATGGCAGCACGCGGTGGTCGTGCCCGCGGGCCACCCCCTGGCCCAAGTCGAGCGTCCCACGCTCGAGCAGCTCGCATCCGAGCCGCTCGTGCTCTACCACCCGGCGATGGCCGGCCGCACGCGCATCGACCAGGCATTCGAGCGCGCGCGGCTGAAGCCGACGGTCGCGCTCGAGGCGATCGACTCCGACGTGATCAAGACCTACGTGCGGCTCGGGCTCGGCATCGGCATCGTCGCCGAGGCCGCGGTGCGCGACGGTGCGGCCGAGGCCGACCTCTCGTGGCGCCCGGTGGGGCACCTGTTCGGCAGCAGCGTCACGCGCGTCGCGTTCAAGCGCGGTGCGTACCTGCGCCAGTTCGTCTATGCCTTCGCCGAGATGCTCTCCGACCGCCTCAGCGCGACGCTGATCCGTCGTGCGATGAGCGGCAGCGGTACCGACTACGACCTCTGAGGCCATGCACCCTGCCCCCCGGACTCCCGCCCTGCGCAGCCGCCTGCCCGGCGTCGGCACGACGATCTTCACCGTGATGTCGGCGCTGGCGCAGCAGGCCGGCGCCGTCAACCTCGGCCAGGGCTTCCCCGACTTCGACTGTGACCCGACGCTGCTGGATCGCGTCGGCGACGCGATGCGCGAGGGTCTCAACCAGTATCCGCCGATGGCCGGGGTGCCGGCACTGCGCGAGGCGGTGGCGGCCAAGATCGCCACGCTCTACGGGCACCGCTACGACGCGGCGACCGAGATCACGATCACCGCGGGGGCGACCCAGGCCATCCTCACCGCGGTTCTGGCGGTCGTGCATCCGGGCGACGAGGTCGTCGTGCTCGAGCCCTGCTACGACAGCTACGCGCCGAACATCGAGCTCGCCGGCGGTCGCGTCGTGCGCGTGCCGCTGCAGCCCGGCCGGTTCCGGCCCGACTTCGACAAGATCGGCGTGGCAATCGGCCCGCGCACGCGGGCGCTGATCGTCAACTCTCCGCACAACCCCAGCGGCACGGTGTGGACCGCCGGCGAGATGCACCGGCTGGCCGCGCTGCTCGACGGCACCGATGTCGTCGTCATCGCCGACGAGGTCTACGAGCACATGGTCTTCGACGGCAGGCCGCACGTCAGCGCCTCGTCGATCCCGGCACTCGCGGCGCGCGCCTTCGTCGTCTCGAGCTTCGGCAAGACCTTTCACGTCACGGGCTGGAAGGTCGGCACGGTGGCGGCGCCGGCGCCGCTGACGGCCGAGTTCCGCAAGGTGCACCAGTTCAACGTGTTCACCGTCAACACGCCGGTGCAGCACGGTCTGGCGCGCTTCCTCGCCGACCCTCGGCCGTATCTCGAGCTGCCCGCCTTCTACCAGCGCAAGCGCGACCGCTTCCGCGCCGGGCTCGCCGGCACGCGGCTGCGGCTGCTGCCCTGCGAGGGCACCTACTTCCAGTGCGTCGACTACGGCGCGGTGAGCGCGCTGCCCGAGCAGGAATTCTGCGAATGGCTGACGCGCGAGATCGGCGTGGCCGCGATCCCGCTTGCGGCGTTCTACGAAGGGGGCTTCGAGCAGGGCATCGCGCGGCTGTGCTTCGCCAAGCGCGACGACACGCTCGACGCCGCGCTGGCGCGCCTGTCGCGGCTCTAGGCCGGGGAACTCAGTTCTGTGGCGGCGGCCGCGTGTCGGGGAAGCGCGCCGCCGGGGACGGGCGATCGGTCAGGTCCAGGTCCAGGTCGAGCGACGGGCGTCCGACGGCGCCATCGTCCGGCGTCCCGAGCGCAGCGGCACCCGCACCTGCCGCGACTTGCAGCGGAGCCGGCGCCGTGGAGCTGAAGTCGCCGCCGTCGGCCAGCGGCAGCAGCAGGTCGACGTCGCCCCCCTTCCCGGCCTCGCGCTCGTGCAGGTCGCGCGCCACCGCGTAGAGCAGCAGCACCTCGCGATAGGCCGGCAGCTCGAAGAGGTCGCCGCGCGAACGCCTGAACATCAGCGCCTCGAGTTCGGCCATCGCGTCGAGCGGCCGTGGCCAGACCCGTTGCAGCCGCGGCAGCACGCCCGTGTAGTCCTCGAGGACGCGGCCCTGCTGCAGGTCCGCGTCCCAGCCCGGCGCGTAGGCGTTGAAGCGCGCGTTGAAGCGCTCGCGCAAGCGGTCGTACGCGTCGCGCGTGCCCAGCCGGCGGTAGATCTCGAGCAGCTTCAGGTAGGGCAGCGGGCTGCCGCCTCCGGACTGCCGCAGGTGCTCGGCGAGCAGGTCGATGGCGGCATCGTCCTGGCCCAGCACGACGAAGAACTCGGCCTGCTGCTCCAGATCGAGCAGTTCCTCGATGCTGACGTCGCGGCCGTCATCGGGCGGCGCCGATGGCGGCAGCAGCGCCGTGCGTTCGGCCGCTCCCTCCTCCGCGGGCGCCGGTGGTGGCGGCGGCGGCGGGGTCACGAACCGCGGGGCCGGCTCGGGCGCGCGCGGTGCGGCCGCCGCCGTCGGGCCGGGCAGCACCGACGTGACGAGCGGGATCGGCGAGG
>JALORQ010000014.1 GCA_025458805.1 Rubrivivax sp.
GCCGGCGCGTTCCTCGACGCGGTGGCGGCGGCCGCGCCGGCGGCCGACGTCGTGCTGCTGCACGCCTCGCCGCCCGACATGGCGAGGCTCTTCGTGCGCCGCGCCGCGCGTCCGCTGCTGCTCGCGGCCGACGACGCCGAGGCGGTGAAGCACGCCTATGCCGCCTGCAAGCTGCTCGCGCAGCGCTGCCGGCTGCTCACGTTCGACCTGCTGCTGCTCGCCGACCCGCGCTCGCCGCGGCTGCAGGGCATCGCCTCGACCCTGGCCGGCTGCGCCGACCGCTTCCTCGGCGCGCTGCTGCGCGAGTGGGCGGTCGTCGACCCGGCCAGCGACGTCGCGATGCCGCCGCCGCACGAGCTGCTTCGGCTGGTCGACGCGCAGATCGCCATCGACGAGCACGGCCTGACGCTGCGCCCGCCGCCCCCGGCGGCCGTGGGCTTCCAGGCGCTCGCCCGCCGCTGACCCGAACCCGAATCCGCCTTCCGCAAAGGCCGACCGCCATGTACACCGCCAAGGGACAACTCGACGCCGGCGCCCTCCTCAAGCAGTACAGCCCGCTCGTGCGACGGCTGGCGCACCAGATGATCGCCAAGCTGCCGGCGAACGTCGAGCTCGACGACCTGATCCAGGTGGGCATGATCGGGCTGTCGGACGCGCTGTCGCGCTTCGACGCGAGCCAGGGCGTGCAGTTCGAGACCTTCGCGACGCAGCGCATCCGCGGCGCGATGCTCGACGAGCTGCGCGGCAACGACTGGATGAGCCGCGGTGACCGCCGGCACCAGCGCTCGATCGAGACCGCGGTGCACAAGCTCGAGCAGAAGCTGGGACGGGCGCCGAGCGAGAGCGAGATCGCGCGCGAGATGGGTCTCGAGCTCTCCGAGTACCAGGAGCTGCTCGGCAAGGTCAACGGCACGCAGCTCATCTACCTCGAGGACATGAGCGGCGACGACGGCGACGACGACTACCTCGACCGCCACGTCGCCGACGAGGACGCGAATCCGCTGGGCCGCCTGACGGACCGCCGCATGCGCGAGGCGCTCGTCGAGGCGATCAAGAACCTGCCGGAGCGCGAGCAGTACGTGATGAGCATGTACTACGAGCACGACATGAATCTCAAGGAGATCGCCGCCGTGCTCGGCGTCACCGAGAGCCGGGTCTGCCAGCTCCACAGCCAGTCGATCGCGCGTCTGCGCACGCGCCTGCGCGAGTGGTGAGCGCCGCCGGGCCCGGTGCGCTGCCCGGGCCGCGCGCGGGCACTCAGTCGCTCTTCGGAGCCTCGAGCGTGAACTCGAAGCGGGCGCCGCCTCCGGGCGCGCCGCTCGCGCGCACCGAGCCGCCCAGGCGCTCGACGATGCGCTGGACGATCGTCAGGCCGATGCCGGTGCCGGCGTAGTCGTCGGCCGCGTGCAGGCGCGAGAACGGTGCGAACAGCCTGGACGCGTCGGTGCCCGCGAATCCGGCGCCGTTGTCCTCGACGAAGACCCGGATGCGGCCGTCCGGGTCGCGGCGGCTCGACACGCGCACGTGCGGCGACGCCTCCTTGCGCGTGAACTTGGCCGCGTTGCCCAGCAGGTTGGCCAGCACGATGCGCAGCGCGCCAGGCGAGGCGCGCGCGCGGATGCCCGGCTCGACGGCCCACGCCAGCGGGCCGGCACGCTCGACCGGCGGCAACTCGCCGATCACCTCGTGCGCGAGGGCGCTGACGTCGATGTCCTCGAGCGGCATGGCCTGCACGGTCGAGCGCGCCAGCTGCAGCAGCGCCTCGACCGTCTCGCGCATGTGGCGCGCGGCACCGACCTGGAGCTCGAGGAGCCGGCGCTCCTCCGCGCCGAGCCGGTGGCCGGCGCGCGCCTCGAGCAGCTGCGCCAGTCCCTGCACGTGACCGATCGGCGTGCGCAACTCGTGCGCGAGCTGTCGCGAGAAGGCCTCGAGATCCAGGTTCAGCCGCGCCAGGTCGCGCGTGCGCTCCTCGACGGCGCGCTGGAGTTCCTCGTTGTGCCGCAGCAGCAGCCGCTCGGCCTGCTTGCGCGCGGTGATGTCGCGGCCGACACCGTGGTAGCCGACGAAGCGACCCTGCGCGTCGTGCCGGGGCAGCCCGCTGATCGAGAACCAGAGCCAGCGTCCCGGCTCGACCTCGACCTCCAGTTGCAGCCCGCGGAACGGCCGGCGGGCCTCGAGGTCGGCGCGGTGCTCGGCCCACTGCCCTGCGGGCAGTGCATCCGGGTAGGCCTCCCAGCGCGTGCGGCCGACGACGCGCTCGGCCACCAGCGGCCCGCGCTTCGCGTACTCGGGCGCGAGCGGCAGCACGCGGTGCTCGGCGTCGGTCTGCCAGTACCAGTCCGACGCGAGCCCGGCCATGAGCGACCACCGCTGCTCGCTGCCCTGCAGCCGCTGCGCCGCGAGGCGCCGCTCGGTGATGTCGCGGCCGACCCCTTCGTAGCCGACGAAGCGGCCGTTCGCGTCACGCCGCGGCCGGCCGCTGATCGAGACCCACAGCGCCACCTCGCCGCCGCGCCCGCGCACCGCCATCTCGACGTCGCGGAAGGCTTCGTGGCGGTCGAGTCGCGCGTGGTAGGCCTCCCAGCCACCCTCGGGCGGATCGAGGTAGGGCATCTGGTCGCGCCGGCGTCCGATGACGTCCTCGGGACGGCCGCCGATGCGCACGACCGGCGGCGAGGCACCCGAGAGCCGGCTCAGCCGGTGGGCGGCGTCGGTCTCCCAGTACCAGTCGGCCGAGAGGTCCGCGAGCGCCTGCCAGCGCCGCTCGGTCTCGGCCATCACGCCCTCGACGCCGCTGGCCAGCGTGTCGAAGGCCGAGGGCGTGCCGCCGCGGTCGTCGCGCAGCCCCTGGACGGCATCCTGCCACTGGCCGTCGCCGAGGCGGCCGGCGAAGTCGTCGATGGCGGCACGCAGCCGCCGGCGCTGCCGCCACAGCCCGGCCACCGGCACCGTCAGCACGCCCACCAGCAGCAGCGTGAGGGCGAGGAGCGTCCACTCGCGCCGCCGCGTCTGCTGCAGCAGCTCGAGGCGCTGCGTGGCGGCGACGGCCTCGGCCTCGGCCGCCAGCGCGTCGATTTCCGCGGCCGGCCAGTGCCCGGAAGGCATCGTGTGGAGTGCAGACCAGCGCTCCGACAGGCGCGAAGACCGCACCGTGCCTGCCTCGTCGGCATCGAACAGCGCGCGCAGCGCGGCGTCGACGGCGTCGCGCTGGCGCTCGACCTCGACGCCCGCCGGGCCGCGCGCGGCGGCCCAGCCGAAGCGGGACACGGCCGCCGATAAAGCGGCCGCGCGCTCGGCCGTCTGGCTGGCCGGCAGCGGCGCGAGCAGCAGCGCGAGCGCCGCCGCCGCCGAGGCGGCGCCGACCAGCAGCACGGCCCAGCCGAGAAGAAACGGGCGTCTCGCCCCGTGGCGTGCGTCCTGGAGTGCCGCTCCACCGCCGGCACCCAGAATCGGTTCGTCTTGCCCCAACGTCGCGCTCCACCCGGCGGCACTGGCGATGCCTTCGGGCCGACTGCGTGGCACGGCGGTCACCCGGCGGGCGCCCCCGTTGCATTTGTCGCGGATTGTGACGGCAAACCGTGACGGCTTGCCGCGCCGTGCGATGAGCCGCGTGACGTGTGTCGCGGACGGACCGGCTGCGTCAGGCGGTGAACGCGCCCGAGCCGGTGCCGCGGTCGGCGTGGCCGCCGGCGGAATAGAGCGCCGACGCGGGCGGGGGGAGCAGGGCGTCGATGGCGAGGTCGAGGGACACCATGGCGCGGGCCAGGGCCTCGCGCTGCGCGGCGACGCGCGCACCCGCGATGGCCAGCCGCTGGCGCAGCGCCGGCGGCACCCCGCCCTGGCGCGCCGCGCGCCCGAAGTGATCGAGCGCGCTGGCCAGCGCCTCGTGCAGTGCAGACGCCTCGGACTCGATCGCCGCGGCGTCGTGGCGGGTGAGGGCGGCGCCGAGCCCGGCCAGTCGCTCCTCGACCGCGGCGAGCCTCGGCTCGAGATCGTCGACGCGTCGGACGGCCTGAACCTCGGCGGCGCTGGAGTGCATGGGTGCGAGCCTCAGCGCGACTGGCGCGGCAGCAGTTCCTGGGCGTTCGCGATGAGCTTCTCGGCGATCGCCTCGGGGTCGATCGTGAACCGGCCCTCGCGGATCGCCTGCGCGATGCGCTCGACCTTGGCCGTGTCGAACGTCGGGTCCGCGGCCGGGCTGCCGAGTGCGGACGCGGCAGCCGACAGCTCGACCTTGGCGCTCGGCTCGGCGCTCGTGCCGGGTGCGGTCGCCGGCGCCTTGCGTTCGCCGCTGACCGGCAGGCTCATCGCCTTGGTCTCGAGGGAACCGATCTTCATGGCGTGCTCCAGTGGGATCGGCCGGAAGGTCCCGACCCCTTTGACATGAACGCTCTATCGGAAGCGTCCGGAGCGAACTTTAGGCCCATGTCGAAGAAATGTCCCGAGACCCCGCGCGCCGCGGGCCGTGCAGGGGGCGCGTTCACTGCACCACCTCGATGCGCCGCTCCCCGACCGGACGGCCGACGAGCACTCGGCCTCCCTCGGTGCGGGCGCGCGCCGGGCGGCCCTCGATCCCGTCGGCGAGCGCCAGCGCCTCGCGTGTGACCGCGAAGCCCGGACCGCGCACGGTCACCAGCACCGTCTCGCCCTGCTCGAACCACTGGCGCGCGCGCAGATCGGCACTGCGCGGCGCCTCGCCGGGGGCGAGCGGACGGAGCAGGGTGCGACCGACCAGCGCCGAGGCGTCGGCCAGCGGCGGGCTGGGCGACGCGGCCCAGTCGACCTCGGCGCGGACGAGGTGCTCGGCAGCCAGCGTCGTGCCGGCCGGCAGCGGGCCGGCGGCGACCAGCGCAGGGGCCACGACGCGCACGGTGAGCGGCAGGAAGACGTTCCAGCGCGCCTGGCCATCGATGCAGCGCAGCCCGATGCGGGTGCGGCCCCAGAGCCGGGCCCCCGGGGGCAGGTAGGGCTCGACCTGGCTGCACGGCGCGAGGCGCAGCCGCGGGTCCAGCCGTCCGGGCACGAGCTCGACGCGCGTGTCGCCTGGCGCCGCGGCCAGTGCAGCCTCGTTCGCCCATTGCAGCGCCCGATCGATGTCGGTCGCCGGCGCGGCCTGCGCCTGCGCCGCGGGCGCCAGCGCTGCGGCGAGCGCCAGTCCGGCGACGCGTGCGCGCGTGCCGCGCAGCGCGCGTCGTCGCTCGTCGGGCCCGGCAGGTCGTTTCGGCACGGCCTGCACTTTAGGGGGCCGGGGCTGCGCGGGTGGTTCGATTTGGGGCCGGTTGACGCCGCTGTTCCGGGTCAAGTCGCCGCCTGTCGCTGCCCAGAATGACCGCACCGTGCACCTGCCGTTCCGGGGAAGCCGCCCATGATCCACCGACTGACCACCCAGCTGTCGTTCCAGACCGAGGCCCTGGTGCTGCGGGCCGAGCGCCAGCGGCTGATCTCGAGCAACATCGCCAATGCCGACACGCCGGGCTATCTGGCGCGCGACTTCGACTTCGCGCGGGCGCTGCGCGACGCGACGAGCCGCCGGGCCGAGGCGGGCGACATGGGGCCACGACGCGGACCCGCGCTGCGCTACGCGTCGCCCGCGCAGAGCAACCTCGACGGCAACAGCGTCGACATGGACCGCGAACGCGCGGCCTTCGTCGACAACGCCGTGAAGTACGAGGCGACCCTGCGCTTCATCAACGGCAGCGTGCGCACGATGCTCGACGCGATGCGCAGCCACACCCAGGGCTGAGGTCCGCGATGAGCATGTTCCGCGTCTTCGACATCGCCGGCAGCGCCGTGAGCGCGCAGAGCCAGCGCCTCAACGTGGTCGCGTCCAACCTGGCCAACGCCGACACCGTGGCCGGGCCCGACGGGCAGGCCTACAAGGCGCGCCAGGTCGTCTTCCAGACCGTGATGACGCGCGCCGCCGGCGCGCGCGACGCCGCCGCGGGCGTGCGCGTATCGACGGTGGCCGAGGACGCGAGCCCCGGCCGGCGCGTCCACGACCCCGAGCATCCGGCGGCCGACGGCGAGGGCTACGTGACCTACAGCAATGTCAATGCGGTCGAGGAGATGGTCAACATGATCTCGGCGTCGCGCTCGTACCAGAACAACGTCGAGGTCATGAACACGGCGCGCAGTCTGCTGCTGAAGACGCTGCAGATGGGCCAGGGCTGAGTCCCGCGCCGCCATGAGCACCGTCACCGCCACCAGCGCCGCGGCCACCGCCGCCGCCGCTCCCGGCGTCGTCACCGGCAAGAGCGCCGACGAGACCGCCGACCGCTTCCTCAAGCTGCTGGTCACGCAGCTTCAGAACCAGGACCCTCTCAACCCGCTCGACAATGCCGAGCTGACGTCGCAGATGGCGCAGATCAGCACCGTCTCCGGCCTCGAGAAGCTCAACGGCACGATCGAGTCGCTCGGCGGCCAGATGATGCAGATGCGCATCCTCCAGGCCACCTCGCTGGTCGGCCGCGAGGTCGTGCTCGAGGGCAACGTGCTGGCGCCGGGCGACGGCGAGGGCCCGATGTCCGGGCACTTCGACCTCGGGTCGGACGCATCGCGCGTCGAGGTCGAGATCCTGGACGCCGGCGGCCGCGTCATAGACACCCTCGAGCTCGAGGACCTCGACGAGGGCCGCCACGCCTTCGAATGGGCGCCGTCGAACGATGCCGAGCGCTCCACCGCCGAGGGGTTCCGCATCCAGGCGTTCGCGGGCGAAAGCCCGGTGCCCAGCCGCACCCTGGTCATCGACCGCGTCGAGTCCGTGTCCGCGGCCGGCGACGGGCTGAGTGTCGAGCTCGCCAGCTTCGGCGTCGTGCCGTATGCGCAGGTCATCGAGACGCGCTGACCGGCCGAGTCCGACTTCCACACCGACCCCCACCAGGTCCACATCCCATGAGCTTCCAGCAAGGTCTTTCCGGTCTCGGCGTCACCTCCAAGAGCCTCGAGGTCATCGGCAACAACGTCGCCAACGCGGGCACCTTCGGCTTCAAGGGCTCGCGCGCCGAGTTCGCGGACATGTATGCCGCCGCGCTCAACGGCTCGGGGACGCAGCCGATCGGCATCGGCGCCACGATCGCCACCGTCGCGCAGCAGTTCACGCAGGGCAACATCACCGTCACCGAGAACCCGCTGGACATCGCGATCAGCGGCAGCGGCTTCTTCCAGGTCGGCGACGGGCAGTCGCCGCCGTACTTCACGCGCAACGGCCAGTTCAAGGTCGTCGAGGGCACCGGCCCGTATCGGGGCCAGCAGCTGGTCGCAGACAACAACGGCCTGTTCCTGATCGGCATCCCGGACGGGCAGACGGTGCCCGGGCCGCTGGTGCTGCCGACCGGGCGCATCGCGGCGCAGGCCACGACCGGCACGTCGATGGCGGTCAACCTCGACTCCGGGGATCCGGTCCTCGGCGGGACGGCACCGGCGACGGTGGACGACCTGCAGCGCGGCGGCACTTCGAAGACGGTCAACTTCACGACGAGCCAGCAGGTGTTCGACGCGCTCGGCGAATCGGTCTCGCTGACGTACTACTTCCGGCGCGAGCCGCAGATCGACGGCCGCGATGCCTGGGCGGTCTACCTGACGGCCAACGAACAGGCGGTGAACGGCACCAACAACGCCGTGCAGCCGGCGTTCTACATGACGTTCGACGCCGCCAACGGCGGCCGCCCGGACTTCCGCATGACCGCGGGCGGCGCACCGCAGGACCTGCCGGACCCGATCGACATCCCGGCGGTGGCGGTCGCCGACGACGATTACGCCGACACGCAGGCCATCGCCGGCGTGCGCCTCGACCTGACCGCGGCGACGCAGTTCGCGGCGCGCTCCGAGGTCACGAGGCTCACCCAGGACGGCTATAGCTCGGGCCAGCTCAAGGAGTTCACGTTCGACAGCGGCGGCATCCTGGTCGCGCGCTACACCAACGGCCAGAGCCGCCCGGCCGGCCAGGTGCTGCTGGCGGGCTTCATCAACCCGCAGGGGCTGCAGCCCCTGGGCGGCAACCTGTGGGCGCAGACGGTGCAGTCGGGCCAGCCGACGGCCAACGCGCCGGGCGAAGGGAGCACCGGGGTGCTGCAGCAGGGCGCGCTCGAGGAGTCCAACGTCGACCTCACGGCCGAGCTCGTCAACATGATCACTGCGCAGCGCACCTACCAGGCCAACGCGCAGACCATCAAGACCATGGACCAGGTGCTGCAGACGCTGGTCAACCTGCGCTGAGCGCAGGCCGCGACGACACGGCCGCCGCGCGATGGACCGCCTGATCTACCTGTCGATGTCGGGCGCGAAGGCGACGCTGCAGCGCCAGGACGTGCTTGCGCACAACCTCGCGAATGCGTCGACCACCGGGTTCCGCGCCGAGATGCAGGCGTTCCGCGCGGTGCCGGTGCGCGGGGATGGCGCGAGCACGCGGGTCTACGCGCTCGAGTCGACGGTCGGCCACGACCCGCGGCCCGGCCCGCTGCAGACCACCGGCCGCCCGCTCGACGTCGCGCCGCTGGGCAGCGCCTGGCTCGCGGTGCAGGCGCTGGACGGCACCGAGGCCTACACGCGAGCCGGGGCCCTGCAGAGGGGGGCCGACGGGACGCTGCTCACGCCGGCCGGGCTGCCGGTGGTCGGAGATGGCGGGCCGATCACCGTGCCGGCGAATGCCCGCGTCGAGGTGGCGCAGGACGGCACCGTCAGCGCGCAGGTCGTCGGCGAGGCACCCCAGGTGCTTGGCCGTCTGAAGCTGGTGACGCCGGAGGTGCCGCTGGCGCGCGGCGCCGACGGGCTGTTTCGCGGCGCCGACGGCGACCTGCCTGCCGACGACGCGGCGCGCGTGCAAGGCGGCGCCCTCGAAGGCAGCAACGTGAGCCCGGTCGAGACGATGGTGGCGATGATCGCCGCGGCGCGCCAGTTCGAGCAGCAGATGAAGATGCTGCAGGGCGCCGAGCAGCGCGAGCAGGCCGCGTCCAGGCTGCTCGGACCGCAGTAGCGCCGGGGTCGCGCCGGGCGCGATCAGCGCCCCGAAGCCGGCGCTTATCGGCGCGACGCCGGGCTTCAGTCGCCCGAAGATGGCGCGAGCCGTAGCCAGCAGGAGCGCCGCGATGATCCGATCGCTGTGGATCTCGAAGACAGGGATGGAGGGCCAGCAGACCAAGCTGGACGTCATCGCCAACAACCTCGCGAACGTCGGCACGACCGGCTTCAAGCGCGGCGACGTCGCGTTCGAGGACCTGATCTACCAGAACCTGCGCCAGGTCGGCGCCGCGAGCACCGAGCAGACGCAGTTGCCGACCGGCCTGCAGGTCGGGCTCGGTGTCCGCGCCGCCGCGACCACGCGCAACTACGCGCAGGGCGCCCTGCAGCAGACCGGCAACATGCTCGACGTGGCGATAGAAGGCAACGGCTTCTTCCAGGTGGCGCTGCCCGACGGCACCACGGGCTATACGCGCGACGGCTCGTTCAAGGTCGACGCCAACGGGCAGATCGTGACGAACTCCGGCTTCGTCGTGCAGCCGGGGATCACGGTGCCGGCGAATGCGACCTCGGTCACCATCGCCGCCGACGGCACCGTGAGCGCGCAGGTGCCCGGGCAGGCGGCGCCGGCGCAGATCGGCCAGCTGCAGGTGGCCGGGTTCGTCAACCCAGCGGGTCTCGAGCCGCGCGGTCAGAACCTGTTCGCCGAGACCGAGGCCTCGGGCGCGCCCAATGCCGGTGCGACCGGCACCGACGGGCTCGGCACGATGCGCCAGGGATTCCTCGAGGGCAGCAACGTCAACGTCGTCGAGGAACTGGTCAACATGATCGCGACGCAGCGCGCCTACGAGCTGAACTCGAAGGCGATCCAGACCTCGGACCAGATGCTGCAGCGTCTGGGTCAGCTGTGACGCGGTCGCGGGCGGTCGCCGGTGCCCTGTCGCTCGCGGCGCGCGCGGCTGGCGCGATCGCGCTGGCGTGGCTCGCGGGCTGCCAGGCGCTGGACCCGCGCGTGCAGGTCGACGAGGTCGGCCCGCTCGTCGTGGCGCCGGCGGCGGTGCCGGTGCCGGCCCAAGGGGCGATCTACGGTGCCGCGAGCTACCGGCCGCTGTTCGAGGACCACCGCGCCCGCCTGCCTGGCGACACGCTGACGGTGCAGATCGTCGAGCGCGTCAGCGCGTCGCAGTCGTCGACCAGCTCGATCGACAAGAGCGGCAGCGTCTCCGCCGGGGTCACGGCGCTGCCGGCGATCACGCCGAACGCGCTGCGCCGCGCCAACGCCGCGGGCGAGTCGTCGAACAACTTCTCGGGACAGGGGGCGACGCAGAACAGCAACGACTTCCGGGGCACGATCACGGTCGTCGTGCGCGAGGTGCTGCCCAACGGCCACCTGCTGGTGGTCGGCGAGAAGCAGATCGGCGTCAACGCCAATGTCGACGTGCTGCGCTTCTCGGGCCAGGTCGATCCGCGCTTCATCCAGGGCGGCAACGTGGTGCAGAGCGCGCAGATCGCCAACGTGCGGCTCGAGCAGCGCGGGCGCGGCGCGCAGGCCGAGGCGCAGGCCATCGGGTGGCTGTCGCGCGTGTTCCTGAACATCCTGCCGATCTGAGCCATGCGCCTTCGCCGTTCCGAACGCTGGCTGCGCTGGAGCGTCGCCGTGACCGTCGTCGCGTCGAGCGCCGCGCTCTGGTGGCCGGCGCCGGCCGACGCCAGCCGGCGCATCAAGGAGGTCGCCTCGGTGCAGGGCGTGCGCAGCAACCCGCTGGTCGGCTACGGGCTGGTCGTGGGTCTGGACGGCACCGGTGACCAGACGACGCAGACGCCGTTCACGACGCAGAGCCTCAACTCGATGCTGCAGCAGCTCGGCATCACGCTGCCCCCGGGCACGCCGCTGCAGCTCAAGAACGTCGCCGCGGTGATGGTCACCGCGACGCTTCCGGCCTTCGCCCGGCCCGGACAGACGATCGACGTCGTCGTCTCGTCGGTGGGCAACGCGAAGAGCCTGCGCGGCGGCACGCTGGTGGCCACGCCGCTGAAGGGTGCCGACGGACAGGTCTACGCGCTCGCGCAGGGCAGCCTCATCGTCGGCGGCGCCGGTGCCGCCGCCGGCGGCTCCAAGGTGCAGATCAACCACCTGTCGGCCGGCCGCATCCCCGAGGGCGCGACCGTCGAGCGCGCCGTGCCGACCGCGCTGGCCGAGGGCGACAGCGTGCAGCTCGGGCTCGCCGCCAGCGACTTCGCCACGGCACGCGCCGTGGCGGGCGCGATCAACGCCGCCAAGGGTGCCGGCACGGCGGCCGCGCTCGATGGCCGCACCGTGCGCGTGCGCGCGCCGAGCGCGCCCGACGAACGCGTCGCCTTCCTCGCCGACATCGAGAACCTGCCGGTCGAGCTCGAGCGCCCGGCGGCGCGCGTGGTGCTCAACGCGCGCACCGGCTCGATCGTCATGAACGAGGCGGTCACGCTCGGCGCGTGCGCGGTGGCGCACGGCAACCTGAGCGTGACCATCAGCTCGACGCCGGTCGTCAGCCAGCCCGGCCCGCTGTCGGGCGGGCAGACGGTGGTCACCGAGAAGACCGAGATCGAGGTTGCCCAGCAGGGCGGGGCGCTGGTGCAGATGCCGGCGGGGGCCAGGCTCTCCGACGTCGTCAAGGCGCTCAATGCGCTCGGCGCGACGCCGCTGGACCTGCTCGCCATCCTGCAGGCGATGAAAAGTGCCGGCGCGCTGAACGCCGAGCTCGAGGTGATCTGAGCGTGGCCGCGCTTCCGACACCGGCCGCGGGCGCCGGCCTCGCGTTCGACGCGCGCTCGCTCGACGCGCTGAAGGCGCGCGCCACCGCCGACCCCCGCGGGGCCGTCCGCGCCGCGGCGCAGCAGTTCGAGGCCTTGTTCATGGCCGAGCTCGTGAAGAGCATGCGGGCGACCACGATGGCGTCCGGGCTCGTCGACAACGAGGGCAGCCGTCTCGGCACCGAGATGCTCGACACGCAGCTCTCGACCCGGCTCGCGGGCCTGCCGGGCGGCCTGTCGGACGCCATCGCGCGCCAGCTCGAGCGGCAGATGGGCCTCGCGCCCGGCCCCATCCCGGCGGCCGCGCGCAGTGCCAACGACGTGCCGCCGCCGCTCGGCGGCGCCGCGAACCGGCCGGTGCGCATCCCGCAGACCGCGGCTGCGGGGTTCGTGCAGCAGCACCGTCACGCCGCCGCCGCCGCCGAGCGCGAGACCGGCATCCCGGCCGCCTTCATGGTGGCACAGGCGGCACACGAGACCGGGTGGGGCCGGCGCGAGATCCGCCACGCCGACGGCTCGCCGGCCCACAACCTGTTCGGCATCAAGGCCGGCCCGAACTGGCAGGGTCCGGTGGCCGAGGTCACGACGACCGAGTACGTCGGTGGCGTCGCGCGCAAGGTCACCGCGCGCTTCCGCGCCTACGCCAGCTACGCCGAGTCCTTTGCCGACTACGCGCGGCTGATGACGCGCAGCCCGCGCTATCGCGAGGTGCTGGCGCACGGCGGCGACGCGACGCGCTTCGCCGAGGGCCTGCAGCGCGCCGGCTACGCCACCGACCCGGCGTACGCCGACAAGCTCGGCCGCGTCATCAACACCACGCTGCGCCTGCAGCGCGCACTCGGCTGACCGGGAGGGGGCAGATGAGCGGCACCGCACTGATGGCGCTGGGCACGCGCAGCATGTTCGCCGCGCAGGCGGCGCTGCAGGTCACCGGCCACAACATCGCCAACGCCAGCGTCGACGGCTACTCGCGCCAGCGCGTCGAGGTCGTGACGAGTGCCGGGCAGTTCACCGGCGCTGGATTCTTCGGCAAGGGCGCCGACGTCGCCAACGTCGTGCGCGTCTACGACGGCTTCCTCACGCGCCAGGCGTCGCTCACGGCGTCGCAGGCCGGGTTCGACCGCCTGCGCTACGACCGCCTGTCGCAGCTCGAGACGGTGTTCCCGATGGGCGAGCGCGGCATCGGGCATGCCGCGACCCAGGTCTTCAACGCCTTCGTCGACGTCGCCAGCCGGCCGCAGGACATCCCGTCCCGGCAGGTCGTTCTGTCGCGCGCGCAGGAGCTGGTCGCGCGCTTCAACACGGCCAGCGGCCAGCTCGACACGCTGCAGCAGGGCGTGGCCAACGACCTCGCGCTCGACGTCAAGGCGGTCAACGAGCTGGCGCAGGGCATCGCCAGGGTGAACGACCAGATCGCAGCCGTCAACGGGTTGGGCCTGCCGCCGAACGACCTGCTCGACCAGCGCGACCGGCTGATCCAGCAGCTCAGCGGCTATCTCGCCGTCTCGACCGTGGCCTACGAGGACGGCAGCTACGGCGTGTTCATCGCCGGCGGCGAGCCGCTCGTGATGGCGGGCCGCACGACCCGGCTCGCGGTGGTCGACGACCCCGCCGACCCGACGCGCGCGGCGATCGGCATCGTCGACGGCGGCCAGGCGCGGCTGCTCGCGCCCGAGCTGCTGTCCAGCGGGTCGATCGGGGGGCTGCTGCAGTTCCAGAACGTGGACCTGGTGGCCGCGCGGGGCATGCTCGACGAGCTGGCCCAGGCGTTCGCCGACCGGATGAACGCGCTCCAGTCCGCGGGCACCGATCTCGACGGGCAGCCCGGCGCGCCGATGTTCGACCCGCCGCCGGGAACGCCGCGCGCGGCCGCCGCCCTGCGGCTGCTGATCAGCGATCCGCGCGCGCTCGCCGCAGCCGACGCGACGGGCGACAACGGCAATGCGCTGGCGTTCGCCGCGCTTCGCGACGAGCGCTTCGTCGACGGCACCTGGTTCAGCAACTCGACGATGGCCGAGGCCTGGGCCTCGGCGATGGGCGACATCGGGGTTCGCGTGCAGGGAGCGCGCGCCGCGGCCGAGATCTCGGGTGCGGTCGCCCAGCAGGCCAAGGACGCGCGCGACTCGTTCGCCGGCGTCAATCTCGACGAGGAGGCGGCCTACCTGATCCAGTACCAGCAGGCCTACCAGGCCGCGGCCAAGGTGCTGCAGGTCGCGCAGAGCGTATTCCAGACGCTGCTCGAGACGGCGGGCCGCTGAGGGCGACGCCGCTGACACCGGAGACCGCCGATGACCGTGCGCATCACCACCGCGATGTCCTTCAACAACGGGCTGACGAGCCTGCAGCAGAGGCAGCGCGAGCTGGCCGAGGCGCAGGAGCGACTGACCACCGGCAAGCGGGTGCAGCGCGCGAGCGACGACCCGACGGCCGCGGCGCGCGCCGAGCGCGCGTTGGTGACGCTGTCGCGCATGCAGGCCGACCTGCGCGCGCTCGAGGCGAGCCGCAACGCGATGACGCTCACCGAAAGCGCGCTCGGCGACGCCGCCGAGCTGCTGCAGCAGGCGCGCGAGCTGATGGTTGCGGCGGGCAACGCCTCGTATTCGCCGGGGGAGCGCGAGGCGCTCGCGACCCAGCTCGAGGGCATCCGCGCGCAGCTGCTGGGGGTCGCCAACCGGCGCGACGAGAGCGGCGGCTACCTGTTCTTCCCCGAGTGGCCCGGGCCGGGCACGCCTCTCGTCGATGGCCCCCCGGTAGCGTACGCGGGCACGGCCGGGCCGCAAGGCGAGCGTCTCACCGCGGGGCGCGAGGCGCTGCCGCTCAACGTCGACGGCAGCGCCGGCTGGCGCATCGACGCCTCGACCGGCGAGAGCGCGCTGTTCGCCGGCTTCGATGCGGCGATCGCGGCGCTGCGGCAGACCGCGCCGGTCCCCGAGGCCAGCACGATCGCGGCGGCCGGCATCGACAGCGTCGATGCGTCGCTCGAGACGCTGGGCAACCTGCGGGCCCGCGTCGGCGAGCTGCTGAACCGCGCGGACATGATCGAATCGCGTGCGCTCGACCTCGAGCTGTACGCGCAGAGCGAACGCTCGGCGGCCGAGGACCTGGACCTGGTGCAGGCGGTGTCGGACTTCCAGACCCGGCAAACCAGCTACGATGCCGCGCTGAAGACCTACAACCTGGTGCAGCGGCTGTCGATGTTCGATTACCTCAACCCCTGACGCCGCGCGGCCGCGTCGCGGCCGCCGCCCCGAGGCATGCAAGACCGTCCCGTGCTCGGGCAGCTGGCCATCGGCTACTGCCCCATGATCGATCGCCAGCGCGCGGTCGTCGCCACCCGGATCACGATCCTTCCGGACCGGCCCGACTCGACGCCCGACGCCCCCGCCCTGCTCGCGGAGCTGGCGCGCGTCTTTCCGCACGACGGCAGCCAGGTCGCGATCACGCTTCGCCCCCTGGACAGTGCCGGCGGCCGCGCCGCGCCGCCGGCGGCCGGGGCGGCGACCCGGGTCTCGCTCAACATCGCGAGCGAGGCGTGGCTGCGTGCCATGTTCGCCTCGGCGCCGCCACCCAACCTGATGCTCGAGGTGCCGGCCTTCATGGCGCTGGACGCGTCGAACCTCGAGGCGCTGCAGGCGCTGCACGGCGAGGGCTCGACGCTGATGCTCGGCGGTCGACCGCTCTCGACGCTGCCGCGCGAACTGCTGCCGTGCTTCGCTCACTCGATCGTCGACGTCGCCGAGGATCGCCGCAACGACACCGTGCCCGCGCATGTCACCCGCACCATCAGCACGGTGCAGGCCGGGGTGCGCACCATGGTCGAGCTGGAGGCGGCGTTCAAGCGCGGGTCGGTCGCGGTGCTGGGCTGGCCGCTCGACGACGCGCCGCCCCCCGCGAAGGGGCGCGCCACGGTGCCTCCCGACCTGCAGGTGATCATGGAGCTGATCAACGGCGTCGATCGCGAGCTGCCGGTCGACCGCCTCGAGGCGCTGCTCAAGCGCGACCCGACGGTGGCGTTCCGGCTGATGCGCTACATCAATTCGCCGGCCTTCGGGCTGACGGTCGAGATCACGTCGTTCGGCCATGCCGTGATGATGCTCGGCTACCAGCGGCTCAAGCGCTGGCTCGCGCTGCTGCTGGCCCAGGCGAGCAAGGACGCCAACATGAAGCCGGTGATGTACTCGGCGGTGCGCCGCGGCCTGCTGATGGAGGAGCTCGTGCGGTCCTCGGGCGATGCCGAGATGCGTGGCGAGATGTTCATCTGCGGCGTGTTCTCGCTGCTCGACCGCATGCTCAAGCAGCCCTTCGACGACCTGCTGAAGGCGCTGCCGGTTCCCGAGCGCGTGCAGCACGCGCTGCTCGGTCGCGGCGGGCCGTTCGCGCCCTATCTGGAGTTGGTCGACGCCGTCGAGCGCGCCTCGGTGTGGGACATCCGCGAGCGCGCCGAGCCGCTGCTGCTGGGTCTGGCCGACGTCAACCGGGCGACGCTCGCGGCGCTCGCCGCAGCGCGGCAGCTGGAAGCCTGAGGAGCCGCCCCGCGGTGCTGCCGCCGTCCACGCTTGCACCGCCCGCCGGCCGCGGCGCCGCACCGGTCGGGTGGCCGTCGGCGCATGCCGCCTGGTGGTCGGCACCGGTGGCCGCGGCCGTGCTCGACGCGCGCGAGCGACTGGTCGACGCCAACCCGGCGTACTGCGTGCTGGTCGGACGGTCGCGTGCCGCCCTCGTGGGCCGCGAGCTGCTGCCCGGGAGCGGCGGGCCGGGCCCGGCCCCGCCTCCGCGCGTCGAGCCTGCCGGGAGCGGCGCCTACGGCGACCCCGGGGGCCGCCAGCGGCTGGTCGACGCCCGCGGCGCCGTGCGTCATGTCGACGTCGTCGTGGTGCCGCTCGAGCCGGGGCCGGGTCCGGCGCGCTGGCTCGCGCTGCTGCAGGACCGGACCGAAGAGCACGCGGCGCGCGATGCCGCGCGCCGCGCCGAGGACGAGCTGGCCGAGTGGTTCGACCTCGCGGGCAGCGGCATGCTGCACTACGACGACAGCGGCCTGGTGCTGCGGTCGAACCCGGCGTTCGAGTCCCTGGTCGGGCAGGTGCCGGTGGTGCTTGCGGACGCCGCGCCCGAGCTGCAGGCGCTGCTCGGATGGCAGGACGGGGGCATCGCGCCCGGACTGCGCGCCGGCGGGCCGCCGCTCGAGGCGCTGGGCGACGTGCCTCGGCCCGACGGCGGCAGGCGTCGTCTCGGCGCCCGGGTGACCGCACGGCCCGGCCCCGACGGCCGCCTGCGCTGCATGGCGGTGGTGCAGGACCGCAGCGCCGAGCACGAGCGCGACGTCGCGCGTCTCGAGATCGGCATGCTGATGGACGCGGCGAGCGTCGGCGTCGCCACCTACGATCCGGCGCGCGGCTGGATGCGCGCGCCCGGGCCCGGGGGCGACGCGCCGGCGCGGGCCGGCGGGTTGCAGGGCATCGGCCGCGACCTCGTCGAACCGTCGTCGCTGCCCGAGTACGAGCGCCTGCAGCAGGCGCTGCGCGGCGGCAAGCGCACGACGGTGCGCTATGCCGTGCGGCATCCCGAGCTCGGCCGCCGCTGGCTGATGACCCGCGTCGAGCCGGGGCCGCCATCGGCGGGTCGCCACACGACCTCGGTGGTGACGCTCGACGTGACCGAGCAGGAGACGGCCCAGCACCGCAACGAGCAGCTGCTGCGCGAGCTGACGACGATCCTCGACACCTCGACGGCCGGCGTCGCGTACCTGCGCGGTCGGCTGGTGGTGCGCGCCAACCGCCGTTTCGAGCGCATGCTCGGGCTCGAGCCCGGCGCGGCGGCGGGGGCTTCGATCGAGGAGCTGTTCGGCCGTGACCCGGAGCGCGCCCGCGTCGCCGGCGAGGCGCTCGCCGCGCTGGCTGCCGGCAGCAGCTTCGAGGCCGAACTGCCTGCGCCGCCGGCAGCCGCCCCGGAGCGCTGGCATTCGCTGTCGGTGCGTCTGGCCGAGCCGGCCGACGAGCACGCGGACGCGGTGGCGGTGCTCACCGACATCTCGCGCCTCAAGCAGCAGCAGGCCGACCTGGAGCGCCTGCTGCGCGACCGCGAGCTGATGTTCAGCCTGTCCGAGGTCGGCATCGCGTACCTGCGCGGGGCGCGCATCGAGCGCGCGAACCAGGCGCTGGCGCAGCTCACCGGGTACTCGGTGTCCGAGCTGACCTCGCTCGACACCGCCGAACTGCATGCCAGTGCGCGCGACTGCGTCGAGTTCGAGGGGCGCGTCGCCGAGGCGCTGCGGCAGCACGGGCGCTTCAGCGGCGAGCGACGGCTGCGGCGGCGCGACGGGAGCCTGCTGTGGGTCCAGGTGGCGGCGCGGCCGGTCGATGCCGGCGATGCCGAGGGCGGGCTGATCTGCTCCTTCGTCGACGTCGACGAGCGCCACCGGGCGCGCGAAAGCCTCGCGCTGCAGGCCGAGCGCACGCGCGCGGTGCTCGATTCGGTCCTCGTCGGCATCGTCACCGTCGCGGGCGCGAGCATCGAGTGGATGAACCGCTCGGCGCGGCGCATGTTCGCCGGCGAGCTGGCCGACTTCGTCGGCGAGCCGATCTCGATCGTCGCGACGTCCCAGGCCGACCATCCGCTGCGCCGCACCGACTATGTCCAGCGGCTCGCCGACGGCCAGTCCGAGACCTTCGAGTGCCGCCTTCAGGCGCGCGACGGTCGCGACTTCTGGGTGGTGGGCAACGTCGTCGCCACCGGTGGCGGCCAGCTCACCTTCGCGCTGCTCGACATCGAGCGTCGCCGCCAGGCCGAGGTGCGCATCGCGCGCGCGCAGGCGTCGCTGCAGCGCGTGATCGAGACGGCGCCGCTGGCCATCGTGCTGCTGGACGCGTCGCGGCGCGAGGTCGTGCAGGCCAATCAGGCGTCGACGGCGCTGTTCGAGGGCTCGTGCGGCGAGATGGCCGGTCGCACGCTGGGCGAGCTCGCCGCGCCGGCGTCCGTGGAGGCGCTCGGCGACTGGATCGACGAAGCCGTGTCCGCGGGCCAGGTGCTGCGCCGCGAGTGGCTGGTCGGCGATGCGCAGGCGCCGGAGCTGCAGCGTGTCTGGGACCTGCGGGCGGTGGCGCTCGACCCCCCGGGCGGTGGCGCCGCCGAGTCGCCACAGGTGCTGCTGGTGGCCAGCGACGTCACCGAGCAGCGCGCCGCCGAGCAGGCCCGGCTGCAGGCGGCGATCGTCCAGCGCGAGCTGCTGGTGCGCGAGGTGCATCACCGCATCAAGAACAACCTTCAGGGCGTCGCCGGCCTGCTGCAGCAGAACGCGGCGCGCCACCCGGAGCTGGCGGCCGCGCTGTTCGAGGCGGTGGGTCAGGTTCAGGCCATCGCGCAGGTCTACGGGCTGCAGGTCGGTGCCGGCGGGCCGCTCGGCGTGGCCGAGGTCGCCGGCGCGATCGCCGGGTCGGTGCAGCGCACCTTCGGTCGCCCGATCGCGTTCGAGGCCCCGCCAGACGTCGAGTGGATGCTGCCCGAGGCCGAGTCGATCCCGGTGGCGCTGACGCTCAACGAACTGCTCACCAACGCGGTCAAGCACGGCCGAGGCGCGGTTCGCTGCCGCGTGCTGGCGGCCGGCGACGACGTGGACGCGGTGCGCATCGCGGTCGAGAACGACGGCCGGTTGCCGCCCGGCTTCGACCTCGGTGCGGTCCGCGGGGGCATCTCCGGGCTGGGGCTGGTGCGCGCGCTGCTGCCGCGCCGCGGCGCGCGGCTCGCGATCGACGAGGCGGGCGGGGTGGTGCATGCGCGCATCACGCTGCAGCCGCCGTGCGTGCACCGGCCCGCTTGAGCGGCGCACTGCGCGACAATCCGCGCGGCAATGGGCAAGGGCAGGATCCTGGTGGTCGACGATGACCGGCTGGTGCTGGCGACGGTCGCGCACGGCCTGGCCCAGGCCGGCTACGAGGTCTTCGACGCCGACAACGGCGACGACGCGATCCTGCTCGCGCGCGAGCACCGGCCCGAGCTGGCGCTGCTCGACATCCGGATGGAAGGCAAGAGCGGCTTCGACGTCGCCGAATACCTGCGCGACGTGGCCGGCGTGCCGTTCATGTTCCTCTCGGCCTTCGCCGACGCGCAGACGGTGGCGAAGGTGCATGCGCTGGGCGCGCTCGACTACATGGTCAAGCCGCTCGAGGTGGCCCGCATCGTGCCGGCGGTCGAGGCCGCGCTGCGTCGCGTGCGCGAGGGCGGCGCCGGGGCCCGTCCGGCCGCGCCGCCGCAACCGGCGGCGCTGCCGCCCCGCGCCGCGCCCTCGCCGCCCGAGCCGGTGGCCGTGGCCGTCGGGCTGCTCATGCACGCCCATTCGCTGACGCGCCGCGAGGCGGCGCAGCGGCTGCAGCGGCTGGCCGCGGCCCAGGGCATCGGGGTGGCGGCGCAGGCCGATCGGCTGATCGCCGCAGCCGAGGAACTGGCGCGCGCGCGCGAGCCGTGAGACGGCTCAGGCCCCCAGCCTGAAGCGGAACGTCGCACCCCGGTCCGGGACTCCTTCGGCCCACACGTCGCCGCCGTGTCGGCGGACGATGCGCCGCACCGAGGCCAGACCGACTCCGGTCCCGGCGAACTCGCTCGCGCTGTGCAGGCGCTGGAACAGGCCGAACAGACGCTCGGCGGCGCGCATGTCGAAGCCGGCGCCGTTGTCGCGCACGAAGAAGACCGGACCGGCGTCGCCGGGCTCGGTCCCGAACTCGATGCACGCCGCGTCGACACGCGCGGTGTACTTCCAGGCGTTGCCGAGCAGGTTCTCGAGCACGAGGCGGAGCTGGGTCGGGTCACCGACGGCATGCAGCCCGGGTGCGATGCGCACCTCGACGGCGCGTTCCGGCTGCGCGCGGCGCATCTCCTCGACGACAAGGGCGGCCAGCCTCGACAGGTCGACGGGCTGACGGGCCAGCGGCTGCGCACCGAGGCGCGCGATCGAGAGCATCGCGTCGATCATCGAATTCATGCGCGCCGCGGCGCCGAGCACGCGCTCGAGGTGGTCGGCGGCGACGCGGTCGAGCTGGGCGCCGTAGTCCTCCTTGAGGATGCGCGCGAAGCCGTCGACGACGCGCACCGGCGCGCGCAGGTCGTGGGCGACGGTGAAGCTGAACTCCTCGCTGTCGAGGCGGTCGCGTTCGTCGGCGCGGTCGGCCTCCCGGTGGACGAGCAGCCAGGCCGCGCCGTCGCGGCCGTCGAAGCGCCGCCAGCACCAGCCCAGCGCGCGGCCACGCTCCTCTGCCGGTCCGGCGTCCAGCGCACCGGCCAGCGCGGGCGGCAGGGCTGCAGGCCAGCGCGGAAGCCCGCCGACGGTCGGCAACAGCGCCGACGCGGCCGCGTTGCAGGCCTCGATGCGCCAGCCGGCCGCGGCGGCGGCACGTCGCACCAGCAGCGCCGGCGTCGGCCACTCGGCGACGATGTCGGCGAGCGCGGGTGCATCGACGACGGGCTCGACCGGGCGCTCGGGCGCCTGCATCGGCGACCGTCGCGCGCGCTCGCGGGCGGCACCGAGCGACAGACCGCCGGCGCCCACCAGCAGCAGCGCCAGGCAGCCGAACAGCCAGGGTCCGAGTCCGGCCCCCGGCGACCCCTCGGCCGCCGCGGCCGTGCCCGCCGCAGCGGCGGCCGAGGCGGCCCAGGCGGCCCGCGCGACGCGCGCCGGCGTGGACGGGCGCCGTGGCCTGCGACGGTCGCAATGCATCGGCCCATTGTAGGGAGGGGGTCGAGGCACCCGTGCGCGGGCTCAAGTCGGCGCGCACGCGGCCGACAATCCGGTCGAGCACAATCCGCGGCGCAGTCCGCAGCCACGCCCGCCCGTCCGCCGCCGTCGATGAACGACCCGACATCCGACCCCGACGCCGTGCTCGACGCCCAGTCGGTCGCCAAGTTGCACCGGCTCGATCCGGACGGGCGCCACGGCGTGGTCGCACGCGTCATGGCGGCCTTCGAGGCGTCTCTGGTACGTGCGGGGTCCGAGCTGATCGACGCTTGCGCGCGCGGCGACGCGGCCGCGGTGGCGGCGCTGGGCCACACGCTGAAGTCCTCGTCGGCGAGCGTCGGTGCGCTGGATCTGTCCCGCCGCTGCGCCGCCGCGGAGGCCGCGCTGCGCGGCGGAGACACCGGGCGGCTGCAGTTCCACGTCGACGAGATGCGGCGCGCGGCCGACGCGGCGCTCGTGGCCGTTCGGGCTATGCTGCGGGACGGATCCGCCCCGCGATGAATCCCCCCGCCCCGATCGACCCGGCCACGTCCCTCGAGTGGCCCGAGGTGCTGCTCGTCGACGACGACGAGGTCAACCTCCTGCTGACGTCGTTCGCGCTGCGGGAGCGAGGCTTTCGGGTCGTCGACGTGCCCGGCGGCGAGCAGGCGCTCGCGCACCTGGCGCACTCGACGCCGGACCTCATCGTGCTCGACGCGCAGATGCCGGGCATCGACGGCTTCGACATCTGCCGCAGCGTGCGCGCTCGAGCCGAGCTCAAGCACGTGCCGGTGCTCATGCTCACCGGTCTCGACGACGACGCGTCGATCGAGCGCGCCTACGAGGCCGGCGCGACCGACTTCTTCGTCAAGTCCACGCAGTGGGGGCTGCTGAAGCACCGGCTGCACTACATGCTGCGCTCGGCGCGCCAGACCTACGAGCTCGAGCGCAGCACCGCGAAGCTGGCACGCGCCCAGGACCTCGCCCGCATGGGCAGCATCGACTGGGAGGTCGGCGGCGGCATCGTCGTCTCGGCCGAGGCGCGGCGCGTCTTCGGTGTCGGCGACGGCCCGGTGACGCTGCGCGCGCTGCTCTCGCGCGTGCCCCTGGACGACCGGCGCGACCTGCGCGGGGTGCTTCAGGAGACGCTGTCGCACCGCTTCGCGCTCGATCGCGACGTGCCGATCGGCCTCGATCCGGCGACGCGCCGCATCGTCCACGTCGTCGCCGAGCCCGAGTTCAACGACCAGGGTCAAGTGGTGCGCTACGCCGGTTTCGTGCAGGACGTCACCGAGCGCCGCGAGGCCGAGGCGCGCATCTGGCGGCTCGCCAACCTCGACACGCTGACGGGCCTGCCCAACCGTCACCAGCTCATGTGGCGTGCCGAGAAGGCCCTCGAGCGCGCCGAGCGGCAGCAGCACGCCTGCGCGCTGCTGCTGATCGACCTCGACAACTTCAAGAAGATCAACGACAGCCTCGGCCACGCCGCGGGCGACGAGGTGCTGCGCGAGGTGTCCGAGCGGCTGCGACACTGCGTGCGGCACAGCGACCAGGTGTCGCCCGGCGTGCTCGAGAGCGCGGGAGGACGCACGCAGAGCACGCTGGAGGCGGTGGCCCGCCTCGGTGGCGACGAGTTCGTCGCGCTGCTGCCGGAGATCGCCGACGTCGGCGACGCCGAACGGGTGGGCCGGCGCATCCTGGAGGCGATGCGCGAGCCGCTCGTCGTCGGCGGGCAGGACGTGATCGTCACTGCCAGCGTCGGCATCGCGATCTATCCGCGCGACGGCACGACCGTGCCCGACCTGATGCGCAACTCCGACCTTGCGATGTACGCCGTCAAGGCGCAGGGGAAGAACGAGGTCGAGCTGTTCCGGCCGGCCTTCGTCGGCCGCGGCCGCGAGACGCTCGAGCTCGAGGCCGCGCTGCACAAGGCCATCGAGCGCCGCGAACTGGTGCTTCATTACCAGCCCAAGGTGGACGTGCACCACGGCCGCGTGGTCGGGGCGGAGGCCCTGATGCGCTGGCAGCGCGGCGACCGGCTGGTGCGTCCGGCCGACTTCATCCCGTTGGCCGAGCAGAGCGGCCTCATCGTTCCGATGTCGGAGTGGGCGCTCGGCGAGGCGGCGCGCCAGGCCCGGCTGTGGCAGCAGCGCTTCGGCTTCGACGAGTCGATCGCCGTCAACCTGCCGCGCCAGGTGCTGCGCCGTGCGGACGTCGTCGAGCAGATTCACGCCGCCTCGGTGGCCCACGGGGTGCCGCACCGCATGCTGATGGTCGAGCTCACCGAGGAAGACGTGCAGGAGGGCGACGAGAGCCTCGTGCTGCCGCTGCTGCACGCGCTGCACCAGATCGGCGTCGAGATCTCGATCGACGACTTCGGCCGCGGCTACTCGCGGCTCGAGTCGCTGACGACGCTGCCGCTGTCGGAGCTGAAGATCGACATCGCGTTCGTGCGCGACCTGGGCGTCCGCCCGCAGAGCGAGGCCGTGGTCTCGGCCATCATCGCGCTGGGCCGGGCGCTCGGCGTGCGGGTGGTCGCCGAGGGGGTCGAGCGGCTGTCGCAGATGGAGCAGCTCTACCGGCTCGGCTGCCGCCTCATGCAGGGCTATCTGTTCAGCCCCCCGATGCCGCCCGAGGCCTTCGAGGCGTGGCTCGGCGAGACCGTGCTGCCGCGCAAGGGCGGCGTCGGCGCGGCGGTCGGCACCGCCTAGGCCGCCGTGCCCGTTCCGGCCGCCGACGGCATGGACGCCGCGCAGCGAGCGCGGGCGGCGCTGCGGCGGCTCGCCGCGGCGCGCCTGGAGCCGACTCCCGACAACTACGCCCGCGCCTGGGCCGAGGAGGGCGGTGCGACCGTCGACGCGATGCCCGGTGACCGCGCACGCGTGCTGCTCGGGCGACTCGCGGCTCGCGCCGCCGACGACCCTGCGCCGCGCGAGGCGCTGCAGCAGGGGCTGTTGCAGGCCCTGGCCGGACGCTGGGAGCCGCTCGCCGGGGCGCTCGACCTCGCGTCCGAGGCCGCTGCGGCCCGTACGCGCGACTGGGCGTTGACGCTCGGCCGGCTCGCACGCGGGCTGGAGCGCGGCGGTCGCCAGTGGACGCTGGCGCGGCGCAAGGACGCGCTGCAGCACGTCCTCGACGGCAGCGGCGCCGATCTGGCGCGCCTGCAGCAGCGGCTGCAGCCGCTGCTTGCAGCCTGGGAGGCCGACGACCCTGCGCTCGAGGCCTCGGAGCCGCCCGACGCGTGGGCGCGGCCAGTGGTCGTGGCGCCGCGCGAAGGCGCAGCGGGCGCGGCCGATGCTGGCTGGCCCGCGGTGACGGCCGACCTCGAGGAGACGGTGCGCGCCGCCCTGCCTCTCGACGAGCCGCGTGCCGGCGAAGTGGCCGACCGGCTGTCGGCGATCGCCGACGCGATCGCCGCAGAAGGGCCGGCTCCGCAGCGCCTGGCCGAGCTGGCCGCCGCCTGTCGCGACGCGCGACGCTGGCTCGGTCACCGCCACCACCTGGTCGTCGAGCTGACCCGGCTCGCCGCCGGGCTCGGCGAAGGACTGGTCGACCTGGTCGAGGACGAGTCCTGGGTGCGCGGCCCCTGCGAGGCGCTGCGCGCCCAGCTCGGGCAGGCCCCGAGCGCCCGTGGCGTCAAGGCTGCGACGGCGCTGCTCGCCGAGACGCGCGAGCGCCAGCGCCGCGTGCGGCGCGAACGCGACGAGGCCCGAGACGCGCTCAAGGCGCTGATCGTGCGGCTGGTCGCCGAGGTGGGCGAACTCGGCGCGCACACCGGGCGCTTTCGCGACAGCGTGGAGCGTCACGCCGAGGCGATCGGCCGCGCCGACTCGCTGCAGAGCCTGGCCGGCGTGGTCCGCGAACTGGTCGACGACAGCCGGTCGGTGCACGGCCTGGTGGCTGCCGCGCAGTCGCGGCTCGATGCCGAGCAGGCGCGGGCCATCGGGCTCGAGACCCGGGTGCGCGAGCTCGAGGCCGAGCTGCGCAGGCTCTCCGACGAGGTCTCGACCGACCTGCTGACCCAGGTCGCCAACCGGCGCGGGCTGCAGCAGGCGTTCGCCGTCGAGGTCGCGCGGCGCGCCCGCGAAGGCGCGCAGGCGGCGCCGCTGGCGCTGGGGCTGATCGACATCGACAATTTCAAGCGCCTCAACGACACGCTCGGCCACGCCGCCGGCGACCAGGCGCTGCGGTCCCTGGCCGCTGCGGTGCGCGAGCGGCTGCGCCCGGTGGACCACCTCGCGCGCTTCGGCGGCGAGGAATTCGTCGTGCTGCTGCCGGCGACCGACGCCGACGAGGCTCGGGAGGTGCTGACGCGCCTGCAGCGCAGCCTGACCGAGGCGTTGTTCATGCACGGCGAGCGCGAGGTCTTCGTCACCTTCTCGGCGGGCGTCACGGCGTGGCGCGAGGGCGAATCGCTGGAGGCCGCGCTCGAGCGCGCGGACGAGGCCTTGTACGAAGCCAAGCGCACCGGCAAGAACCGCACCTGCCGCGCCTGAGGCGCGCGCTGCCGCGGTCGCGACCGGTCACAGCTGAAACAGATGCGGCGCTTCAGCCGGCGCGCGCGCCGGCCGATAGCCGAGAGAGCGTGCCGGGCATCTCGGGTCCGGTGCGTGCCCGACGCCACCGCCGCCGCGATCATGTCCAAGCTCCATCGCCTCCTCGCCCCGTTGCAGCGCGCCGCGCAGACCTTCTTCGTCCACGACGTGACCCTGCGCCGGGAGGAGGGCCGCCTCCAGATCGCACTCGAGGAGCCGCACGACCCGGACCGCCCGCGGCCGCCGAGCGCGGCCGAACTCGCGGCCCAGCGGCAGCGCGCCGAGGTCGACCTGATCCTCGCGCAGCTCGCTCAGGTGCTCGACGAACTGCCCGAGACGCGGGCCACGCTGCGCCACCTCGTCTTCGTCGAGATGGCGCTGTCGAAGAAGGGCCTGCGGGCGCTGCGCAAGATCCCGCTCGACGTGCTTCGCCGCGCGCTCGACCAGTTCGAGGGCCTGGTGATCAACTGGACCCCCGAGGGGCTGGCCAACCTGCGCTCGAAGATGGCCGTCGAGATCATCGCCCGCGAGCGCGACGACGTGCGAACCGAGGCCGACGGCCTCGACTCGATGTTCGCCCCCGACCGGATCGAGGCCGTGCTCGAGCCTCCGCCGGCCATGCGGGCGCAGCGCGCGATCGAACAGGCGCGCCAGACCGCCTTCGCCGACAGCACTATCGAGCGGCTGGCGCTGGAGTTCGGCGTCGCGGCCGGCGGCGCAGCCGCGCCGCGCGCGGCGGAGGTCGAGATGCAGGGCGAACTGCGGGCGCCGTCCGGCGCGTCACGCGCCAACGGCGTGCGGGTGCGGCCGCTCAAGGGCTAGCGGCATCCGGCCTCCGGACCCCCGACCCCGTCACCGCGGTGACCATCCGCGCCGTGGAGCGCAGGCGCCGCTCGCAGGGGCGCG
>JALORQ010000251.1 GCA_025458805.1 Rubrivivax sp.
GCCGTGCATCGGCGACGGCCGGCAGAGCGGCACCTCGGGCTCGCCGTCGATCCTGAACGCGTCGCCCGAGGCGGCGCGCGGCGGCGGGCTCGCGCTGGTCAAGACCGGCGACCGCATCCGCATCGACCTGAAGAAGCGCCGTGCGAACATGCTCGTGCCCGAGGCCGAACTCGCGCGCCGGCGCGACGCGCTCGCCGAGGCCGGCGGCTACCCGGTGCCGCCGAGCCAGACGCCGTGGCAGGAGATCCAGCGCGGCCTGGTCGACGAACTCGCGAACGGCATGGTGCTCAAGCCCGCGGTCAAGTACCAGAAGATCCACGCGACCTTCGGCATCCCGCGCGACAACCATTGATCCGGAGGACGCTTCGCGCTGCGCCGAGGGCCGCGGCGCCGGCGTGCTCGCGGAGTGACAATCCCGCCGGCCTCGACCGTTGCGGGGCTGTGCAGCGGCCACGGCGGGCCGCCCCGACGCGACGATGGATCCGGTGACCGAACTGCGCGCCCTGCTGCTCACCGACGTGGTCGACAGCACCCGGCTGTCGGAACGGCTCGGCGACCACGCGATGGCCGCCGTGTGGACTGCGCACGATCGCGCGGCGCGCGACCTGCTGCCCGTCTGGCGCGGCCGCGAGATCGACAAGACCGACGGCATGCTGCTGTTGTTCGACCGGGCCGTCGACGCGCTCAACTACGCGCTCGCCTACCACCAGGCGCTGCAGGATCTGCCGGTCCCGCTGAAGGCGCGCGCCGGGTTGCACGCGGGGCCGGTGATCCTTCGCGAGAACCCGGCGGAGGACGTGGCGCGCGGCGCCAAGCCGATCGAAGTCGAGGGCCTGGCCAAACCCACCACGGCGCGCGTGATGGCGCTCGCCCTCGGCGGCCAGACGCTGGTCAGCGCAGACGCGCGCGCGGCGCTCGGCGAGCTGCCGTGGCCGATGCGGTCGCACGGGCACTGGCAGCTCAAGGGACTGGCCGAGCCGATCGAGCTGTTCGAGGTCGGCCGGGACGAGGCCGCCTTCGCGACGCCGCCGGATGCCGACAAGGCCTACCGCGTCGTCCATGTCGGCGACCGCTGGCTGCCGGTGCGCGAGATTCCGAACAACCTGCCGCTGCAGACGACGTCCTTCGTCGGCCGCGAGCGCGAGCGCCGCGAGGTGCGCGAGCTGCTGTTCCAGGGGCGGCTGCTGAACCTGCTCGGCATGGGCGGGTTGGGCAAGACCCGCCTGTCGCTCGAGGTGGCGGCCGACGTGATGGCCGAGTTCCCCGATGGCGTGTGGTTCCTCGACCTGGCGCCGATTCGCGACCCGGCACTCGTGCTCAGCGAGGCGGCGCGGCTGCTCGGCGTGCGCGAGGAGGCCGACCGGCCGCTGCTGCAGACGCTGTGCGCTGCGCTCAAGCCGCGTCGCTCGCTGCTGATCTTCGACAACTGCGAGCACCTGATCCAGGCCTCGGCCGACCTGGCCAGCGCGATCCTGCGCGCCGCGCCGCAGGTGCGCATCCTGGCGTCGAGCCGCGAGGTGATGCGTGTGCCCGGCGAACACGGCTACCCGGTGCTGCCGCTGCCGCTGCCGAAGCGCGAAGAAGGCATCGACGCCCTGGTGCAGTCGACCGCGGTGCGTCTGTTCGTCGACCGCGCGCGGGCGCACAAGCCGAGCTTCGCACTGATCGAGCGCGACGCGCCGGCGGTGGCCGAACTCGTCGTCCGCCTCGAAGGCATCCCGCTGGCGCTCGAGCTCGCCGCGGCGCGCGTGCGCTCGCTCGGCGTCGCCGAGATCAACGCCCGGTTGAAGGACCGCTACAAGCTGCTCACCGGCGGCGGCCGGGTGCTGCTGGAGCGCCAGCAGACGCTGCGCGCGCTGGTCGACTGGTCGTACGAGCTGCTGAACGACGACGAGCAGCGCGTCTTCAACCGGCTCGCGGTCTTCGCCGGCGGCTTCGACCTGCCGGCCGCCGAGCGCGTCTGCGGCGCCGAGCCGCTGCAGGATGACGACGTGCTGGACCTGCTGAGCTCGCTGGTCGACAAGTCGCTGGTGATGGCCGACGAAGGCGCGGACGGCACGCGCTACCGCATGCTCGAGACGCTGCGCGACTATGCGCGCGAGAAGCTCGAGCAGTTCGGCGAGGCGCCCGGCACTGCGGTGCGGCACTGCGACCACTACTTCGCCTTCGCCAAGGCGGCGCGCGACGGGCTGATGGAGCCCGACACCGCCGACTGGGTGCGGCGGGCCGAGGCCGACCTGGACAACATCCGCGCCGCGATCGCGCTCACGCTCGCGGGCGGCACCGACCCGATCCTGGCAGTCAAGTTCGCGGTGACGATGACGCCTTACTGGCAGCTGCGCGGCCACGCGACCGAAGGGCGCGGCATCGTCCGCGGGGCGTTGGCGCTGCCGGCGGTGCAGGCGTCGCAGCTGGCGCTCGCGCATGCGAACTACGCCGGCGCCGTGCTGGCCGAGGGCCAGGCCGACCATGCCGAGGCGCGGCGCATGCTCGAAGCCTGCCTGGAACAGCATCGCCGGCTCGGCAACGACGTCGAGGTCGCCGCAACGCTGTCGACGCTGTCGCTGGCGCGCCTGAAGGCCGGCGACGCTGTCGGCGCCGAGGCGAGCGAACGCGAGGCGCTGTCGATGTTCCGCGCGCTCGGCGATGCCGAGGGCGAGGCCGTCGGCCTGCTCCACCTCGGGCAGATCGCGGTCTATGGCAGCGATTCGTCCGCGGCTAGGGTGTACCTGGCGGATTGCCTGCGAATCGCCAAGGCGATCGACCATCACGAAGCCGAGGGCGAGGCCGAGCTGCGGTTGGCGGAGGACGCCTTCGACACTGGCCGGTTGGACGATGCCCGAAGGCACCTGGAGCACTCGCTCGCGGTCTGCCGCTACGGTCTTGGCGTCTGCAGCGTGCT
>JALORQ010000125.1 GCA_025458805.1 Rubrivivax sp.
CATGTTCCTGAAGATGACGCCCGAGGACTGGAAGGCGGTCATCGACACCAACCTCAACAGCATGTTCAACGTCACCAAGCAGGTGGTGCCGGGCATGGTCGAGAAGGGGTGGGGCCGCATCATCCAGATCAGCTCGGTCAACGGCGAGAAGGGCCAGGCCGGGCAGACCAACTACTCCGCCGCCAAGGCCGGCATGCACGGCTTCACGATGGCGCTGGCGCAGGAAGTGGCGAGCAAGGGCGTCACGGTCAACACCGTGAGCCCGGGCTACATCGGCACCGACATGGTCCGCGCGATCAAGCCGGAAGTGCTGGAGAAGATCGTCGCGACGATCCCGGTGAAGCGCCTCGGCACCCCCGAGGAGATCGGCTCGGTCGTCGCGTGGCTGGCGGGCCCCGACTCGGGCTTCACGACGGGCGCCGACTTCAGCTGCAACGGCGGCCTGCACATGGGGTGAGCACGGCGTCTCGCGCGCGCTGCTTCTCCCTCACGAGGCGTCCTCCGGGACGCCTCGTTCATTCGGCGCCGGCGATGAAGAACTTGATCACGCCCTTCGCGACGAATCCGATGAGGCCGACGCCGAGGGCGAGAAAGAGCACGAAGGTCCCGAAGCGCCCCGCCTTCGACTCGCGCGCGAGCTGGAAGATGATGAACACCATGTAGAGCATGAACGCGCCGACCCCGAAGGTCATGCCGAACCACGCGACCTGCTCCTCGGTGATGGGGCCCATCGTCGGCGTCCGGCGGCGCGCTCAGCGCCACGCCCGCGTCGGCAGCGAATCCCAGCCCGACACGTCGACCAGGTCGCGGTAGGCGTGCCAGCTGGCGTGCGCGAGCCAGGGCACGACGACGACCAGCCCGACCAGCGCGAGCGCCATGCCGGCCAGCGTCAGCCCCATCAGCAGGGCGGCCCACAGCGCCATCGGCGCGGGGTGCTCCATGCAGACCCGCCAGCTCGTCAGCACGGCGCCCATCACGCTCACCTTGCGGTCCAGCAGCAGCGGGATCGCGACCACGCTCGACGCGAACACCGGCGCGGCCAGCACGCCGCCGAGCAGCACCCAGGCCTCGAACAGCCAGCCTTGCTCGGCGAGCAGGACGACCCGAACGAAGTCTGCCGGCTTGTCGATCGGCGCCGGCGCGAACCCGGTGATCAGCGCCGCCGAGGTCAGCACCCAGCCGGTGCCGGCCAGCCCCAGCAGCAGCCCGAAGACGACGAGCCGGTGGTCGTCGGGGCGCCATGCCGCCAGCGCGCTGCCGAGGCCCGCGGGCCGGCCGCGCTCGATGGCGCGGCTGACGTTGTAAAGGCCGGTCGCGAGCACCGGAGCGACGATCAGGAAGCCGCTGAAGGCGCCTGCGAGCAGCCAGAACCTATCGCGTGCGAGCCACAGCAGCGCGGCCGCGAACGCCGCGAACGCCAGCCCGTGCATCAGGCCGGGCAGCGGGCTCAGCGCCAGATCGCGCGCGCCGCGCGCCAGCCAGCCGAAGGGCCGCAGCAGCGGGATCGGGCGGACCCGAAAGCTGCGGGTCTCCTCCAGGGCGCGGGTGTCTCGCATCGAGCGTGATCATGCCGCAAGCGGCTGGCGGCGCGCTGACCGTGGGCGGCGCCGCACCTTCCAGCCTGCGCCCGTCCTGCGGAAGGAACGCGCGAGTGCAGGACCCGCTCGGGCCTGCCTCAGCGCGGCGTGCCGCCGGCCGCGGCATCGAGCAGCCGGGCGGCAGCGTGACGCACGGCGTCCTTGCCCCCGTCGTCGAGGTCGACCACCGCTGCTTCGTGGAGCCCGGCGAAGCTGCGCCGCATCGACTGCTCGTACAGCGGGTCGTAGTGCGAGGTCATCAGATCGGCGAAGACGTCGCGCCAGTGCCCGGCGCGCGCCGCGGCCTGCCAGCGCTCGACGCATCCGTGCCCGCGCAGCGGCACGAGCGCCTGCAGACGCGCGCAGAAGCCCTCGACGTCGTCGGCGAAGAAGGCGTAGTCCTCGAGCAGTAGCGCGAGGCGCGCGTCGCCCGTGAGATGGACACGCACGACCCGGCCGTGCTCGCGCATGCGCGTCAGCAGCGCCGGCGGGACCGCCAGCGTGCCGATCTTCGCGCTCTCGCTCTCGACGAAGACCGGCCGCGCCGGGTCGAAGCGGCGCAGCTGCTCCCAGAGAAGGGTGTCGAAGCGCTTCTGCGTCGGCTGCGGACGGCCCGGCAGCGCACCGAGCACCGATCCGCGGTGGCAGGCGATCCCCTCGAGGTCGAGCACCTGGGCGCCGATCTCGGCGAGCGCCTGCAGCAGCCGGGTCTTGCCGCTGCCGGTGCGCCCCGCCAGGACCACGAAGTCGAGCCGGGCCGGCAGTTCGTCGAGGTCGCGCCGGACGCGTTCGCGGAAGGCCTTGTAGCCGCCCTGCAGCTGCGCCGTCCGATAGCCGATCTGCGCCAGGAACCACGCCAGGCTGCCCGAGCGCTGGCCGCCGCGCCAGCAGTAGACGAGCGGCTGCCAGTCGCGCGTCCGCGGCCCGATCTCGCGCTCGAGGTGGGCGGCGATGTTGCGCGCCACCATCGCCGCGCCGATCTTGCGCGCCTCGAGCGCCGAGACTTGCTTGTACAGCGTGCCGACCTCGCGCCGCTGCGCGTCGTCGAGCACCGGCCAGTTGACCGCACCGGGCAGGCGGTCGGCGGCGAACTCGGACGGCGAGCGCGCGTCGATCAGCGCGTCGAAGCGCAGCGGACCGTCGAGGGCCTCGTCGATGCCGACCAGTCGCGGCGTCATCGGGGGAGGGACCGGCGCCGCACGCCCGGAACGGCGCACGCCGCGGCTGCCCCGCGTGCGCCCCGCGTCATGACGGTTGGGCGATGGCGTCGAGCAGCTCGGTCTCGACCTGGAGCTGCATGCGCGAGCGCTGCAGCACGGCGCCGTCGACGAGGAAGGTGTCCTCGACGCGCTCGCCGAGCGTCGTCACCTTCGCCAGCTGCAGGTTGATGCGGTGCCGCGCGAGGACGCGGGCGATCGCGTACAGCAGCCCGGACCGATCGCTCGCCGAGACGGTGAGCAGCCAGCGCTGCCCGCGCTCGTCGGGCGCGAGCGAGACGCGCGGCGTGATCGGGAACGAGCGCACGCGCCGCGAGACGCGGCCGCGCGACGGCTCGGGCAGCGGCCCCTGGGACAGCAGGGCGTGGGCGACGCCGGTCTCGACCAGCGAGATCAGGTCGCGGTAGCCGCCCGGATTGTCGGGATCGACCTGCGCGTTGACGACCTGGAAGGTGTCGAGCGCGAAGCCGGCGCGCGTGGTGTGGATCTTGGCGTCGAGGATGCTGAACCCGGCACCGTCGAAGAAGCCGCAGATGCGCGCGAACAGGTCGGCCTGGTCGGGCGCGTAGACCAGCACCTGGAGCCCGTCGCCGACGGGCGACATCCGTGCGCGAACCACCGGCACCGCGGTGCGGACATGGCGCCACAGCGAGCGCGCGTGCCACGCGATCTCCGCGGCGTCGTGACGGGCGAAGTAGCTCACCTCGAGCGTGGCCCACAGCGGATCCTCGGTGCCGGGCAGCGCCGAATGCAGCGCGAGGTTGTGGCGCGCCTCCTCCTTGCGCGCCTCGATCTCGGCGTCGAGGTTGGGGCGCGCGCCGCCCAGGGCGCGCAGCGTCTGCCGGTACAGGTCCTCGAGGAGCTTGCCCTTCCAGGCATTCCAGACCTTCGGACTCGTGCCCCGGATGTCGGCCACCGTGAGCAGGTACAGCGCGGTCAGCCGCCGCGGCGTGCCGACGAGCCGGGCGAACGCGGCCACCACGTCGGCGTCGGAGAGATCCTCCTTCTGCGCGACGCGGCTCATCGTGAGGTGATGGCGGACGAGGAACTCGATCAGGCGCGCGTCGTCGCGGCCGACGCCGTGATCGCGGCAGAAGCGCCTGGCCTCCTCGGCGCCGAGTTCGCTGTGGTCCCCGCCGCGTCCCTTCGCGACGTCGTGGAACAGCGCCGCGACGTAGAGGATCCAGGGCTGGTCCCACTGCGCCGCGAGCTGGCTGCAGAACGGGTACTCGTGCGCATGCTCGGGGATGAAGAAGCGCCGCACGTTGCGCAGCACCATGAGGATGTGCTGATCCACCGTGTAGACGTGGAACAGGTCGTGCTGCATGCGCCCGACGATGCGCCGGAAGACCCAAAGGTAGCGGCCCAGCACCGAGGTCTGGTTCATCAGCCGGAACACGCGCGTGGTGCCGTGGGGCTCGCGCAGGATCTGCATGAAGCAGTCGCGGTTGGCCGGGTCGGCGCGGAACGCCGCGCCCATCACCCGGCGGGCGTTGTAGAGCGCGCGCAACGTGCGCGACGACAGGCCCTGCAGCCCGGGAGTGCGCTGGAAGACGAGGAAGGTCTCGAGGATGCGCCGCGGCTCGCGCAGGTACAGGTCGTCGCGCACCACCTCGAGCATGCCGCCGCGATCGAGGAAGTGCTCGTCGACCGGGCGCATCGGGGCGGTCTCCGAGCGCGCGATGCGCTCTTCGATGTTCATCATCAGGATCTGGTTGAGCTGCGTCACCGCCTTCGCCGCCCAGTAGTAGCGGTGCATCAGCACCTCGGAGCTCCGCAGCGCGCCGGTGGCGCGCAGCCCGAAACTCTCGGCGACCGCGGTCTGCAGGTCGAAGACGAGCCGGTCCTCGCGCCGGCCGGCCACCGCGTGCAGACGCGCGCGGATGAGCTGCAGCGCGCCCTCGTGCTTGCGCAGCTGCTCGGCCTCGAAGGGCGTCAGCAGGCCTCCCGCGGCCAGCTCGCGCCACGTGCGGCCGAGGCCCGCGGCGCGCGCCACCCAGATCACGACCTGCAGGTCGCGCAGCCCGCCCGGGCTCTCCTTGCAGTTGGGCTCGAGCGCGTAAGGCGTGCCCTGGTACTTGACGTGGCGCTGCCTCATCTCCAGCGCCTTCGCGCGCAGGAAGGCGGCCGCGTCCATCGCGGCGTCGTAGCGGCGGCAGAACTCGGCGTGCAGCCGCCGCTCGCCGCAGATGCGGCGCGACTCGAGAAGCGCCGTCTGCACGGTGACGTCGCGCGCCGCCTCGTCGAGGCACTCGTCGACCGTGCGCACCGACGAGCCGATCTCGACGCCGATGTCCCAGCACGCGGTGATGAAGCCCTCGATCGACGCGCGCATGGCGTCCAGCGACGCGCCGCCGGGCACCAGCACGAGGACGTCGACGTCCGAGTACGGGAAGAGCTCGCCGCGACCGTAACCGCCGACGGCGAGCAGCGAGGCCTGCGGCGGCATGCCGGCGTGCGCCCACAGGTCGGCCAGCGTCGAGTCGACATGCCGCGCCAGGCCACGCAGCAGGCGCTGGGCGGCCTGCGGCGTCGCCCGCGCGCCCACGAACCGCTGCAGCAGCGCCGCCTTGCCGTCGCGGAAGCGGGCCCGCAGCGCGCCGACGCCGCCGACGCCGCGCAGCTCGTCGGGCAGGGCAGACATCGCCCGGCTCAGGCCGGCGCGGCGAGCGCCGTGGCGCGCGCCCCCCCGTAGCCCGCGGTTGCGAAGGCCGGCGGCGGCGGGCTGCCTGCCGACACCGTCAGCACCTCGTAGCCGGTCTCGGTGACGAGCACGGTGTGCTCCCACTGCGCCGAGAGCGAGCGGTCCTTGGTGACGATGGTCCAGCCATCGTACGGGCGACCGCCCCTGCGGTCCTCCTTGATCTCGCGCCGGCCGGCGTTGATCATCGGCTCGATCGTGAAGATCATCCCGGGCTGCAGTTCGTCCAGCGTTCCCGGCCGCCCGTAGTGCAGCACCTGCGGCTCCTCGTGGAAGCGCCGACCGATGCCGTGGCCGCAGAACTCGCGCACCACCGCGTACCCCGCGGACTCGGCGAAGGTCTGGATGGCGTGTCCGATGTCGCCCAGACGCGCCCCGGGCCGGACCTTCGCGATCCCCTTCCACATCGCCTCGAACGTGATCTGGCACAGCCGCCGGGCCGCGATCCCGGCGTTGCCGACGACGAACATGCGGCTGTTGTCGCCGTGCCAGCCGTCCTTGATCACGGTGACGTCGACGTTGACGATGTCGCCGTCCTTCAGGGGCCTGTCGTCGGGGATGCCGTGGCAGACGACGTCGTTGAGCGAGGTGCACAGCGACGCCGGGAAGGCCGGGTAGCCCGGCGGCTGGTAGCCGAGCGTCGCCGGGATCCCGCCCTGCACCTCGACCATGTGCTCGTGCGCCAGGCGGTCGATCTCGCGCGTCGTGATGCCGGGCCGGATGTGCGGCGTCAGCATGTCCAGCACCTCGGAGGCGAGCCGGCCCGCCAAGCGCATGGCGTCGATCTCCGCGGCGTTTTTGATGGGGATGCTCATGACCCCCGATTATCCCACCCGCCCCCCTAGAATGCCGGATCGCGGGTCGTCGTCGCGTGCGGCGATGCGCGCCCTCCCGGCCTGCCGGACGCAGCGGGTCCGCATCCCGCTCCGATCCACCGGCCGCGCCTCGCGTCCGCCCCGCGTCCCCGTGACCGCCTCCTTCCGTCGCCCCGCATGACGCCTGCCGATCCGCACCTGACAGCCTTCGAGGGCGGCGCGGCGCTGTCGACGTTCCGCGCCGCGGCGCTGCTCGCGCAGCTGCAGGCCGTGTGCCCGCGCATCTCCTCCATCGATGCCCGCCACGTCTACTGGGTGGCCACAGGGGCGGCGCTCGACGGTGCGACGCGCGACCGCCTCGCGGCGCTGCTCGACGCCGGTGCGCCGACGGTTCCGTCCGGGACATTCGAGCGGGTGGTCGTGATGCCGCGCCCGGGCACCGTCTCGCCGTGGGCGAGCAAGGCGACCGAGATCGCGCGGCACTGCGGGCTGCCGGTGCAGCGCGTCGAGCGCGTCACCGAGTACCGGCTGGCGTTGCAGGGGGGGCTGCTGCGCGCGGCGAAGCCGCTCGATGCCGGCGAGCGGGTCGCCGTGGCCGCGCTGCTGCACGACCGCATGACCGAGGCGGCCGTCTTCGATCGCGACGCGGCGCGCGCGCTGTTCGCGCCGCGGGTCGGCGAGCCCCCGGTGCATGTCGACGTTCTCGGCACCGGCCGCGCGGCGCTGGTCGCGGCCGATCGCGACTTCGGGCTCGCGCTGTCGGACGACGAGATCGACTACCTCGTCGACGCGTTCCGCACGCTCGGTCGGAACCCGGTCGACGTCGAGCTGATGATGTTCGCTCAGGCCAACAGCGAGCACTGCCGGCACAAGATCTTCAATGCCGACTTCACGATCGACGGCCGGCGCGAGCCGCTGTCGATGTTCGGGATGATCCGCCACACCGAGTCGGCCTCGCCGGCGCGCACCGTGGTCGCGTACAGCGACAACGCCGCGGTGATGGAGGGCGGCCCGATCAGTCGATGGGCGCCCGAGGGCTTCGGGCACGCGCCGTGCTACTCGCTGCGCGCCGAGACCTCGCACGTGCTGATGAAGGTCGAGACCCACAACCACCCGACTGCGATCAGCCCGTTCCCGGGTGCCGCGACGGGTGCCGGCGGCGAGATCCGCGACGAGGGTGCGACCGGCCGCGGCGCCCGCCCCAAGGCGGGCCTCACCGGCTTTGCCGTCTCGAACCTGCACCTGCCCGGCACCGACGAGCCGTGGGAGCGCGATCCGGTCGGACGCCCGGCGCACATCGCCAGCCCGCTGCAGATCATGATCGACGGACCTCTCGGGGGCGCCGCGTTCAACAACGAGTTCGGGCGTCCGAACCTGGGCGGCTTCTTCCGCGTCTTCGAGATGACGGTCGCGGGCGTGCGGCGCGGCTATCACAAGCCGATCATGATCGCCGGCGGGCTGGGGGCGATCGAGGCGGGGCAGACCGCCAAGCGGCGCTTCGGCCCCGGCACGCTGCTGGTGCAGCTGGGCGGGCCCGGCATGCGTATCGGCATGGGCGGCGGCGCCGCGAGTTCGATGGCGGCGGGCAGCAACACCGCAGCGCTCGACTTCGACTCGGTCCAGCGCGGCAACCCCGAGATGCAGCGCCGCGCGCAGGAGGTCATCAACCACTGCCAGGCCCTCGGCGACGGCAACCCGGTGCTGGCGATCCACGACGTCGGTGCCGGCGGGCTGAGCAATGCCTTCCCCGAGCTGGTCGACGGCGCCGGCCTGGGGGCAGTCTTCGACCTGCGCCGCGTGCCGGTCGAGGAGAGCGGGCTCGCGCCGAAGGAGGTGTGGTGCAACGAGAGCCAGGAGCGCTACGTGCTCGCGCTCGACCCGGTGCTGCTGCCGCTGTTCGAGCAGATGTGCGAGCGCGAGCGCTGTCCTTTCGCGGTGGTCGGCGTCGCGACCGCCGAGCGCCGGCTCGTGCTCGAGGACGGGCCCGGCGGCGAGCGGCTGATCGACATGCCGATGGACGTGCTGCTCGGCAAGCCGCCGCGCATGCACCGCGACGTCGCCCGCGTCGCGCGCAGCGGGGCGCCGCTGGATCTCACGGGCGTGGCGCTGGACGAGGTCTGCGTCGCGGTGCTGCGCCACCCGACGGTGGCGAGCAAGCGCTTTCTCGTCACCATCGGCGACCGCACCGTGGGCGGCCTCAGCCATCGCGACCCGATGGTCGGCCCGTGGCAGGTGCCGGTGGCCGACTGTGCGGTCACGCTGGCCGACTTCGTCGGGCTTCGCGGCGAGGCGATGGCGATGGGCGAGCGCATGCCGCTCGCCGCGCTCGATGCGCCGGCCTCCGGGCGCATGGCGGTGGCCGAGGCGATCACCAATCTGCTCGCGGCGCCGATCGAGCTCTCTCGCGTCAAGCTGAGCGCCAACTGGATGGCGGCCTGCGGCGAGCCCGGCGAGGACGCGGCGCTGTACGACACCGTGCGCGCGGTCGGCCTCGAGCTGTGCCCGCGGCTCGGCATCGGCATCCCGGTGGGCAAGGATTCGCTGTCGATGAAGACGCG
>JALORQ010000126.1 GCA_025458805.1 Rubrivivax sp.
GTAGCCGATGCGGCCGCCGACCACCACCCCGACGACGCCCCAGAACAGCAGGTCCTCCACGTCGCGGCGCGTCCAGCCCGCCTCGGCGAAGGGCGAACGCGCGGCCCGCACCCCGGCGAGCCAGAGGAAGAGCCCGAAGGCGACGAGGTAGGTCAGCCCGTACCAGTGGATCTGCACGGGACCGAGCGCGATGGCGACCGGGTCGAACTGGGGATGCACGAGCATCGGGACGGGCTCCGCGACGGGGGCGTCGATTGTCGCCGCGGGCGCGCCGCCGGAGCCGGAGACGGCGTATTGCAGAATGCGGGCCCCGCCGCCTGCCCCGAGGAGCCGCCATGGCCTGGAATCGCCGCTCGAAGAACATCACCGAGGGAGTCGCCCGTGCGCCCAACCGCTCGATGTTCTACGGCATGGGCTACACCGAGGGCGACTTCGGCAAGCCGATGATCGGCGTGGCCAACGCGCACTCGACGATCACGCCGTGCAACTCGGGCCTGCAGAAGCTGGCCGACGCGGCCGTTGCCGGGCTGAAGGAGGCCGGGGCCAACGCGCAGGTCTTCGGCACGCCGACCATCAGCGACGGCATGGCGATGGGCACCGAGGGGATGAAGTACAGCCTGGTGTCGCGCGAGGTCATCGCGGACTGCATCGAGACCTGCGTGGGCGGCCAGTGGATGGACGGCGTGGTCACCATCGGCGGCTGCGACAAGAACATGCCCGGCGCGATGATGGGCATGCTGCGCGCCAACGTGCCGGGCATCTTCGTCTACGGCGGCACCATCCTGCCCGGCCACTACAAGGGCCAGGACCTCAACATCGTCAGCGTCTTCGAGGCGGTCGGCCAGTTCAGCGCCGGCCGCATGAGCGAGGAGGACTTCTGCCAGATCGAGCGCCGGGCGATCCCCGGCAGCGGATCCTGCGGCGGCATGTATACCGCCAACACGATGAGCAGCGCCTTCGAGGCGCTCGGCATGAGCCTGCCGGGGTCGTCGACGCTGGCCAACGTCGAGGACCCGATCACCGCGTACACCAAGGAGGCGGCGCGCGTGCTCGTCGAGGCCGTCAAGCGCGACCTGAAGCCGCGCGACATCGTCACGCGCGAGGCCATCGAGAACGCGGTCGCCGTGATCATGGCCACCGGCGGGTCGACGAACGCGGTGCTGCACTTCCTCGCGATCGCGCACTGCGCCGGGGTCGAGTGGACGATCGACGACTTCGAGCGCATGCGGCGCAAGGTGCCGGTGCTGTGCGACCTCAAGCCCAGCGGCCGTTACCTGGCCATCGACCTGCAGCGCGCGGGCGGCATCCCGGCGGTGATGAAGGTGCTGCTCGACGGCGGGCTGCTGCACGGCCACTGCATGACGATCACCGGCAAGACCGTGGCCGAGAACCTGGCCGACGCGCCGCCGCTGCGCGCGGACCAGGACGTCATCCGGCCGGTCGCGAACCCGATCTATGCCGAGGGCCATCTCGCGATCCTCAAGGGCAACCTGTCTCCCGACGGCAGCGTGGCCAAGATCACCGGCCTGAAGAATCCGGTCATCACCGGGCCGGCGCGCGTCTTCGACGACGAGCAGTCCGCGCTGTCCGCGATCATGGAAGGTCGCATCAAGGCCGGCGACGTGATGGTGCTGCGCTACCTCGGCCCGCGCGGCGGTCCGGGGATGCCCGAGATGCTGGCGCCGACCAGCGCGCTGATCGGCCAGGGCCTGGGCGAGTCGGTGGGGCTGATCACCGACGGGCGCTTCTCGGGCGGGACCTGGGGCATGGTCGTCGGCCACGTCGCGCCGGAGGCCTTCGAGGGCGGCACGATCGCGCTCGTGCAGGAAGGCGACCGCATCACGATCGACGCCCACAGCCTGCTGCTCGAACTGCACGTCGACGACGCCGAGCTCGCTCGCCGGCGCGCCGCGTGGTCGCCGCCGCCGCCGCGCTACACGCGGGGCGTGCTCGCGAAGTTCGCTCGCAACGCCGCAAGCGCCAGCGCCGGCGGCGTGCTCGACCGCTTCTGACGCGGGCGCCTCAGGCGCGGCGCCGCCACGCCAGCAGGCGGGGCGTCACGATCACCAGCACGACGCAGACGAGCAGGAAGACCGACACGGGGCGCTCGAAGAAGACGCTCCAGCGCCCCTCCCCGATCGACAGCGCGTTGCGCATCTGGGCCTCGGCCAGCGGGCCGAGGATCAGGCCGACGATGACGGGCGCGGTCGGGAAGTCGAAGCGCCGCATCACGACGCCGAGCAGCCCCAGCGCCAGCATCACGTACAGGTCGAAGGCGCTCTGCCGCATGCCGTAGACCCCCACCGTGGCGAAGATCAGGATGCCGGCATAGAGCGGCGCCTTCGGGATCTTCAGCAGCTTGACCCACAGCCCGACCAGCGGCAGGTTGAGCACGAGCAGCATGACGTTGCCGATGTACAGGCTCGCGATCAGCGCCCAGACCAGCGTCGACGAGGTCTGGAAGAGCTGCGGGCCCGCGTTGATGCCGTAGTTCTGCAGCGCGCTCAGCAGGATCGCCGCGGTCACCGAGGTCGGGATGCCCAGCGTGAGCAGCGGCACCAGCGTCGCCGTGACCGACGAGTTGTTGGCCGCCTCCGGACCGGCCACGCCCTCGATCGCGCCGCTCGTGCCGAACTCGTCCTTGTGCGCGCTCAGCTTGCGCTCGGTGGCATAGCTGAGGAAGGTCGGGATCTCCGACCCGCCGGCCGGGATGGTGCCGAATGGAAAGCCGATGAAGGTGCCGCGCAGCCACGCCGGCCACGAGCGGCGCCATTCGGTGCGTGTCATGTGGACCCGGGTCATGCGGTTCAGGCTCGAGACGCTGCGGCCCTCGTAGAGCGCGTTGTAGAGGCACTCGCCGACCGCGAACAGCCCCACCGCGACCAGCACGACCTCGATGCCGTCCATGAACTCGGGGACGCCGCCCGTGTAGCGCACCTGCGCGGTGATCTGGTCGATGCCGACCAGGCCCAGCGCCACGCCGGCGAACAGCGAGGTCATCCCGCGCAGCGCGCTCTTGCCGAGCACCGCGCTGACGGTCGTGAACGCCAGCAGCATCAGGCAGAAGTACTCCGGGGGGCCGAGCTGCACGGCGTACTCGGCGACGACCGGCGCGAACAGCGTCACCAGCACGGTGGCGATGGTGCCCGCGACGAACGACCCGATGGCCGCGGTGGCCAGCGCCGCGCCGGCGCGGCCGCTCTTGGCCATCTTGAAACCCTCGAGCGCGGTCACCATCGTGCCCGTCTCGCCGGGCGTGTTGAGCAGGATCGACGTCGTCGACCCGCCGTACATGGCGCCGTAGTAGATGCCGCAGAAGAAGATCATCGACGCCGTCGGCTCGACCTGGGCCGTGATCGGCAGCAGCATCGCCACGGTCACCGCCGGACCCAGCCCGGGCAGCACGCCGATCGCCGTGCCGACGGCGCAGCCGACGAAGGCCCACAGCAGGTTGACCGGCGTGGCGGCCGTGGCGAAGCCGCCGAGAAGCTGCGTCCAGAGGTCCATGGTGCAGGGCCGGCCCGTTCAGAGCCAGCCGGTCCCGGTGAGTCCGGGCAGGCTGACCGACAACACCTTCGTGAACAGCCAGAAGACCGGCGCCGCGATGGCGATCCCGGTCGCGGCATCGGCCGCGGTGCGGCGCGGTCCGCCGGCGGGCCGGCCCTCGGCACTGCGCAGCCCGCGCACCGCCAGCGCGTAGCACAGCGCACAGGCCAGCACGAAGCCGATGCGCTCGATCAGCAGCGCGTTGACGACGATGCCGGACGCGACCCAGGCCAGCGCGCCCCAGTCCCCCTGCGCCGCACCCGACGGCGGGTCGAGATCGCGGAAGCCGCCCCGGCGCGCCTCGAGCATGAGCCAAAGACCGCAGGCGGCCAGCGCGACCGAGACCACCCACGGCAGGAAATCCGGACCGACGCCGGCATAGCCCGCATCCGACGGAATCGCGGCCGCGCCGTAGGCCAGGACCGCGGCCACGCCGAGCACGGCCGCGCCGATCGCGAACTGCGGCCAGGACGGGGCCGGGGGGTCGTCGTTCATCGAACGGTCTCCGGGTACGCACCCAGGGGCCGCCTCGGCCCCCTCAGCATGTCCGCACGCGGCGGTCGAACGGGCGAGGGCCGACCACGGGCGCCGGTGGCCGGGACGCTCAGACCATGCCGGCCTTGACCATCGTGGCGCGCAGCAGCGCGAAGTCGCGATCCACGAAGTCGGCGAACTCCTTGCCCGTCAGCAGCGCCGGGGTCCAGCCGTTCTTGTCGAGCGACTCCTGCCAGGACTTGGTCTTCGTGGCCTTGACGATCATCTCGACCAGCGCCTGGCGCTGCGCATCGCTGATCCCGGCAGCGCCGTAGACGCCGCGCCAGTTGCCGATGACGACATCGAGGCCCTGCTCCTTGAGCGTCGGCACCGCGATGCCCTTGATGCGCTGCTCCGACGTCACCGCGATCGCCCGCATGCGGCCGGCCTCGACGTACTGCTGGAACTCGCTGTAGCCGCTGCCGCCGATCGTGACGTTGCCGCCGAGGATCGCTGCCGTCGCCTCGCCGCCGCCGCGGAACGGGACGTAGTTGATCTTCGCAGCGTCGACGCCGGCCGCGCGCGCGATCATCGCCGCGGCGATGTGCTCGGTCGAGCCGCGCGAACCACCGCCCCACTTCACGCTGCCGGGGTCCTTCTTCAACTGCTCGACCACCTCGCCCATGGTCTTGAAGGGGGAGTTCGCGGGCAGCACGAAGACGTTGTACTCGCTCGTCAGCCTCGCGATCGGGGTGACCTGCGTCACCGACACGGGCGGCTTGCCGGTGATGATGCCGCCGAGCATGACCGCGCCCATCACCATCATCGCGTTCGGGTCGCCGCGCTGCGCGTTGTAGAACTGCGCCAGACCGATCGCGCCGGCGGCACCGCCCTTGTTCTCGTAGGTCACCGACGCCGCCACGCCGGCCTCCTGGAGCGCCTTGCCGAGGGCACGCCCGGTGCTGTCCCAGCCGCCCCCGGGATTGGCGGGAATCATCATCTTCAGGTTGACGCCGGCCTGGGCCAGGGTCGGCAGCGCACCGGCCGCCGTCAGGGCGACCAGCGTGCGGAGGAAGGTGTCGCGTCGCATCGGTTGTCTCCTCGGGGTGTCGTCGGGGGATCGTCGGAACGCTGCGATCTTCGTCGGGTGCGCTGTCAATCGGCTGTCCGTCGCCCCCGGGGTTTCACCGAGGCATGGCGCGCGCCGCGGGCCTGCTAACGTGTCCGGATGAAGCTGCTGCTGATCGAGGACAACGCGGCGATGCAGGCGACGCTGCAGCGCAGCTTCGAGCGGCGCGGCATGCTCGTCGTCACCTGCGGCGACGGTGCCCGTGCGCTCGACCGCTGGCGCGCCGCGGTGCCCGACGTGGTGCTGCTCGACCTCAGCCTGCCCGGCCTCGACGGCCTGCAGGTGTTGTCCCGTGCGCGTGCCGAGGGTCTCGACACCCCGGTGCTCGTCCTCACTGCGCGCGGCACGGTGGGCGACCGCGTCCTCGGGCTCAATTCCGGCGCCGACGACTACCTCGCCAAGCCCTTCGACCTCGACGAGCTCGAGGCCCGGGTGCGCGCGCTCGCGCGGCGCGCGGGCGCGGCAGCCGCCGGCGAGCCGGCCGCCTTCTGCGGCCTGCGCACAGACGCGGCGAGCGGTGCCGTCTGCCTGCACGGCGAGCCGCTCGAGCTGGCGCCACGCGAGGCGGCGCTGCTGCGCGCGCTGCTGGCCCGCCCCGGCCACGCGGTCCCCAAGGAGCGGCTGTTCGAGACCGTCTTCCCCGGCGAGCCCGACGTGCAGCCCGAAGCGATCGAGGTCGTCGCCTACAGGCTGCGCAAGCGGCTCGCCGGCACCGGAACGCAGCTCGTCACGCTGCGCGGGCTGGGCTACCTGCTGAAGGCGGCGGCCTGAACCGATGCCGCCGCGCCGGATCTCGCTGCGCCGCTACCTGCTGAGCGGCATCCTGGTGCCGGTGGCGGTGGTCGTCGCGCTGAATGCCTACGTGCTCTACCGGCAGGCGCTGCAGGCGGCGGACACCGCCTACGACCGCACGCTGCTCGCGTCGGCGAAGTCGATCGGCGAGCTGCTCGAGGTGGCGGGCCACGGCGAGGCCGCGGAGCTGAGATCGAACGTGCCCTACTCGGCGCTCGAGGCGTTCGAGGCCGACAACCGCAGCCGCATCTTCTACCGGGTGACCGGATTCGCCGGCGAGATGGTCTCGGGCTTCGCCGACCTGCCGCCGTGGACCGGGCCGCTGCCGACGCAGAACGTCTATGCCGCGCTCGTGCACTTCTACGACGACCGCTACCGCGGCGAGCCGGTGCGCGTGGCCGTGCTGCTGCAGCCGGTGGCCGGCGTCGGAGGCCAGGGCATGGCGACGATCCAGGTCGCCGAGACGCTGGAGCTGCGCCAGACGCTGGCGCGCCGGCTGCTGTTCGACACGCTGTGGCGCCAGGCGGCGCTCCTGGCCCTGATCGCGGTGGTCGTCGTTCTCGTCGTGCAGCGCGCGACGCGGCCGGTGCGCGAGCTGAGCGCGCGGCTCGCCGCGCGCGACGAGGCCGACCTGTCACCCATCGACGCCGGCGCCGCGCCGCGCGAACTGCAGCCGCTGCTCGATGCGACCAACGGCGTGATGCTGCGGCTGGCCCACCTGCTCGAGCACCGCAAGCGCTTCGTTCGCGACGCCTCGCACCAGCTGCGCACGCCGCTGGCGGTGCTGAAGGCGCAGGTGCAGTCGGCCCGTCGCGGCGACGTCGACCCGGCCGTCGCGCTGGCCGAGATCGACGCCACCGTCGACAGCGCCACGGCGCTGGCCAACCAGATGCTCGCGCTGGCCAAGGTCGAGCAGCTGCGCCAGCAGGGCGACCCGCCAGTCGTCGACTGGGCGCCCGTCGCGCGCGCCGTCGCGCTCGAGCTGTCGGCGCTCATCGTGGAGCACCGCCTCGACTTCGAGCTCGAGCTGACTGCCACGCCGCTACGCGGGCACGAGTGGTCGCTCCGGGAACTGACCCGCAACCTGCTGCACAACGCGATCAAGCACGGCCGCGACGGCGGCCGGCTGCAGGTGCGGCTGTCGGTCGACGCGGGCGAGGCGATGCTGACGGTGGCCGACGACGGGCCCGGCATCGTCGAGGAGCAGCGGCAGCGGCTGTTCCAGCCGTTCGCGGCCGGGCACCAGCTGAGCGGCTCGGGCCTCGGGCTGGCGATCTGCCGCGAGATCGTGGCGTCGCTCGGCGGCAGCATCGCGCTCGAGAATCGCCGGGGCGCGGACGGCGCACCGGCCGGGCTCGACGCGGTGGTCAGGCTGCCGCTGGCCACAGGCAGCCGATGACGGCGACGCCAGTGGCGCGACACGGAGGACGGCGACGGTGGTCGGTCAGGGGATGAGGCTGGACAAGTGGCTCTGGGTCGCCCGCTTCTACAAGACCCGCTCGCTCGCGGCCGAGGCGGTGACCCAGGGCCGCGTCCACGTGGATGGCCATGCGGTCAAGCCGGCGCGCGAGCTGCGTGGCGGTGAGCTCGTTCGTGTGCGCCAGGGCCCGCTCGAGCGCGAGGTGAAGGTGCTCGCCCTCGCACAGGCGCGTGGCCCCGCGGCAGAAGCGCAGCGACTCTACGCCGAGACGCCCGAGAGCGTGGCGGCGAGAGCGCGCGCCGCGGAGCAGCGACGCATCGGCGCCGAGCCCGCGGACACGATCGCCCAGGGGCGGCCGACCAAGCGCGACCGCCGTCGGCTGGCAGACTGGCAGCGCTGGAGCGCGAGCCTCGAAGACGGAGGTTGACGTGCGCGGCGGACGCCGCGCCTGCCCCCAGGGGCAACGCTGTCGCGAACACCACCCTCTTGAAGTGCGACGGAATGTCCCCATGTCCGTCGCGCATTAGCTTTCGTCGCCCATGAACGCCGAACCCCAGAAGCCCGACACTCCCGATGCCGCCCCGGCGGCCCCGGCGGCCGCCGAAGCGGCTGCAGCCCCCGGCGCCGAGGCGCGCCTGGCCGAACTCGAGGCGCGACACGCCGAGGTCGCCGACGCCTACCTCCGTTCCAAGGCCGAGGCGGAGAACATCCGCCGCCGCGCCGAGGAGGAGATCGCGAAGGCACGCAAGTTCGCCGTCGAGAGCTTCGCCGAGAGCTTGCTGCCGGTGAAGGACAGCCTCGAGGCCGCCATCGCCATCCAGAGCGCGACGCCCGAGCAGTTGCTCGAGGGCGTGCACGCCACGCTGCGCCAACTCACTGCCGCGCTCGAACGCCACAAGGTGGTCGCGATCGCGCCCCCGACGGGAACGAAGTTCGACCCGCACCAGCACCAGGCGATCAGCGTCGTGCCCGCCGACCAGGACGCCAACACCGTCGTGGCGGTGCTGCAGAAGGGCTACCTGATCGCCGAGCGCGTGCTGCGGCCGGCGCTCGTCACGGTCGCCGCGCCCAAGTGACCGCGGCCGGCCTCGCCGGCGCTTGAAAGACGGCGCCGCATCCGCACATCGACACCAAGGGAATCCAGCCCCAGGAGCCAACGAACATGGGAAAGATCATCGGCATCGACCTCGGCACCACGAATTCGTGCGTAGCCATCATGGAGGGCAACTCCACCAAGGTCATCGAGAACAGCGAGGGTGCGCGCACCACGCCGTCCATCGTGGCCTACCAGGAGGACGGCGAGATCCTCGTCGGCGCCAGCGCCAAGCGCCAGGCGGTGACGAACCCGCGCAACACGCTGTACGCGGTGAAGCGGCTGATCGGCCGCAAGTTCACCGAGAAGGAAGTGCAGAAGGACATCGACCTGATGCC
>JALORQ010000127.1 GCA_025458805.1 Rubrivivax sp.
GCTGTTCGACGCCGATGCGGTGCGCAGCGAAGGGCTGGCCTGCCGCGCATGGCTCGAGGGCGAGCTTTGCAGGCCGCCCGCCGCCGCGTGGGACGCGACGGTGGCGGTGACGCACTTCGCGCCGAGCCTGCGCAGCGCCGACCCGAGGTACGGCGCGCAGGCCGCGACGGCCAGCTTCTGCAACGCCGACGACGACCTTCTGGCGCGGGCCGACCTGTGGCTGCACGGTCATCTGCACTGCCGCCACGACTACCTCGTCGAGCGCGCCGGCCGGCGGCCGACGCGCGTGGTCTGCCAGGCGCGCGGCCTCGTGGCCAAGGGCGAAGCCGACGGCTTCGACCCGGGCCGGCTGATCGACCTGGCCATGCCCTGACCAAGGGCTGCGAGCGGCGCCGACGGCGCCAGCGGTCACAATCCTCCTCGGGCCGGCGCGCCCGCGCGGCACACCCATCAGAGAGGAGATCGACCGTGAAGATCCTGGTACCCGTCGACGGCAGCAGCTACACGAAGAAGATGCTCGCCTACCTTGCCGCCCACGACGAGTGGCTCGGCGGCAAGCACGACTACACCGTGCTGACGGTGGTGCCCGCGGTGACGCCGCGTGCCGCCTCGGTGATCGACAAGGCGGTGCTCAAGGCCTACTACGACGACGAGGCCGAGAAGGTGTTCAAGCCGATCCGCCAGTTCTTCGCCCGCCAGGGCGTCAAGGCCGCGTTCTCCGGAAAGGTCGGGCATGCGGCCGACACCATCGCCGCCACGGCGCAGAAGGGCGAGTTCGATCTCATCGTCATGGGCTCGCACGGCCAGAGCGCGCTCGGCAACCTGGTCATGGGCTCGGTCGCCACCAAGGTGATGGCCCATTGCAGCACGCCGGTGCTGCTGATCCGCTGAAGGCGCGGGGAAGGATGGACGGCGCCCCTCTGCGCGGGGCGCCTCGCCTTGCGTCTTGACGACGGCCCGCAGCCCGCAGCGCCCGTTGGAGCTCGGCAAGTGCCGCGCCCTGCACACCACGATGTCGTCGGTGCCCGCCTGGGGCCTTGAACGCCGCGCGCTGCTGCTCGGCGCCAGCGCCGCCGCCGGGCTGCTGCCTGAGCGGGCGCGTGCCGCGCAGGCCCTTCGCGCGGAGGGGCCCGAGCGAGTGCTCCGCTATGCCCTCGAGGCCCCGGAGAGCAACTTCGACCCGGTGCAGCAGGTCGACCAGGTCTCGGCGGAGATCACCGAGCACATCCTCGAGCCGCCGCTGAGGGCGGACCCGTCGTCCGCCGACGAGCTTCGGCTGACGCCGTGCACGCTGGTTGCGCTGCCCGAGCACTCGGCCGACTACCGCCGCTGGACGCTGCGGGTGCGTCCCGGCATCTTCTTCACGCCCGACGCCGCGTTCGGAGGGCGGCCGCGCGAGCTGACCGCCGCCGACCACGCGTACGCGCTGCGCCGCACGCTGGACCCCCGCGGGCGCGGGGTGCAACTCGTCGCGCTGGCCGACAACTGGCCGCTGGGGATGCGCGAACTGCGCGAGCGCGCGAAGGCCGACCGCGCGCTGCCGTTCTACGACCTCCCGGTGCCCGGGCTCGCGCTGCCGGACCGCTTCACGCTGCAGGTCACGCTCGAGCGGCCGGCGCCGCGCTTCGAACGCTTGATGATCGGCACGCTCATGGCCGCGGTGGCGCGCGAGGTCGTCGAGCACTACGGCGAGCGCATCGGCGAGCACCCGGTCGGCACCGGCCCGTTCGTCCTGCACGAGTGGCGTCGCGGCTCGCGCATCGTGCTGAGGCGCAACCCGGCCCATCGCGACCCGCCGTGGCTGCAACGGGTCGAGGCAAAGGTGATCGCGGCCGACCAGCCGCGCTGGCTGGCGTTCCTGCGCGGCGACCTGGACACCGTGCGCGTGCCCGGCGCCTTTGCCGACGTGGCCTTGCCCGGCGGCCAGCTCGCGCCCTACCTCGTGCGGCGGGGGGTCCGGGTGCGCGCCAGCGTGCGGCCGGCGCTGGCCTACACGGCGTTCAACCTGCGCGACCCGGTCGTCGGCGGGCTCGGGCCGGCACAGGTGGCGCTGCGGCGGGCCATCGGCCTGCTGTTCGACAGCACGCGGGCGCTCGCGATCACCGCCGGCGGGCTGGGCGTGCCGGCGCAGTCGGCGGTGCCGCCGGGCGCGGCGGGCTACGACCCGGCGCTCGTTACCGAGATGGGCGCACCGTCGCCGGCGCGCGCGCGTGCGCTGCTGGACCTCCACGGCTTCGTCGACCGCGATGGCGACGGCTGGCGTGAACGCCCCGACGGCCAGCCGCTGCGGCTCGAGCTGCTCAGCGTCGGCGATCTGCGCCAGCGAGACGAACTGTGGCAGCGCTGGCTGGGCGCGGCCGGCCTGTCGCTGCGCGTGCGGACGGTCCAGCTCGACGCGCTCTACGCCGCGCTCGACAGCGGCCGCTTCACCATGGCGGCGGCGACCTTCGGCAGCGGGTCACCCGACGCCGACGCCTTCCTGGGCCAGGGACTGTCGACCAACATCGGCTACTTCAACGACGCGCGCTTCGAGCTCGCAGCGTTCGACGCGCTGTATGCGCGCCAGCTCGTGCTGCCCGACGGCCCCGAGCGCGTCGCCCTCGTCCGCCAGGCCGCCCGCCTGTTGCTCGCCTACGTGCCCTACAAGCTGCACCACTGGCGGCGCGACGTGATGCTCGACCACCCCGGGCTCGCGATGCCGCCGCTGCGTCCGTATCTCTACCCCTGGTGGAGCCACGTGAGGGGCGACGACGGCTGACGTGGCCCGATCTTCAGTCGCGGCGGGCGATGCCGTTCAGGCAGGTGCGCATCACCAGATCGACGATCTCCCCGTCGTCGAACTGGCCGCCGGCCTTGAGGAAGCTGGGCACCGGGTCGCAGGCTCGGGCGTAGATCGTGTAGAGGACGACCTCGGGCGGCAGCCTGCCGTCGATCGAGCCGTCGCCCTGCGCGGCGACGATCCACTCTCCGAGCCGGTCGCTCACCTGCATCAGCAGGTCGATGTACTCGCGGTTGCCCATCAGCTCGGCGCGCAGCGTCGAGTTCTGCGACGGCAGCGACGGCATCTCGCCGGCAAGCTGCACTTCGAGGGTCCAGCGGATCACGGCCTGCAGCCGGTCGAACGGAGCGGCCTCGGACCGCGCCGCCTGCTGCTCGACGACCGCTGCCGCGCGCTGCAGCAGACGAACCATCGCCGCCGCGGCGAGGGCCTCCTTCGACGGGAAGTGCTTGTAGAGGCTCGCCTTCGCGATGCCGACGTCGGCCGCGACCTCGTCGACGGTCATCAGGTCGAAGCCCTTCTCGGCCAGCAGGCGGTTGACCGACTGCACGATCGCGTCTTCGCGAACGCGCAGCACCTGTTCACGGAACGAGAGCTTCGCCATGCCGGGATGATAGGCCGCCCGGTACGCGATGCGACCGCAGGGTCTTTCTAGCGCACCTGCCGTCTCGAAAGCGATCGAGGCGTCTGCGCCAGAAACACGGCGGTCAAGCCGCGGCAGCGCGTCGCGCCGGCCAGCGCCGCCACCAGGGGCGGCGAGCGGGCAGCTGCGCCGACTCGGCGGTCCCCGGCGGTTCGGCGTCGTCCATGTCGTAGACCAGTTCCAGGCCGAACGCCGTGCCGTGGTCGGCCGGCTCCGGCGCCGCGGGCACCGGCGCACGACGGGCGCGCAGCCAGCGCGGGGATTGCAGCGTGGGCCTGGGCATGGCGCGGTTCCTCGATCGACGGTGCCCGAAGTGTCGGGCCGCACCGTGCCGCATGCCATCCTGAATTGGAGGGAATCTCCGGCGCAGCCGTGGCGATCGCGCGGCGCCTGACGCGGGTCACCGGCGGCGACGCGACGCGGCGTGACGCGGCGGGGTGCGCGACGGCGCGCGCGGAGCAGCCACGTCGGCGATCAGCATCACCGCCTGCACCACGTCCTGCACCGCCTCGGCCAGATCGGCGGGTGGCTCCAGCGAGGCGATGACGGCGGCGATCGCGTCGGCGTCCTGCAGGTCGTCGGGATCGAGGTGCAGGTAGAGCAGCGCGAGCGGCTCGATCAGCGCTTCGTCGTCGAGCTCGAGCAGAGCCGGGAAGCGCTCCATCGCGAGCGCGAACCCGGCGACCCAGGGCGCCACCGACTCGGAAGGCGTGGCGTCGCCGTCGAGCGCATAGATCCAGGGATCGAACCAGTCGCGGCGCGCCACCGCGCGCGCGATCTCGGCGTGCCGGCGGCGCACCAGCGCGTGAAGCGGCCGTGCATCGACTCCGCCGGGCAGCGGCCTGCCCTCGACGTCGGTCGCGTAGCGCAGCCAGAGGTCGACCGGCAGCGCACGTGGCTGGAGCACGACGCCGCAAAGGAATCCGTCGAGCGCGCTGGTGTCCAGGGGCTCGAGCGGCGCCGGCAGCGCGTCGAGCCGTCGCTGCAGCGCCTCGATGTCGCTGTCGGCAAGCGGGGGCAGGTCGGGCGAGGCCATTCGCGCATTGTCGGGGCCGAGCGCCATCCCACGTCGTGGGGATGGCGCCGGAGCCGACGCCGCCCATAGAGTGCCCGGTATCGACGACGGGCGGCCCGCAATGCGGGCAGGCGTCGCACGATCCCAACGACGCCCTCATCCGAGGGCTTGCGAAGGCCCGCCGGCGACGGCGGGCCCTTTTTTTCATTCGCCCGCGGGCGATCGCGCACGAAGTTCCGCGACGAACCGCTCGAGGAGCCCCACGGCCTCGGCCGGGGTCAGCGAGTAGTGGTTCTCCGTGCCCGACTGGCGCAGCGCCACCAGTCCGGCCTGGCGCAGGATCTTGAGGTGGTGCGAGATGGCCGGTCGCGACAGCGGCAGCCGCTCGGCGAGCTGCGACACGTTCAGCGAAGGATGAACGGTCAGCAGCAGCACGATCTGCTGGCGCGGCACCTCGCTGAGCGCGAAGAACAGCGGCGTGCACGCCGCGAAGGTGCCGGCGACGCGCTCGGGCGTGATCCGGGTCGATCGGTTCATGCGTTTAAACACAATGTGCCCGGAGTCGGGCCCGCCTGTCAATCGGCGGGCGGCCCGCCCCGGGCGTCGGCGCTACGATCCAACCCACGGCCGCTCGCGATGGCCGGCGCCGAACCGAAGGAGACGACCGACATGATCACCGCCCCCGCCGCCCCCGCCGCCCCCGCCTCCGGACACGACGTGCCGCACTGGATCGGCGGCGCGCGCCGCGCCTCGGGCGGGCGATCGCAGGCGGTGTGGAATCCGGCCACCGGGCGGGTCGCGCGTCAGGTGCGGCTCGGCGGCGCCGACGAGGTGGCCGCCGCGGTGGCGGCGGCGCGCGCCGCGCAGCCGGCCTGGGCCGGGACGCCGCCGCTGCAGCGCGCGCGCGTGCTCGGGGCCTTCCTCGCGCTGCTGCACGAGCACCGGGACGTGCTGGCCGCGATGCTCACCGCCGAGCACGGCAAGGTGCTGGCCGATGCGCAGGGCGAGGTGATGCGCGGCATCGAGATCGTCGAGTTCGCCTGCGGCGCGCCGCAGCTGCTCAAGGGCGACCACACCGACCAGGTCTCGGCCGGCATCGACAACTGGACGCTGCGCCAGCCTCTCGGCGTGGTCGCCGGCATCACGCCGTTCAACTTCCCCTGCATGGTGCCGCTGTGGATGTTCCCGCTCGCGCTCGCCTGCGGCAACGCCTTCGTCCTCAAGCCGAGCGAGCGCGACCCGAGTCCGTCGATCCTGATGGCCGAGCTTCTCCAGCGCGCCGGGCTGCCCGACGGTGTCTTCAACGTCGTGCAGGGCGACCGGGAGGCGGTCGACGCGCTGCTCGCGCATCCCGACGTGAAGGCGGTGAGCTTCGTGGGCTCGACCGCGGTCGCGCAGGCCATCTACGAGACCGCGGCCCGCCATGGCAAGCGCGTGCAGGCGCTCGGCGGCGCGAAGAACCACCTCGTCGTCATGCCCGACGCCGATCTCGACCAGGCCGTCGACGCGCTGATCGGCAGCGCCTACGGCTCGGCCGGCGAGCGCTGCATGGCGGTGAGCGTCGCGGTGCTGGTCGGCGACGTCGCCGACCGCATCGTCCCGCGCCTGGCCGAGCGCGCGCGCGCCGTGCGCGTGGCCGACGGCACGACGCCGGGCGCCGAGATGGGCCCGATCGTCACGCGCGAGGCGCGCGACCGCATCGAGCGCCTGATCGGGCTCGGCGCCGAGGAAGGCGCGACGCTCGTCGTCGACGGCCGCGGCCTCGTGGTGCCCGGTCGCGAGGGCGGCTTCTTCACCGGCGCCACGCTGTTCGACCACGTCACGCCGGCGATGCGCATCTACCGCGAGGAGATCTTCGGCCCCGTGCTTGCCTGCGTTCGCGTGAAGGACATGGCCGAGGCGCTGGCGCTGGTCGACGCGCACGAGTACGGCAACGGCGTGGCCTGCTTCACCGCCGATGGCCGCACCGCGCGCGAGTTCGCGCGCCGCGTGCAGGCCGGCATGGTCGGCATCAACGTGCCGATCCCGGTGCCGATGGCCTGGCACGGCTTCGGCGGCTGGAAGCGCAGCCTGTTCGGCGACATGCACGTCTACGGCGAGGAGGGCGTGCGCTTCTACACGCGTCAGAAGAGCGTGATGCAGCGCTGGCCCGAGGGCAGGGCGCGCGGCGCCGAGTTCGCGTTCCCCGCGACGAAGTAGACCCGGCGCCGCTGCGCGGCACCCGTCGGCGCGGCCGCCCGCCTCAGGTGCCGACCACGCCGCCGTCGGCCTTTCGGATCGCCACCGTGGCCGACCGCGGCCGACCGTCGGCGCGGCGGTCGGGCCAGTTGCTGAAGCGGCGCGGGTTGTCGGGGTCGCTGCGCTCGCTGGGGCTCTCGCCCGGATGCTGGATGTTGATGAACATCGTGCGTCCGTCCGGCGAGGCCGTGGCGCCGGTGATCTCGCAGCCGACCGGGCCGACGAGGAAGCGGCGGACTTCGCCGGTACGCGGGTCGGCCGCGAGCATCGCGTTGTTGCCGAGGCGCGCCAGGTCGCCCTTGCCCATCGCGCTGGTGGACATGTCGGTCTGGATCCAGAGCACGCCGCGCGCGTCGGTCCACAGGCCGTCGGGGCAGCCGAAGGCGTCGCCCTTGACGTTGCCCCTGGCCTCGGCACGCTCGTTGGCCGGGTCGCCGGCGAGCACGAAATGGTTCCACTCGAAGGCCAGGCCGTCGAAGTCGTCCGCCTCCTTCCAGCGGATGATGTGGCCCATCGTGTTGCTGGCGCGCGGGTTGGCCGCATCCGCCGCGGGCATGTTCGCGCCGCCGCGGTTGCTGTTGTTCGTGAGCGTGCAGTAGACCCACCCCTGCGTGTCGATGTCGATCCACTCGGGGCGGTCCATCTTGGTCCCGCCGAGCAGGTCGCTCGCCTGGCGCGTCTTGACCACCACCTCGCCCTGGTCGCCGAAACCGCTGGCCGCGGTGAGCGGCCCCTGGCCGTGCACGAGCGGGATCCAGCGCCCCTTGCCGTCGGGCTCGAAGCGGGCGACGTAGAGCGTGCCGTGGTCGAGCAGTTCGGCGTTTGCCTTCGCGCCGCCGGGCCTGATGGCATCGCGGCTGACGAACTTGTAGATGTACTCGAAGCGCGCGTCCTCGCCCATGTAGACGACTGCGCGCTTGTCCTTCGTGACGGCCACGGTCGCGCCTTCGTGCGCGGCGCGGCCGAGCGCGGTGCGCTTGACGGGCGTGCTGCTGGCGTCGTAGGGGTCGATCTCGACCACCCAGCCGAAGCGGTTGATCTCGTTCGGATGCTTGGTCGCGTCGAATCGTTCGTCGTGCTCGTGCCAGCGGTAGCCCACCGGGTCGCCCTTGCGCAGCCCCCAGCGACGCTGGTGGGCATCGGGCTCGTCGGGGCCCTTGAAGTAGAAGATGAAGTTCTCCTCGCAGGTCAGGTAGGTGCCCCACGGCGTGATGCCGCTGGCGCAGTTGTTCAGCGTGCCGAGCACCCGGCGGCCGCTCGCGTCGGCGGCGGTCCTCATCAGCGCGTGGCCGGCCGCCGGGCCGCTGACGGCCACCGGCGTGTAGGCGGTGATGCGGCGCGCCCACGGGCTCGGGCTGACGATCTCCCAGCGGCCGTTCTTCTGCTCGACCTCGATCACCGAGACGCCATGCGCGGCCTGGGACTTGCGCACCTTCTGCGCGTTCCAGGTCTTCATGCCGTCGGTGTGCAGCAGTCCGTCGTCGGCGTACTCGTGGTTCATCACCAGCAGGCCGGCGCTGCTGCTGTCCGGCGTGAGCGGATGGCGGAACCAGTGGATGCCGTCGTGGTGCATCCCGAGCTGCGTCTCCTGCTGCGCGGCGGTGTTGCCGGCGTCGAACCGGAAGGCGTGTTCCTCGCCCGAAAGGCCGGCCGGCTCACCCCACGCGGCCAGCGTCTGCGCGACATAGCCTTCGGGCACCACGACCGCGTCGGCGGTGCCGGCCGGGACGCTCTTGAAGCCGAGCAAGGGCGCGCCGCCTCCCGCGGTCGCGCAACCCGCCAGCGAGCCGCCGAGCGCCGTCACGCCCGCCAGTGGCGCGAGCAGCCCGCCGGTCAGCGCGCCCAGGCCGCCGCGCAGCACGGTGCGCCGCGCCGGGCTGCTGACGTCGTGGATGCTCCGGTTCGAGGACCGGTTGCTGTCCTCCATCGTCGAGAAGTCCTTGGGCATCGGAGCTCCGGGATTCGGGTGGTCTGGTTCGGGAATGATGCGGCGCCTTCACGACAGCGTCGCGACAGCGTCACAAATGCCTTGCCAGCGCCGCCACGTCCTCGGGAAAGAGCTGCCCGGCCTCGGCCTGGAGGGCAGCGCCTGCTCGAAGGCCGGCGTCACCCAGGCGGAGGGAAAGGTGTAGCCGCGGCGCGCGAGGTAGGCGCTCGTGTCCTCGGGCCGGCGGTCGATCGACAGGGCCAGCATCTGCAGTCCGCGGGCGCGCTCGGCACGCCAGAGCTGCTCGACGTGCGGGCTGGTCACGGCGCAGAACGGGCACCAGCTGGCCCACCAGTACAGCACCAGCACGCGGCCGTCGGCCTCGGCAGGCTCGAAGCGGCTGCCGTCGAGGCGCACGATCGACGGCACGTCGAGCCGCGTGCCTGGCGCCGGCAGCGGCGGCGCGCGCGACTCCCGCGCCGCGGCGTCGGCGCCGGGCGCCTGCGCCAGCGTGCGACCCGCAGCCAGCGGCAGCGCGAGCGTGGCGAGCAGTCGGCGTCGGCGCATGAGGCGGATCCTTTGTCGGCGCAAGGCGGTGCAAGCGTAGCGCGACCCGAGGCCGCCGTCAGCGCCGCGCGGCGATACTCGGGCCGTGGACACGCGCGTCGCCCTCGTCACCGGTGCCGGCCGCGGCATCGGCGCAGCCACTGCGCGCCGTGCGGCGCAGGCCGGATTCGACGTGGTCGTGGGTTTCCTGCGCGACGAGGCGGCGGCCGAGGGCGTGGCGGCCGAGGTCCGCGCGCTGGGCCGGCGCGCGCTCGCCGTGCCGGCCGACGTGGCCACCGAAGCCGGCGTGCTCGCGCTGTTCGCGGCCTGCGACGGCGCGTTCGGCCGCCTCGACGCCCTGGTCAACAACGCCGGCGTGGTCGACGTCGCGGCACGCGTCGACGAGATGTCCGAAGCGCGGCTGCAGCGCATGTTCACCGTCAACGTCGTCGGCCCGATGCTGTGCGCGCGCGAGGCGGTGCGCCGCATGAGCACGCGGCGCGGTGGTCGCGGCGGCGCCATCGTCAACGTCTCCAGCGCCGCGGCGCGGCTCGGGTCCCCGGGCCAGTATGTCGACTACGCGGCGAGCAAGGCCGCGATCGACACCTTCACGCGCGGCCTCGCGCTCGAGGTCGCCGCCGACGGGGTCCGCGTCAACGCAGTGCGCCCGGGGATCATCGACACGGGCATCCACGCCTCGGGCGGCCAGCCCGACCGGGCGGCGCGGCTGGCGCCTACGGTGCCGATGCAGCGCGCCGGCACCGCCGACGAGGTTGCCGAGGCGATCGTCTGGCTTCTCGGCGACGCCGCGGGCTACGTCACCGGCGCGTTGCTGGACGTGAGCGGCGGGCGCTAGCGGGGTGCCCTGCGCCGCTGGGTGACTGCTCGCCCACGGCCCCGGCAGCTCCGGGGCGCAGGTCGCGGCTCACGGGCCGAGCGACGCGTCCCGACGCTCTGCTGACCGGCGACGACGGGCGACGGGATTTCGGTGCCTGGAACCGGTCCCTGGGTCTGGGCCATGGTCTGAGTACGTCGGATCGAGGCCCTGCCTCCAACCGCCGCCGCTGCTCACCTCCCCCCGAAGGCACTGAGCGGCTCGCCGGGCCGCGACGAATGAACGCCTTACAATCCTTTTGCCTGTAAGGAGGCCCGCATGGCAGAGTCCACCATCACCTCGAAGGGTCAGACGACTGTCCCGGCCGACATCCGGGCCTTCGTGCACGCCAAGCCAGGAACGCGTCTCATCTGGTCGGTGATGCCCGACGGCACCATCATCGTCAGAGCCAAGACGAAGTCAATTCTGGACATGGCCGGCATGCTCAAGGCGCCGGACGGCAAACGGGTGAGTGTCGAAGAGATGAATCCCTGGCGCTGAGGGCGGCATGCCCGCGCTCGATACGAACGTGCTGGTCCGCTATGTCGTTCGAGACGACAGCGCGCAACTCGCCGCCGCCAGGCGTCTGATCAACCGCTGCGTAGGCGACGGCCAGTCGCTGTTCGTTCCAGTCACCGTGACGCTCGAACTGGAGTGGGTGCTGCGCGCCAGCTTCGGATATGTCAAGGACGACGTCGTGCAGGTCCTCTCCAACCTGTTCTCGGCGGCTGAGTTGTCCTTCCAGTCGGAACGCGCCCTGGAAGTGGCTCTGCAGCTTTATCGCGAGGGAACGGCGGATTTCGCCGATTGCCTGCACATCGCATTGACGACCGAGGTCGGCGAGCAGCCGCTTTGGACATTCGACAAGAGCGCTGCCAAGGTCGCCGGCGCACGGTTTCTTCGGCTTCGATAGACAGGTGGCCGTCGGACGTGGCTGTCCGCTGCGCGACATCGGCTTGCCGAGCACTGCCGGTGGCCCCTGAGCGGCCGTTGGCGACGGTCGGCTTCTGGCCGCGAGCGGTCGATCCGCGCCGGAGGATGACGGCCACTCGCCGCCGATCGACGCGCAGCCCGCGGGCGCCTCACGCCCCACCGCCCGCCCGCCTCGCTCAGTCCGTGCTGGCCTGCAGCCCGGCGGTGTAGACCAGCCTTCCGGTCGCCGGGTCGGTGACGTAGCTCAGCAGCTGCCGCCGGTTGGTGCCCGCGCCGGGCGGCAGCAGCGAGACGTGCACCCAGCCCGAGTTGGGCCCCTTGGCCGGGTCGTAGCACTCGCAGATGATCTGGTCGAAGGCGGCGAGGCTCTTCGCGCACCACTCGGCCAGCTCGAGCGTCGGCACGCCCGGCACCTCGATGTCGCAGGCCTGGCCGCGCGCGTGCTGGCTGGTCGACAGCCAGGTCGAAGGCTTCTTCTTCAGCGCGCGCTCCAGCGCCTGGCTGCGGTAGACGCTGTTCGGCGACAGGCGGCCGTACTGCCGCCGCACCGGATCCAGCACCTCGCGCGCCAGGTTCACGGCCGCTCGCAGCACCGCCGCGTCGCGGATCGCGTTGTCGATGCGCTGCCGGTCGGCGGTCTCGCTCTTGGTCAGCTCGTAGACCTTGAAGAACTCGGCGATGCGCGACTGCGGGTCGAGCCCGTCCGGGCTCAGCGCGGCCAGCGGCGTCGTGGACAGATCGGCAGCCATCACAGCACCTCCCTCGCGACCTGCAGCGCGGCGTGCAGCGCCGGCGGCCAGCCCGCGGCGGTGAGGTCGAGCAGCGCATCGACGTTCTCGCGCACCGAGGCGACCTTGCGCGGGCTCGCGCCGCGCGCGACCGCGGCGCGGTAGTGGCCGGCGATGACGGCGCCGTGGCGCGCGCAGGCCGCGGCATCGTCGGCGTCGAGCAGCAGCTCGACCAGCACCAGATCGCCGAGCCCCGCGGCGGCCCAGAAGTCCGGGTCGGCGGCCAGCCGCGCCGCGGTGCGCCGGGTCTGCTCGGCGAGCATCGCCCGCAGCGCGGGGATCCAGGCGTCGCTGCCCGGGGCCTGCGGGTCGAGCCGCGCCACCAGCGCGCACGCATAGCCCCAGTTGGCGAGCGCGTAGGCATCGTCGCCGTGGCGCGCCTCGAACGCCATCCGGTAGTACTGCGCCATGTTGAGCAGCGCCTCGAGCCGCGGCGCCGTGGCGTCGACGACCCAGGCCAGACGCTTGCACGCGCTGCCCAGCAGCGACAGCCGCTCGGACGTCGTCGCGCGCGTGGCGATGAAGTCGAGGTCGCGCATCACCTCCTCGATCTCGTCGGCGAGCGCCTGCTGGGCCGCGGGCGTGGCCTGGCCGCTCGCGCGCAGGCGCTGCCAGCGCTCGGCGGCCGCACGCACGGCGAAGTTGGCGCGCTGCTCGACGGCGCGGATCGGGCAGTCGCCTTCCGCCGACAGGCGCGCGACGTCGAGCCAGCGCACGGCGTCGTCGAACAGCAGCGCCTCGCCGTGGGCGAAGCCCAGCGCGGCGGCGACGTCGGCGCGCGCCAGCCACGCATCGCGCCGGTCGGCGGGCAGCCGGCCGAGGGTGCGGGCGATCGCATCGCGCTGGCGCGCGGCGACCGCGTCGTCGGCCACGCGGTCGCGGCGCATCTGCACGCGCGCCTGCTCGGCCAGGTTGTCGAGGTCGGCGATCAGCTCGCTCACCGAGACGTACGGGCGCGGGGCCGCCGCGGCGCTGCCGGCGCCGTCGCCGACCAGGCGCCAGCCGGGATCGCCGTAGCACTGGTAGGCGCCCCATGAGTTGCGGTCGGGGTTGGCCTGCCGCGCGTGGCGCCGTGCGTGGCGCACCGCGTCGCGGAAGGTCGTCCCGCGCAGCAGCTCGTCGTAGAGGCGCGAGGCGAAGTCGGTGGCGGCCTTGTCGTCGACCGCCCAGCCGGCGCAGACGACGGCGCGCACCCCCATCTCGATGAACTGCGCGCCGAGGTTGGCCGCCAGCACATGGGCGTCGCGCGGCGCCGAGCCGCCGGTGGCCCCCAGGTGGCAGCAGTTGATGAAGACGAAGTCGGGTGTGTAGCGCATCTGCTGCACGTCGCCCGGGGTCAGGAAGCTCCCGGGCCCGATGACCATGCCCGACGCGGGCGGTGCGCCCGGTCGCGCGGGGTCGCGCCAGGCGTGCACGCCGTGGCCCGCCAGGTGCAGGATGCGCCACGGCCGCGCGTGCAGCGCGCTGGCGATGGTGCCCTCGCGCTCGCCGATGAGCGCCATCACGCGGTCGTCGCCCAGGTGCCGTCGCAGCGCGTCGCGCACCGCCTCCGCCTCGAGGCGCGCGCCCGGCAGGTCGGCGAAGGAGGGGTCGCCCGCCAGGTCCGGGTCGCCGACGACCAGCGCATTGGGCTCCGGCGCCTGCACCGGCCGCTCGCGGAACGAGTCGGTCTTGAACTGGCGCAGCATGCCGGCGCGGATCGCCGGCGGCGTGCCGTCGCCGGCGCCGTCGTCCATCAGCTCCCAGGGCAGCGCGGCGGTCTCGCCGTCGAGCAGCAGCACCATGCCGCGCTGGTCGATCGCCGTCTGCTTGAGCGCCACCGGCCACAGCATCTCGTAGAGCGTGCGCTCGATGCCGCCGCGTGCCGCGGTGGTGCCGATCGACTGCGCGACGAAGCCCTGCGCGAGCCTGAGCTGTCCCGTGGCGAGCTGCCGCTCGGCGCGCGCGCGCTGCCCGGCCACGGTGAAGTGCAGGCGGCCGGTGTCGCGATCGCGCAGGATCTCGATGCGCTGGTCCCAGGCCCGGTCGGCCTCGAAGGTCCGGCGCGTGCCGCGGCCCGGGCCGTCGGCCAGGATCGCGGGCGACCAGCGCACCGCTTCGCCGAACTCGGCGCCGCCGGCGACTGCCGCGACCGCATGCGCGGCGCCGATGGCGACGTCCTCGTACAGCTCGATGAACTCGATCGCGTCGATGCGCACCTGCCCGTCGAGCCCCGCCTCCTCGAGCCGCCGGTTGGCCGCCAGCGCGCCCCCGGTGATGGCCTCGACCGACTCGCGCACCGACAGGCCCGCGCCGCCGGTGCCGACCAGCAGCGCCGAGAACGCGATCCCGGTGCCGGCGTCGCCGGCGCTGCGGCGTCCGACCTGCTGCACGGCGAACTCGAGCATCGCGTCGCGCACGCCGGTCAGCAGCCGGCCCGCGGCCAGGTCGCCGACCTGCCCCAGGCCGACCACCAGCGCCGCGCTCGGCGAGCGCGCCGGGTCGTCGTTGAAGAAGACGGCGTGCGTGCCCGCGGGCCCGGGATACAGCCCGAGCGCGAGGCGCCGCGACAGAGCGCCGCCGAACCGGGTGTCGAGCGCCGCCTCGGCGCTGACGATGGTGTCGCCGACGTAGTGACCCACCAGCACCGGGTGCCGCGCGTAGGCGAGGTCGACGTGGCGCACGCTGACGTCGAGCGGGGTGCGTACCACGCGCCGCCGGCGGCGCGGCGGCGCGCCGCTGAAGCCCAGGGCGCGCACCTGTGCCTCGTCGGGCAGGTCGTCGAGCACCGCCTGCGGCGGCAGCACGAAGCGCGCCGGCGTCTCCGCGCCGGCGCGGCTGCGCAGCGGCGGCGTGGCGCGAAGCTCGCCGGTGCGCCCGGAGCCGAGCAGCTCGACGTAGCCGCGGAAGATGCGCCGGTCGTCGGCGTTCGCGCACAGCTCGTCGTGCGCGGTGTCCTCGGCCCAGTACATCGGCACGCCGGCCAGGCGCCCCGAATCCCAGGTCACGGTGCCGTCGCCCTCGGCCGACGCGATCCAGTCGATGCGCCGCCGCGTCGAGGAGTCCTCCACCGCTTCCAGCTCGTGGCCGACGACGGTGGCGCGCGCGCAGCCGGCGACGTAGATCATGCGCGCCGGGTCCGGGGGCGCGTCGCGCAGCCGCCTCCAGGTGTCGGCCGCCGCGGCCAGGGTGGCGTCGTCCACCACGGGGAAGCCAGCACCGGAGTCGCGGCGCAGCGCCTCCCAGAACTCGCGGCGTCCGTACGGGTTGGGCTCGGCGTCGAAGGGCAGCAGCTCGACCAGTCCGGGAAAGCGACGGACGATGCCGATCAACGCGTCGGCGCCGTGCGCCAGGTCGAGCAGGATCAGCTTCGACTGCGTCGGGTTGTGGCCGGTGAGCCAGCGCACCGCCTCGTGCGAACCGCGGTTCGGGGTGCCGAGCATCAGCAGCCGGCTGCCGCGCTCGAGCCGGCCCATGCGCTGCCACAGTGCCGCGCCGTCGCCGCCGTCGGCGATCATGGCTCGGGCCACCAGCCCGCCCATCGAGTGCGCCAGGATGTGCAGCGGCTGTCGCGTGCGCTCGGCCTCGGGCAGCAGCGCGCCGAGCTGGCGCGCGAGCAGCCGCGCGTTGTCGCGCACCGAGCGGCGCCAGTCGTACGCGAAGATCTCGACCCGATGGTCGCGCGCCAGGTGCTCGAGCAGCGGGCCGTAGAAGTCGTCGAGCAGCCCGGTGGGCTCGACCGCCGGCGCATCCCAGCCGATGTCGGCGATGCCGCCGGTGAGCAGTGCGAGGTAGTCGAGCCAGATCCTGCGCCCGCCCGACGTGAGCGACGACCCCATCGTGCCCGGCACGACGACGACGATGGGCCGCGACGTGGCGGTGTCGCGGCTCGCGCGCACCGCGCTGCGCCAGCGCGGCTCTTCGGCCGGGGCCTCGGCGATCGGCAGGAAGCCCGCCGGGTCGTCGTCGGCGCGCAGCAGCCCGCTGCGCAGCCAGCGCAGCGATTCGAGGTTGCGGAAATAGTTGAAGTGGTTGACGCCCGGCCCGCGGTCCATGCGCCAGCGCGCGCCCTTGTCGCTGCGCTTCAGGCCGCCGGACATGCTGCCGGTGTTGACCACGAGGTCGTGCTCGCCGCCGTAGAACCAGTCGACGGCCAGCAGCTTGAACCGGCCCCAGCGGCTGTCGCCCTCGACGTCGCCGGCGATCACGCTCAGGTCGGCCGACGTGCGCAGCCCCGACTGCTGCAGCAGCCGCGTCAGCGCCGAGCCCGGCAGCATCGCCTCGATGCCGGGCATCGTGCGCGGGTCGGTGCGCTTCTTGATGACGCCGAGCAGGAAGTCGACGCTGTCGCCGAACAGACCGTCGGGCACCAGCGCGTCGAGCACGCTGAGCCAGCGGTCGAGCCGTCCCGACGCGAGGGTCGTGCCGCGCGCCGGGCAGGCCACGCGCACGAAGCGTCGCACCTGTACGCGCTTGGCATCGAGCAGCTCGACCAGCCGCTGCAGCCGCGCCTTGTCCTCGGCGTAGACCGCGTCGCGCGCCTTTGCCTCGTCCTCGGACAGCGCCGGCAGGCCGAGGGCCGTGGCCGCGGTGCGGTCGGCGGCGAAGAGCCGGTCGAGCAGCCCGGAAGGCAGTGGCGAGCCGGCGCCGTCGCGGCCGGCCAGGCACAGCAGCTCGCCGACGAGGCCGCCGCGCGAGTGCGAGACGAGGTGCAGCTCGGCGCCGTCTGGCAGCTTCTCGACGAGTTCGAGCGCGTTGCGGATCGGGCTCTGGCTGAGCGTGCGGTGCTCCCAGGCCAGCATGCGGTCGCCGAAGCGCGCGTGCAGTTCTTCGCGCAGCTTCGCGGCCGCACGCCCGGCGTCGTCGTCGGCCTGCGACTCGAGCGCGGCGAAGCTGCCGCGGAAGCTGGACATCGTGCCGTGCAGGAACACGAGGATCGGCTGGCCGGGGCCGAAGCCTCGGGCGTCGGCGAGCGGCTGCAGCGCGTCGCCGGCGCGCAGCGTGCAGCGGTACAGGCCCGGGGCGTTGCCCTTGAGCAGACGCTCCTCCACCTCGACGGCGAGCCGCGAGGCGACCTCGGCCTTCAGGTCGACGCCGAAGAACTCGAGCACCTTGACGCCGATCTTGAACAGCCCGCGCTCGGCGCCTGCACCGGCCGCCACCGTGGTGTCGATGTCCCACACGTCGCCGCCGCCGTCGCGCGCCGGGGCGCGGCGGCCGCGCTCGCGCAGCAGGTCCTCGGTGCGCATCCACAGCTGGATGCCGCCGTCGAACTCGATGCGCACGACGTCGCCGTCGGCGATCTCGACCGCACCCTCGCCGCCGTCGCGCGCCGCCGCGCCGGGCTCGACGCGCCGGCCGGCCGTCACCCGCACCGCGCCGGAGGTCGGCAGGGCGCGCGCCGGCCCGGCGTCGGCGCCGCGCAGGCGCAGCCGCGCCGGCTTGCGCTCGCTCCTCGAGGGTGTTGCGCGCGAGACGCGCCCGTCGCCACTGCGGCCCGGCGTCGCCGCTGGCGCGGGGGTTGCGCCGGTCGGCGGTGCCGCGGGCGCTGTCGGCGGCTCGGGCACGGCCGCGGCCGCGCCGGCGTCCGCGGGCGCCGGCGGCGTCGCCGGGCCGGCGGCCGCTGCGA
>JALORQ010000252.1 GCA_025458805.1 Rubrivivax sp.
CGCACTACAAGGGTTTCGACACGCTGATTCAGGCTGCAGCCGACACCCCGGGCGTCGAGCTGCGGATCGTCGGCGACGGCGAGATGCGCGCCGAACTCGAAGCCCTCATCCATCGCCTGGCCCGCGCGGGCCGCACGTCGAAGGTGCACCTGCTCGGCAGCGTCGACGACGCCACAAAGGACCAGTTGCTGCGCAACTGCGACGTGTTGTGCCTGCCGTCGGTCGAGCGCACCGAGGCCTTCGGGGTCGTGCTGCTCGAGGCGATGCGCCACGCCCGCCCCTGCATCGCGTCGGACCTGGCAGGTTCGGGCATGCCCTGGCTGATGCGCGAGGCGGGCGGCGGTCTGCTCGCCCCACCCGGCGACGTCGGCGGCTGGCGCGCTGCGATCGAACGGTTGCGCGACGATCCCGCCTTGCGCCAGAAGCTCGGCCAGGCGGGGGCTCGTGCGATCGCCGAACGCTTCTCGATCGACGCATGCGCACGCCAGATCGACGCCGTCTACCGCCTGTGCCTCGAAGACCCACCCACGACAGCGGTCGCGTCGGGCCGGACGCTGATCGTCATTCCAGCCCGCGACGAGGCACTGACGATCGGCGACGTGATCGGCCAGCTGCGCGCGGCAGGGTGGCACGACGTGCTGGTGGTGGACGACCAGAGCGCCGACAGCACCGGCGACGTCGCGCGTTCCGCGGGTGCACTCGTGATGCGCCCTGCGCTGCCCGTCGGCGCCTGGGGCGGCACGCAAGCCGGCATCCGGTTGGCGCTGCGGCTCGGCTTCGACGCCGTCGTCTCGATGGACGCCGACGGCCAGCACGAGGTGCCCCAGATCCCTGCCCTGCTGTCGGCGAGCGCCGGTGCCGACGTCGTCATCGGCGCCTACCCGGAACGCGCGAGCCGGCTGCGCCACGTCGCGTGGTGGTGGTTCCGCCGGCTCACAGGCTTCGAGATACGCGACCTCACGTCGGGCTTCCGATGGTACGGCCGCGAGGCGATGGTGCTGCTCGCGTCGCGCGAGGCGACGCTGCTCGACTACCAGGACGTCGGCGCCTTGCTGCTGATGCGCCGCGCCGGCCTGCGCGTGGTCGAGGTGCCGGTCACGATGTCGCCGCGCACGGTCGGCAAGTCGCGCGTGTTCCGTTCGTGGATCGCGGTGGCACGTTACATGACGGCCACTACGCTGCTGTGCCTGTCGCGCTGGGACGTGCCGGCCCGCCGCGCCGTGCGATGACGCCTGGCTGCAGGCGGCGGCGCTTGGTCGCCCCCGTCCTGGCGATCGTCGTTGCCGCCGGGCCGGCGAGCGCGGCCGAATCCGAAGTCGCGGCCACGCCCGCCTGCCGCTGGGCGGACGCAGCCGGTGTCGACACGACCGGCCTTGCGGGCCCGACCCTGCACGACGCGTCGCCGACACGGCCACGCCAGGCTCCATTGCTGCGCGACGCCATGCTGCGGCCGTTCGCCGCGCCCTGCCAGGCTGCCGCGCTGCTCGGCGAGGCTCGACGCGCCGGGTCACCCGCCCAGCTGCTGCGGTCCTGGGCGACAACGCTCGCCGGAATGCCGACCCAGGGCCGACCGCCGCTCGACGAGCCGGCGCACACCGAACGCAGCGACGTGTCGCACGACGAACTCCGCGCTGCGCTAGCGGCGATGCAGCCACTCGCCGATGCGCGGGGCATGCCGTGGCCGCCATCCGTGCCGGACGCAGCGGCCTTGCCGCCGCCGCTGCGCGGCGAGATCGCCCGCATGCTCGCGGCAACCCACCGGGCCAGTGAGTACCTCGACCGCGCGCTGGCGGACCAGCCGCCCGGGCTCGATCCGAGCCGCCTGCGCGAGCAGTGGCTCGTCGTCGCGACGCCGCATGCGGACGACGGTTCGGATCTGCGCCAGTTGCTGCCTCGGCTCGACCGCGCCGCGCTGCTGGCGGGCTTCGTCGAGCTCGCCGAGGCCACCGAGCGGCTGCAACGCTTTCTCGCCAGTGCCCCCGCGCTGCCGCCCGTCGCCTGGCGGGTCGACACGCCGCGTGGCGTCGTCGTCGTCGACACGACCGGCCGCAGCAACGCCCAGCGCCTCGCCGCGCCGCTGCTGGTCGTCGACGTCGGCGGCGACGACCGCTACGTGTTCGACCGTGCGCCGCCGGCGCGTCACGTGGCGGTCGTCGTCGACGTCGGCGGCAACGACCGCTACGTCGCTCACACCGACGGTGCCGACCCTTCGGCGGCCACGCTCGGCTACGGCGTGCTGTGGGACACCGGCGGCGACGACCGCTTCGACGGCGCGCACTTCGCGCAGGGCGCCGCCCTGTTCGGCGCCGCCCTGCTCGTGGCCGCCGGCGGCGACAACCGCTTCGACGCCACTGGCCACGCGCAAGGCTGGGCCACGGGCGGCCTGGCGCTGCTGTGGGCCGGGCCCGGCCGCGACGCCTATCTTGCCCGCACCCACGCGCAGGCCAGCGGCGGGCCGGAAGGGCTGGCGGTGATGGTCGATCGCGGCGGCGACGACCGCTACACGCTCGCCAACACGCCGCTCGTGCGCGCGTCGCCGCAGCTGCCGACGCACAACACGTCGATGGGCCAGGGCGCAGGCCGCGGCCTGCGCCCGACCGAGGCCGACGGCCTCTCGGCCACCGGCGGCGTCGGCATCCTGGCGGACCTCGGCGGCGACGACCGCTACGAGGCCCAGGTGTTCGCGCAGGGCACGGGCTTCCACGAGGGCGTCGGGTTGCTGCTCGACGGCGGTGGCGCCGACCGCTTCGACGCCGCTTGGTACGCGATGGGCGCCGCCGCCCATGCCGGCGTCGGCATGTTGCTCGAGCAGGGCCGTGGCAACGACCGCTATCGCGCGACGCGCTCGACCTCGCTC
>JALORQ010000128.1 GCA_025458805.1 Rubrivivax sp.
CGCTCGTAGAACTCGTCGCCGGGCGTGTACGCGTGCAGCGGCGCGGGGCCCGGCCGGTGGAAGTGGGGCTCGGTGCGCAGATGCTCCATCGCGGGCTCCGGGTCCTCAGGCGTTGCAGGTGGCGCGCGCGAGCGCGGCACGCACGGCGGCGATCGTCGGCCGTCGCCAGCGCGCGGCGACATGCTGATCCGGGCGCAGCAGATAGGCCGTGCCGGGCCGGGCGTCGAAGCGACGCGCGGCGACGCCGCGCGCGTCGACGACCACCGTGACGGCCGGCGGCGGTGGGCCGTCGACGTGAGCGACGATCAGCACGTGCACCGGGAGCGGCAGGTCGGCGAGCAGCCCGATCAGCGCCTTCGATGCCGCGTCGAGCGCGTCGGGCGCATCGGCGAACAGCATCAGCACGAAGCGGTCGCCGGTGTGCCGCAGCAGCCAGTCGTCGGCCCCGGCGTGGCGCACCGGGGCGTCGGCCAGCGGCGCGCCGGGGTGCATGACGCCGGCGAAGTCGTCGGCATCGGGAGTGTTGAGCGCAGAGGCCGTCAGGTGCGCGGGCACCGACAGCCGCCCGGAGTTGACCAGGGCCCGCGCGAACGGCAACTCCCGCGCCAGCGTGAGCACCGCGTCGCGGAAGTCGCGCGAGACCTGGCTCTTGGGCGTGATGAAGTCGGTCGAGCGCGTCGAGTTGACGATGTTCTCGTCGGCCGCCACGACGCGCTCGTCGCTGTAGCTGTCGAGCAGGGCGTCGGGCGCGAGCCCGCGCACGACGAGAACGAGCTTCCAGACCAGGTTGTCGGTGTCCTGCAGCCCCGAGTTGGCGCCGCGCGCGCCGAACGGCGAGACCTGGTGCGCCGCGTCGCCCGCGAACAGCACGCGCCCGTGGCGGAAGCGTGCCATGCGCCGGCACTGGAAGGTGTAGACGCTGACCCATTCGAGGTCGAAGTCGCGCCCGGGGCCGAGCATCGCGCGGATGCGGGGGATCACGCGCCCGGGCTGCTTCTCGACCTCGGGGTCGGCATCCCAGCCGAGCTGGAAGTCGATGCGCCAGACGTCGTCGGCCTCCTTGTGCAGCAGCACGCTCTGCCCGGGGTGGAACGGCGGGTCGAACCAGAACCAGCGCTCGGCCCGGCCGGGCGGAAACAACGGCTCCTTCATCACGACGTCGGCGATCAGGAAGCGGTCCTGGAACACCTTGCCCTCGACGTCGAGGCCGAGCATGCGCCGCACCGGGCTGCGCGCGCCGTCGCTGACGACGAGCCAGTCGGCGTCGAGGGCGTAGCGCCCGTCCGCGGTCTCGACCTCGACGCGGGCGCCGTCGGCAGCCGGCTGCACGCCGACCACCCTGTGCTTCCAGCGCAGGTCGATCGCGGGCAGCGCGGCGGCGCGCCGCACGAGGATCTCCTCGAGGTGGTACTGCTGCAGGTTGACCATGCCGGGCCGGTGGTGGTCGGCCTCGGGCAGCAGGTCGAAGCGGAACACCTCCTGGTCGCGGAAGTAGGTGCGGCCGATGTTCCAGGTCACCCCCTTGTCGACGACCGCGTCGCCCGCGCCCAGCCGGTCGAGGATCTCGAGCGCGCGCTTGGCGTAGCACAGCCCGCGCGAGCCGACGCTCACGGTGTCGTCGTCGTCGAGAAGCACCACAGGCATGCCGTGCCGCGCGAGGTCGATCGCCGCGGCCAGCCCCACCGGCCCGGCCCCGACGACGACCACCGGGTGTCGCTGCACGCGAACGCGGTCGTCGAGTTCGGCCGGCCGGCGGTAGGCGAAGCGCGGGTAGGTGTAGGTGCTCAGCATGCGCCGCCCACCCCGCGGTCAGCCGGTCGCGCCGTCGAATTCCTTCTCGTGCATCCACGCCGCGTGGCGCGGTGCGCGACGCGTGCGCGACCACTCCTCGAGCATCGCCCACTTGACGGCATCGAGCCGCGCATTCATCTCGGGCGTCGCCACGTCGGCCGCCAACTCGACACGGTGGCCGTTGGGATCGAAGAAGTAGATCGACTTGAACAGCGTGTGGTCGGTGATGCCGACCACCGGGATGCCGGCGGCCTCGAGGCGCGCCTGGGTCGCGGCGAGCTCGTCGACGCTGCCGACCTTGAGCGCGATGTGCTGGACCCACTCCGGCGTGTTCGGGTCGCGCCCCATCGGCGGCGAGTTGGGCAGTTCGAAGAACGCCAGGATGTTGCCGCCGCCGGCGTCGAGGAAGACGTGCATGTACGGGTCGGGGGCCTTGGTCGACGGCACCTGGTCCTCGGCGATGGCGAGCACGAACTCCATGCCGAGGTGCTCGCGGTACCACTCGACGGTCTGCCGCGCGTCGCGGCAGCGGTAGGCGACATGGTGGATGCGCTCGATGGGCATGTGCGTCTCCTTGGCGTGCGGACCGGGGCGTCGATCAGGCCTCGAGCGCCTGCCACATCTCGCGGTCGCGCTCGGCGGTCCAGATGCGCGGGTCGGGGTGCTGCGTGACCTCGTCGTAGCAGCGCGTAACGTCGAACGGCAGGCAGTGGTCGAAGATGACCCAGCGGCCGTACTTCGGCTGCAGGGCGGCATAGGTGTCGCGATAGACCGACTTCAGGTCCTTGCCGGCGGCCACGCCCGCTCGCACGCTGGCGTGCAGGTCGGCGATGAAGGCGCGCGTGCCGGACAGCCCGGCCTGCACCTGCTGTGGCGTGACCAGCGCCGCCCCTCGGCCAGGCACCAGCTTCTCGGGGCCGAGCTCGGCGAGGCGGTCCAGCGTGTGCGGCCAGTCGCCGAAGTAGGCGTCACCCGCGTACGGGGTGGCGTCGAACTCGACCAAGTCGCCGCTGAAGAGGATCCTCTCCTGCGGCAGCCAGGCCACCGTGTCGCCCTTGGTGTGGCCGCGGCCCAGCTGCAGCAGCTGCACCTCGAGCTTGCCGAGCCACAGCGTCATGCGGCCACGGAAGGTGATCGTCGGCCAGGTCAGGCCAGGCGGCACGCTCTCGACGGCGCGGAACAGGCGCGGGAAGCGGCCGATCTCGCTGGCCTTGTCCTGCTCGCCGCGCTCGACGATCAGATCGCGCGTGTCCTCGCTGGCGATCACCTGGTCGGCGCCGTAGGCGCTCGCGCCGAGCACGCGCACCGCGTGGTAGTGGGTGAGCAGCACGTAGCGGATCGGCTTGTCGGTGACCTCGCGGATGCGGCGGATCACGTCCTGCGCCATCACCGGCGTGGCCTGCGTGTCGAGCACCATCACGGCGTCGTCGCCGACGATGACGCCGGTGTTCGGGTCACCCTCGGCGGTGTAGGCGTAGGCGTGATCCGACAGCTTCGTGAAGCTGACCTTCTTCTCCTCGAGGTCGGCCTGCGAGGCAAAGGCTTTGGCGGTCATCGGGGCTCTCCGGGCGGCACGGCACGTCGGCGGCCTCTGAGCCCGCCGAGCGATGATGCTACGCCGCATCGTTTGCAGATGTCAAATGCATTTGCTAGATTCGAACCCGTGAGCACAGTGACTGCGAACGGCGACCCCGGCCCGATCGACGAGGCCCGCCCGCAGCGCGCGGTGCAGTCGGTCGAGGTTGGCGGCCGCCTGCTGCTCGCGCTGGCGGCACACCCGGCAGCGATGTCGCTGAAGGACCTGGCCGCCGCGGCGGCGCTGCCGGCGTCGCGCGCGCACCCCTACCTGGTGAGCTTCTGCCGGCTCGGCCTGGTCGAGCAGGATGCGATCACCGGCCGCTACGCGCTCGGGCCGGCGGCGCTGCAGGTCGGCCTCGCCGCGCTGGCGCAGTGCGACCCGATCCGGGCCGCGTCACCGGTGGCCGAGGAACTGGCCGCGCGCACCGGCCATGCGGTGGCGATCGCGGTCTGGGGCAACTTCGGCCCGACCGTGGTGCGCATGATCGAGGCCCGGCAGCCGCTGCACGTGGCGATGCGCGCCGGGACGGTGATGTCGCTGTTCGGCACCGCCACCGGGCGCGCGTTCGCGGCCGCGATGCCTCGCGAGCGTCTCGACGCGGTGCTGGCCAGCCCGGCGGCAGGGGCCGCGCTGCACGCCGGGCCAGTGGACGCCGGCCGCGAGATCGGCGCCAGCATCGACGAGGTGCGGACGCACGGCGTGGCGCGCGCCGTCGGCCGCCCGATCCCGGGCGTCAACGCCTTCAGCGCGCCGGTGCTCGACCACGAGGGCCGGCCGGCGCTGGTGCTGACGATGCTGGGCCACCAGGACCACTTCCCGGCGGCCTGGTCCTCGCCGCTCGCGCGCGCCGTTCGCGACGCGGCGGCCCAGGTCTCGGCGCGGCTGGGTGCCGCGCCGGCCGCTCACTGATTGGCGTTCGGGAAGAAGAGCTGCTGGCCGCCGATCTGGTAGGCGGCGATCGCCTGCTGGCCGGCCGGCGACACCACCCAGTCGGCAAACTGCTGCGCGAGCGCGGACTTCACGTGCGGGTGCCGGGCCGGGTTGACGACGATGACGCCGTACTGGTTGAACAGCCGCCGGTCGCCCTCGACGACGATGTCGAGCTCGCCCCGGTTCTTGAACGCCAGCCAGGTGCCGCGGTCGGCCAGCACGTAGGCATTGCTCGACGAGGCGATGTTGAGCGCCGGGCCCATCCCGCAGCCGCACTCCTTGTAGCCGGCCGGCTTGGCGGCGGCGACGTCGACGCCCGCGGCCTTCCAGTAGCGCAGTTCGGCGGCGTGGGTGCCGCTCTTGTCGCCGCGCGAGATGAAGGCGGCCGGGCTCGCGGCCAGCTTCTTCAGCGCCTCGGCGATGTCCTTGCCGCGCGTGCCGGCGGGGTCGGACTTCGGCCCGACGAGCACGAAGTCGTTGTACATCACCGGCATGCGCTTGAGCCCGAAGCCGTCGGCGACGAACTTCTCCTCGGCCGCCTGGTCGTGGACGAAGACCACGTCGGCGTCGCCGCGCCGCGCGGTGTCCAGCGCCTGCCCGGTGCCCAGCGCGACGACGCGGACGTCGATGCCCGTGGCCTGCTTGAAGGCCGGCAGCAGATGGCCGAAGAGGCCGGACTGCTCGGTCGACGTCGTCGATGCCATGACGATCGCCTTGTCCTGGGCGGCGGCGCCGCCGGCGAGCGCCAGCGCCGCCCCGAAGACCGCCAGCAGGCGGCCGACCTCACGTCTCGTGATCATTCGGAACTCCTCGTCGTGCTGCACGCGGCATGCCCGCGCGGCGGGCGCGATTGTCGGCAGCGGTACTCGCCGGGGCGATAGGAACCGCGTTGCATATCCGCGATCGCGCGTTCGCCCGGCGCGCGGCGCGCTACAACCGGGGCTCCCGCTCGAGGACCCGCGATGACCGACCGCCACGACCTGCTGATCCTGCGCCACGCCGACGTGCTCGTGACGATGGACGATCGGCGGCGCGAGATCGCCGACGGCGCACTGGTCGCCGAAGGCGGCATCGTGCGCTGGGTCGGGCCGACGCCGGAGCTGCCGGCGGACTGGCGCGACGCCGCCGCGCAGGGCGCGGCCCGAGTGCTCGACCTGACCGGGCATGTCGCGATGCCCGGGCTCGTCAACACGCACCACCACATGTTCCAGAGCCTGACACGCGCCCTGCCGGGCGCCCAGGACGCCGACCTGTTCGGCTGGCTGCGCACGCTGTACCCGGTGTGGGCGCGGCTCACGCCCGAGATGGTGCGGGTCTCGACGGTGACGGCGATGGCCGAGCTGCTGCTGTCGGGCTGCACGACGAGCAGCGACCACCTGTACCTGTACCCGAACGGCAGCCGCCTCGACGATGCGATCGAGGCGGCCGGGCAGGTCGGGATGCGCTTCCACGCCGCGCGCGGCAGCATGAGCGTCGGCGAGAGCGCGGGCGGGCTGCCGCCCGACGCGCTGGTCGAGGACGAGGCGGCCATCCTGCTCGACACGCAGCGGCTGATCGAGCGCTGGCACGACCCGTCCCGCCATGCGATGCGACGCGTGGTCGTCGCGCCGTGCTCGCCGTTCTCGGTCTCGCGCGAGCTGATGCGCGAGTCGGCAGCGCTGGCCCGCGCCTTCGGCGTGTCGATGCACACGCACCTGGCCGAGAACGACGACGACGTCGCGTACTCGCGAGAGCGCTTCGGGATGACGCCGGCCGAGTATGCCGAGGACCTGGGCTGGGTCGGCCGCGACGTCTGGCACGCCCACTGCGTCAAGCTCGACCCGGAGGGCATCGCGCGCTTCGCCCGAACCGGCACCGGCGTCGCCCACTGCCCGTGCTCGAACATGCGGCTCGCCTCGGGCATCGCCCCGGTGCGCGCGATGCGCGACGCCGGCGTGCCGGTCGGACTGGGCGTCGACGGCAGCGCGTCGAACGACGGCGCGCACCTGCTGGGCGAGGCGCGGCAGGCGCTGCTGCTGCAGCGCGTGGGCTTCGGCCCGGCGGCGATGACGGCGCGCGAGGCCCTCGAGATCGCGACGCTGGGCGGTGCGCGCGTGCTCGGCCGCGACGACATCGGCGCGCTGGCGCCCGACATGTCGGCCGATGTCGCCGTCTTCGACCTCCGCGGGGTGGCGCATGCCGGTGCCGGCACCGACCCGGTAGCGTCGCTCGTCTTCTGCACGCCGGCGCAGACGGCCTACACCGTCGTCGACGGCCGCGTCGTCGTCGATGCAGGGCGGCTCGCCACCGTCGACCTGCCGGTCCACCTCGAGCGGCACCGCGCCGCCGCGGCTCACCTCGCGGCAGGCGCAGGCGGCTGAACCTCACGACCGCCGAGCACGGCGACCAGCTGCTCGAGGCTTTCGAGGTTGTGCACCGGCAGCAGCGCGTCGACGTGCGGCAGCATCGCGCGCATGCCGCCGGCACGTGGCTCGAAGCCGGCATAGCGCAGCAGCGGGTTGAGCCACAGCAGCCGTCGGCAGCTCTTGCGCAGCCGCTCCATCTCGAAGGCCAGTTCCTCGCGGCCGCCGTGCTCGAGGCCGTCGGTCACCAGCAGCACGGTCGCGCCGCCCGGCAGCACGCGGCGCGCCCAGCGCCGGTTGAACTCGCGCAGGCACTCGGCGATCCGCGTGCCTCCGGACCAGTCCCGCACGGCGCGCGTCACGCGCGACACGGCGACATCGGGATCGCGGTGGCGCAGCCAGCGCGTGGTGCGCGTCAGTCGCGTGCCGAAGACGAAGCTCTCGACGCGCGGCGGCGCCTGCCCGAGCAGGTGGGCGAAGTGCAGCAGCATGCGCGAGTAGCGCGACATCGAGCCCGAGATGTCGGCCAGCAGCACCAGCGGCGCCGGCTGCAGGCGCGGCCGGCTCCAGCAAGGGGCCGCGAGATCGCCGCCGCGGCGCCCCATCTGATGCAGCGTGGCCCGCCAGTCGGCGCGGCCCGGCCGGCGGGCCGGCTCGAGGCGCCGCGTGCGCAGCGGCTCGAACGCGAGGCGCAGCGAGGACATCAGCTGTCGCGCGCGGCGGAACTCGTCGGCCGTCATGGTCTCGAAGTCGGCCTTGCGCAGCAGCTCGCGGTCGCTCCACGTGAGCCGTGCGTCGAGCTCGAGCTCGTCGGCCGGAGGCAGCGGTGGCGACACCGGACGGCCGGGGAACAGCGCGTCGGCGAGGCGCCGGTTCTCGCTGACCGGCGGCGGCGTGTTCGTCTCGACCCGCGGCAGCAGCAGCGCACGCATGCGCCCGGTGAGGTCGGGATCGCGCCAGAACAGAGCAAACGCCTGGTCGAACAGCTCGGCGTGCTCGTGGCGGTCGAGCAGGCAGGCCGCGAGCACGGCGTGGAAGTCCTCGCGCCGCTCGAGCCCGGCGTGCGTCAGCGCCTCGAGGGCCACCAGCACGCGGTCGCTGCCGACCGCCAGCCCGGCGTGCCGCAGCACGCGGCCGAAGTGCATCACGTTCTCGGCCAGCCGTCCCGGCGCGTGGGCGAACACGTCGGCGCGCCGCGCGGTCAGGTGCCGGCCGTGGCGGCGCGCATCTGCTCGAGCAGCCGGCCGACCTCGTCGCCCTGCACGCGGGCGATGTCGTCCTGGTACTTGAGCAGCACGCCCAGCGTCTGTTGCACGACCTCCGGGTCGAGCACGATGGCGTCGAGCTCGCGCAGCGCGCGCGCCCACTCGATGGTCTCGGCCACCCCCGGCAGCTTGTAGAGATCGAGGCCGCGCAATCGTTGGACGAAGTCGACCACCTGACGCGCCAGCGCCTCCCCGGCGCCGGGCGCGCGACGGTGCACGATCTCGAGTTCGCGCGCCGCGTCCGGGAAGTCGACCCAGTGGTACAGGCAGCGGCGCTTGACCGCGTCGTGGATCTCGCGCGTGCGATTGGAGGTCAGGATCACGATCGGCGGCGTGCGCGCGGCCACGGTCCCCAGTTCGGGGATCGTGATCTGGAAGTCGGAAAGCACCTCGAGCAGGAAGGCCTCGAAGGGCTCATCGGCGCGGTCGAGCTCGTCGATCAGCAGCACCGGAGGCGCCGGCTGCGCCGGGTCGATGGCCTGCAGAAGCGCGCGTGGGATCAGGAAGCGCTCGCTGAACAGATCGCGCCCGAGCGACTCGCGCTCGCCGCCGGTGCCCTCGGCGAGCCGGATCTCGATCATCTGCCGGCCGTAGTTCCACTCGTAGGCCGCGCCCGCGAGGTCGAGCCCCGGGTAGCACTGCAGCCGGATCAGCGGGCGGCCGAGCATGCGCGCGAGCGTGCGCGCGATCTCGGTCTTGCCGGTGCCCGGCTCGCCCTCGAGGAACAGCGGCCGCTGGAGCTTGAGCGCCAGGAAGACGACGGTGGCGAGCCTGCGGTCGGCCACGTAGTCGTGCGCCAGCAGCGCCTCGACCGTCTGGTCGATGCCGGCCGGGGTC
>JALORQ010000129.1 GCA_025458805.1 Rubrivivax sp.
TTCATGATCATGGGCGACAAGTGCACGCGGCGCTGCCCGTTCTGCGACGTCGGCCACGGCCGGCCCGACCCGCTCGACGCCGACGAGCCGGTCAACCTGGCCAAGACGATCGCGGCGCTGAAGCTGAAGTACGTCGTCATCACCAGCGTCGACCGCGACGACCTGCGCGACGGGGGCGCGGCGCACTTCGTCGAGTGCATCCGCAGGACGCGCGAACTCTCGCCCGGCACGCAGATCGAGGTGCTGGTGCCCGACTTCCGCGGCCGCGACGAGCGCGCGCTCGCGATCCTGCGCGAGGCGCCGCCCGACGTGATGAACCACAACCTCGAGACCATTCCGCGCCTGTACAAGGAGGCGCGGCCGGGCTCGGACTACGCCTTCAGCCTGAACCTGCTGAAGAAGTTCAAGCAGCAGGTGCCAGGGGTTCCGACCAAGAGCGGGCTGATGGTCGGCCTGGGCGAGACCGACGAGGAGATCCTCGCCGTGATGCGCGACATGCGCGCGCACGACATCGACATGCTGACCATCGGCCAGTACCTCGCCCCGAGCGGCCACCACCTGCCGGTGCGGCGCTACGTGCACCCGGACACCTTTGCGATGTTCGAGCGCGAGGCGCGCGCGATGGGCTTCAGCCACGCCGCCGTCGGCGCGATGGTGCGCTCGAGCTACCACGCCGACCAGCAGGCGCACGCGGCGGGCGTGACCGCCGCGCTCTGATCGCGCGCCCGGTCAGGGGTTCGGGGCGGGTGCGAACTGCTCCCACGCCTGCAGCGCCTCGGCCGCGTACATCAGCGACGGGCCGCCGCCCATGTAGACCGCGACGCCGAGCGTCTCCTCGAGCTCCGCGCGCGTCGCGCCGAGCCGGTGCAGGGCCTTGACGTGGAAGCCGATGCAGCCGGCGCAGCGCTGGCTGACCGAGATCGCGAGCGCGATCAGCTCCTTGGTCTTCTCGTCGATCGTGCCGGCGGCCATCGCCGCCGAAGACATCTGCCCGAATCCCTGCATCGTCGCGGCCTGCGACTTGCGGAAGGGGGCGAGCTGGCGGCTGATGTTCTGGGTCAGGGCAGGGTAGTCGGCGGCAGGCATCGAAGCAGCTCCCGGGTGGAATATACCGCCTAGTGTATATGCGGGCGGCGCCGGCCGCACGGATCGTGTCGGCGGACTCGCCGCGACGCGGTGTGTCAGGTCTCGGCCAGCAGCTCCTCGACCAGCGCATGCAGCGCTGGGAAGTCGGGCTCGCCGACGTAGCGCTTGACGATCGCGCCGCGCTTGTCGATCAGGAAGGTCGTAGGCGTGAGCCGGACATCGCCGAAGCCGCGCGCGATCGCGCCGGTGTTGTCGATGACGACGCCGAACGGCAGCTGCCGCGACTGCGCGAAGTGCGCCACGTAGGCCGGCGGGTCGTCGCTCATCGCCACCGCCAGCGTCTCGAAGCCGCGCTCGCGGTACTTGCGGTGCGTCTCGACCAGCGCCGGCATCTCCTTGACGCAGCTCACGCAGCTCGTGGCCCAGAAGTTGACGAGCACGACCTTGCCGCGCAGCGCCTCGCTGGACCCCGGCGTGCCGTCGATCAGCGTGTAGCTGAACCGAGGCGCCGGGTCACGGGCACTGCAGCCGGCGCCGCCGAGCAGCGGCGCCCCGACAATTGCCAACAGCATCCGGCGACGGGCAAGATGCACGATCATCGACGACGGCATGGAGCGACACGAATGAACCGCAGGCAGTTTACGGCGGCCCTTCCGGCCCTCGGCGGGCTGGGGACCTGGGCCACCGCCCGGGCCCAGCCGAGCCAGTCCGACGCCGCGGCGGCGATCCGGATCGCCCTCGAGCGGGGTGCGGTCGCCGCCGTCGGCCTGCTGGGCCGAACCGATGGCTTCCTGGGCAACCCCAAGGTGCGCATCCCGCTGCCGAAGTCGCTCGAGTCGGCCGGCAAGCTGGCGCGGGCCACCGGCCAGGGGCGGGCATTCGACGACCTCGTGACCGGCATGAACCGCGCCGCCGAGGCGGCGGTGCCCGAGGCCAAGGCGCTGCTCGTCGACGCCGCGAAGTCCATCACCGCCGACGACGCGATGCGCATCGTGCGCGGCGGCGACACCTCGGTGACCGACTACTTCGCCGGCCGCACGCGCGCGCCGCTGACGCAGAAGTTCCTGCCGATCGTCACGCGGGCCACCGAGAAGTACTCGCTCGCCGCGCAGTACAACCAGCTCGCCGGCCAGGCCGCGGGATTCGGCCTCGTCAAGAAGGACGAGGCGAGCATCGAGCAGTACGTGACGGCGAAGGCGCTCGACGGCCTCTACACGATGATCGGCGAGGAGGAGCGCAAGCTGCGCGCCGACCCGATGAAGGCCGGCAGCGACCTGCTGCGAAGGGTCTTCGGCGGCTGATCAGCGCAGCCGCGCCAGCTCGAACATCAGCGCCGCGGGAAGCGAGCCGAGCAGCGCATCGCGTCCGACGCTGACGAAGGGATGCCCGCCCGAGTTGTGCACGGCGAACGCCTTGCCGTGCTCGGCGATCTCGACGAACGCGATGCCCGGTGCCGCCGCGAGCACCTCGCCGCGCAGCGCCTCGAACCGGTCGGTGTCGAGCAGCCCCTCGTAGACGATGCCGTGCGGCAGGCTGCCGCGACAGAACTCCTGCGCCGCATCGATCGAGGTGACGTAGTCGATCATCAGGCCCATCGCGCGCGTGGCCTCGCGCACGAGGTTCCTCACCTCGCGACGCGGTGCGATCACGAGCAGGTGGCTGCCCGCCAGCGGTCGGGAGTTGGCGCCGAGCTGCGCCGGATCGTCGAGCTCGTGGCTGCTCAGCCCCTCCAGCCGGTCGCCGACGGTGCGCGGGAACTCGAGCGACAGCTGCGTGCGGCAGGCATTGTCGCGCCGGTCGACCGACAAGCCCAGCACGCGCGCGGTCAGCTCGAGCAGCCGCCACGAGACGCCGTCGAGCGCGGGCGGCGCGGTGTCGAGCGGCATCGGGCCGCTGTCGACCTCGTCGGCCGGTCGGTACGCGAAGCTGCACTGCAGCCGGGCATTGGGGGGCCACGGCCGCAGTTCGATCGTGAAGTCGATGCGCGACACCGTGTGCGCCGCTGCCCAGTCGAAGACCGTGTTGAGCAGCGCGAAGAGTAGGGCCGGGTCGGCGATGACCTCGGCATGCTGCAGCACCTGGCGCACCTCGAGTCCGCGCGACTCGATCTCGCGGCGTCTTTGCACGAGCGCGTCGCGCAGCATCGACGTGAGGTCGAGCCGCTCGGGCTGCGTGCCCACGCGGCCGGCTGCCAGGCGCGCGATCTGCTGCGCCGCGATGCCGACGCGGCGCGCGGCGTCGATCTCGGAACGCAGCGTGCGCAGCGCGACGGCGCCCTCGACGCCACCGGCGGCGGCCTCGTCGACGCGTTCCAGCGCGAGCGACAGCGTGCCCGCGACCTCGATGCCGATCTCGGCGATCGCGGTGCAGGCGTCGAAGGCGGGCCGGCCTGCGCCCTGGCCGGTTGTCGATCGCAACTCGGAGAGATCCATCGCGTGATCCATGAACTCGGAGCACCACGACGGTGCCGCGATGCCACCCTGCGATGGTTGTCGCGCCGGGCCGGCCTGCCCACCCCGCGGACGCGGGGTCGGTCCGCCGGCAGGCGCCGCGGCGTGAACAGTTGCTCGCGCCGCGCGCTCAGATCACGCCCAGCGTGCGCAGTCGTGCCCGCTCCGCGGCGTCGACGCCGAACTCGGCGAGCACCTCGTCGGTGTGCTGCCCGAGCAGTGGCGGCGCGTGGCGAGCGGCGGGCGGCGTGGCCGACATCCGGATCGGGCTCGAGACCAGCTCGACCTCGCCGGCCAGCGGGTGCGGCAGCCGGACGGTCATGCCCCGAGCCTGCACCTGCGGATCGGCGAACACCTCGTCCAGGTCGTTGATCGGCGCGCAGGGCACGGCGGCGGACTCGAGCGAAGCCAACCAGTCGGCCCGCGTGCGCGACCTCAGCACCGGCTCCAGCAGCGGCACCAGCACGTCGCGGTGGCGCACGCGGTCGGCATTGCGCGCGAAACGGGCATCGGCGGCGAGGTCGGGCCGCCCGGCGACGCGGCAGAAGCGCTCGAACTGGCCGTCGTTGCCCACGGCCAGGATCAGGTGCCCGTCGGCAGCCTCGAAGACCTGGTACGGGACGATGTTGGCGTGCGCGTTGCCTGCGCGGCCCGGCGCGCGGTGCGTCAGCAGGTAGTTGGCGCCGAGGTTGGCCAGCATCGCGACCTGGGTGTCGAGCAGTGCCAGGTCGATCGCCTGGCCGCTGCCGGTGGCGTCGCGGTGCCGCAGCGCCGCCAGGATCGCCACCGCCGCATACATGCCGGTGAACAGGTCGGCGACCGCCACGCCCACCTTCTGTGGGCCACCACCCGGCCGGTCGTCGCGCTCTCCGGTGACGCTCATCAGACCGCCCAGGCCCTGCACCGCGTAGTCGTAGCCGGCGCGTTCGCGGTACGGGCCGGTCTGGCCGAAGCCCGTGATCGAGCAGTAGACCAGGCGCGGGTGGCGCGCCAGCATGTTCGCCGCGTCCAGCCCGTGGCGCGCCATGTCGCCGACCTTGAAGTTCTCGACCAGCACGTCGCAGCCGGCGGCCAGCCGGTGCACCAGTGCGCGGCCCTCGGGATGCGAGAAGTCGATCGTCACGGAGCGCTTGTTGCGGTTGGCGCCGAGGAAGTACCCCGCCTCGCCGGTATCGCGCCCCTCGCGGTCGGCGAGGAAGGGCGGGCCCCAGCCGCGGGTGTCGTCGCCGCCGGGGTGGCCGGCCGACGGCGGCCGTTCGACCTTCACGACGTCTGCGCCCAGGTCCGCCAGCGTCTGCGTGCACCACGGTCCGGCGAGGACGCGCGAGAGGTCGAGCACGCGCACGCCGGCCAGCGCGGCGGGTGCAGCCGGAGCTCCGGGGGTCGCGGGCCAATCCATGCCCCGATTCTGCGGCCGGATAATCGTCTCGATGTTGTCGATCCCGTTGCGTCGATGGCGCCTCGCGGCGGCCCTGGTCGCCGTGACGGCGGCGGGTTGCAGCCCTGCACTCGACTGGCGGCTGGTGCGGCCCGACGCGGCGGACCTCGAGGTGCTGCTGCCCTGCCGCCCGTCGACCTACGAGCGGCGCGTGAGGCTGGCGGGCGTCGAGGTCGCGCTCGGGCTGTCGGCATGCACCGCCGACGGGCAGACCTGGGCGCTCGCGCATGCCGACATGGTGGATCCGGCCCTCGTGGCGCACGCGCTCGACGAACTGCGGCGCGCGTCGCTGTCGAACGTCGGCGCCGGCGCCACGCGTGCGCTGCCGCTCGCGGTGCCCGGCGCGACCCCGCAGGCGTCGGCCGGGCGCTACGGGTTCAGCGGCCGGCGGCCCGATGGTCAGCCGCTGGAGGAGCAGGTGGCCGTCTTCGCGCGTGGCACCCGGGTGTATCAGGCGACGGTGCTCGGCGATCGTCTCGACGAGGACGCGGTCGACACGTTCTTCGGGTCTTTGCGCGCGCCTGCGCCCTGAGCGGCACGCCCGGCTCCGCTTGTCCGAGCCGCCATGCGGGATGCGTGGACCGCCGCCTGCGGCGCCACCATAATGCGCAGCTCACCCGAGCGACATGGCCGGCCTGCTGATCCTCGCCCACGCGCCGCTGGCTTCATCGCTGAAGGCGGTGGCCGGTCACGTGTATCCGGACTGCGCCGCACGGGTCGCCGCCCTCGACGTCGAGGGGTCTGCGGGGCGGGAGGAGGTCGAGCAGGCGGCCTTGCGGGCCATTGCCGCGCTCGGCTTGCCTCAGGTGCTCGTGCTCACCGACGTCTTTGGGGCGACGCCTTGCAACGCGGCCATGCAGCTCGCGCCGCCCGACGTCGCGGTGCGCGTGGTGGCCGGAGTCAACGTGCCGATGCTCTGGCGCACGCTGTGCTACGCCGACGAGCCGCTCGATGCCCTGGTCGCGCGTGCCGTGAGTGGCGCCACGCAGGGCGTGATGCAGGTGTCGCTGCCGCGCCAGCAGAACCAGAACCAGCCTCCGGGCGTGTCACGACATGATCCGGTCCCGCATCGTCATCAGCAATAGGCTCGGACTGCACGCCCGGGCGTCCGCCAAGCTCACCAAGCTGGCCGGCAGCTTCGCGAGCGACGTGCACCTGGAGCGCGGCGGCCGACGGGTCAACGCCAAGAGCATCATGGGCGTGATGATGCTCGCTGCCGGTCCCGGTACCGAAGTCGAGATCGAGGTCGACGGCAGCGACGAGCAGGTCGCGATGGATGCGCTGCGCGCACTCATCGATGGTCGATTCGGCGAGGACGACTGACGATCGATGGCGGCCGAGGCGACGCGTGCGCCGCAGCCGCGCTTCGACTAGATTCCCGTCGGGGCAGCGTGTGCCTCGTCTGACGCGCCTCCAGGGGCGCGTGACAAGCGGAGGGGTGCGCCGGTGAGTCTGCAGGTCTTCGGCATGCCGGTATCGCGTGGCGTCGCGATCGGCCGCGCGGTGCTGGTCGCGACCGGACGCGTCGACGTCGATCACTACTTCGTGGACGAGGATCGCGTCGACGCCGAGATCGATCGGCTGCATCGGGCGCGCGATCTCGTGGCCGACGAGCTCGCTGCTCTGCAGCGCGAGCTGCCCGACGACGCGCCGCCCGAACTGGGAGCGCTGCTCGACGTGCACCTGATGCTGTTGCGCGACGAGACGCTGGCTGCCGCGACCAAGGCCTGGATCGTCGACCGCCGCTACAACGCCGAGTGGGCGCTGGGCGCGCAGCTCGAGGTGCTCGCGCGCCAGTTCGACGAGATGGAGGACGACTATCTGCGCGAACGGAAGGCCGATATCGAGCAACTCGTCGAGCGGCTGCTGCGAGCGCTCGGGCAGCAGCCGTCGGCGCTCGGCGCGGTGGCCGCAGGAGCCTCAGGGGATAGGGGTCGCGGCGGCGATCCTCTGGTGCTCGTCGCTGGCGACGTGGCCCCGGCGGACATGCTGCATTTCAAGCGCAGCATCTTCACGGGCTTCGTCACCGATGTGGGCGGCCGCACGTCGCACACGGCGATCGTCGCACGCAGTCTGGACATCCCGGCGGTCGTGGGCGCGCGTGACGCGAGCCGCCTGATCCGCCAGGACGATTGGGTGGTGATCGACGGGGACGCCGGGGTGGTGATCGTCGACCCGTCTCCTATCGTCCTCGAGGAGTACCGCTTTCGCCGGCGGGAGAGCGAACTGGAGCGCGAGCGGCTGGACCGGCTGCGCCACAAGCCGTCGGTGACGCTGGACGGCGAGCCGGTCGAGCTGCTCGCGAACATCGAGTTGCCGGGTGACGCTGCGGCGGCGCTGGCGTCGGGCGCGGTCGGCGTCGGCCTTCTGCGCAGCGAGTTTCTGTTCATGAACCGCGACGGCGACCTGCCTGGCGAGGAGGAACAGTTCGAGGCCTATCGCGATGCGGTCGTCGCGATGCAGGGGCTGCCGGTGACGATACGCACCGTCGACGTCGGTGCCGACAAGCCGCTCGAGCGGATGGGGCTGCACGAGCTTCGGCGCGAGCACACGCTGAACCCGGCGCTCGGGTTGCGCGCGATCCGGTGGAGCCTCTCGGAGCCGGGCATGTTCCGGCAGCAATTGCGCGCGATCCTGCGCGCCAGCGCGTTCGGCAAGGTGCGCATCCTCATACCGATGCTGGCGCAGGGCAGCGAGGTCCGCCTGACGCTCGACAGTCTGGCGCGCGCCAGGCAGCAGCTCGACGATACCGGCCGCGCATACGGACCCGTCGATGTCGGCGTCATGGTCGAGGTGCCGGCAGCGGCGCTGACCATCGACCGGCTGCTGCGTGCCTTCGACTTCGTGTCGATAGGCACCAACGACCTCATCCAGTACACGCTGGCCATAGACCGCGCCGACGAGGCGGTGGCCCACCTCTACGACCCCTGGCACCCGGCCGTGCTGCAACTCGTGGCGCAGACCATCGAGAGGGCGCGCCGCGCCGGGAAAGGGGTCTCGGTCTGCGGCGAGATGGCGGGCGATCCCGCCTTCACCGAGCTGCTGCTGGGGATGGGTCTGAGAAGCTTCTCGATGCATCCGGCCAGGCTTGCCGCGGTCAAGCAGCGCGTGCTCCGTGCAGACACCCGCCGGCTCGCAGGCCGTATCGCCGAGATCCTCGGCGACGACGACCCGGCGGCGGTGGTGGCGAGGCTGTGCTCGGCAGGTTGACGCGGGCAGCGGGCTTGCCTCGCCCGTCGGCAGAGCGTAGACTCCCCGGTCCCGAATCGGCGATGGGCGCAGTCCCGGGCCGGCCCGGGGGCCAGTGCAGACTCGGCGCAACATGACCAAGCATTTGACAGGGTCTTGTTTTTCGTACGAGAATCGCGGTCTTCGCTGCTTGCAAGGCAGCGCGCCGGCAAGGCGGTTCTTTAACAATCAACAGCCGATAAGCGTGGGCGTTTGATGGCAAGTGCCAAGGATCTTCGGATCCGCAAACGCTCACGGAAGCAGAAGTGTTTTCACTTCAATTCCGTTTGAGCAATTCAAGATCGAACTGAAGAGTTTGATCCTGGCTCAGATTGAACGCTGGCGGCATGCCTTACACATGCAAGTCGAACGGTAGAGGGGCAACCCTCGAGAGTGGCGAACGGGTGAGTAATGCATCGGAACGTGTCCAGTAGTGGGGGATAGCCCGGCGAAAGCCGGATTAATACCGCATACGACCTACGGGTGAAAGCGGGGGATCGCAAGACCTCGCGCTATTGGAGCGGCC
>JALORQ010000253.1 GCA_025458805.1 Rubrivivax sp.
ACCTCGGCCAGCCGGGTGTGGAAGACGAAGACGCGCGCGTCGGCCGCGCCGACGAAGGCGCGCGCGATGCGCAGGAAGAGCTGCGCGTGCGTCTCCATCGACCGGCTCACGTCGACCAGCACGAACAGCCGCGGCGGCTCGCGGCGCCGCTCGCGCCACGCGGGGGCGAGCGGCAGCCCGCCGGTGCGCAGGCTGGCGCGCAGCGTGCGCCGCACGTCGAGGCGCCGGCCCTCGGCGTCGTCGCGCCAGCGCCGCGTGACGCGGTGGCGCAGCCGCCGTGCGATGGCCGCGGCCAGCCGGTCGAGCTGCGCGAGATCCTGCGGCAGCCACTCCGAGAGCCCGCGGTCGTGCAACGCCTCGGTGCGGCTCGCGCCGCCCTGGGCGCGCGGGGCGCCAGCATCGTCGGCGCCCGCTGCGGCGTCGTCGGCGAGCGCGGTGTCCATCGCGCGCGCGCCGGGCTCGCGGCGCGGCGGCGCTTCGCCGAGCTGCTCGTGCAGCGCCTGCACGACCTGACGCAGGTCGCGCGCCGGCCGCGTGGCGCCGCTGGTGCGCACCGAGCCCTTGAGCCGCTGCGGGTGCCAGTAGCGCTCGAACAGCTCGGGCCAGCGGCGCCAGTCGCGCGCGTCGCGGCAGGCGATCGCGCGCCACGCGGTCTCGAGCCGCGCCGCGCGCTCGACCGGCACCGCGACCGCCGCCTGCACGAAGTCGCGCTGCTCGTCGATGCCGACCACGAAGCCAGGGTCGCGCAGCAGCGCGGCGAAGCCGGCGATGCTCTGCAGCGGCGCCGGGACGATCGTGCCCGGCACCGACATCGCTGCTGGGGCGGCGATCGCGTTCATGCGGCGGCCGCCGTCTTCACCGCGACGCCTTCGCCGCGCCGGCCCTCGAGCAGCCGCCGCACGGTCTCGTCGCCGACCTGGAAGCGGTCCTCGCGCGTCTTCAGCAGGCAGCCCAGCGTGGCCGCGATCGCGTGCGGGTCGTCGGGCAGCGCCGGCAGCGCGAGGCGGTGCAGCGCGCGCACCCAGTCGAGCGTCTCGGCGACGCCGGGCACCTTGGCGAGGTCTTCCTTGCGCAGCCGCTGCACGAAGGCCACCGCCTGCTCGACGAGCGCGCTCTCGGCCTCTGGCAGCGTCGCACGCACGATCGCGATTTCGCGCGCCAGCGTCGGATAGTCCAGCCAGTGGTACAGGCAGCGGCGGCGCAGCGCGTCGCTCAGCTCGCGCGTGCCGTTGCTGGTCAGCAGCGTGATCGGCAGGTGCGTCGCGCGGATCGTGCCGAGCTCAGGCACCGTGATCTGCCCTTCGGCCAGCACCTCGAGCAGGAAGGCCTCGAAGGCCTCGTCGGCGCGGTCGATCTCGTCGATCAGCAACACGCAGGGCTGTTCGCTCGCGATCGCCTGCAGCAGCGGGCGCTCGAGCAGGTAGTCGCGACCGAACAGGTCGGCCTCGCGCGGCTTCTCGGCATCGGTCTCGTGCAGGCGGATCGCCAGCAGCTGCCGGCCGTAGTTCCACTCGTAGGCCGCCTGGGCGAGGTCCAGGCCCTCGTGGCACTGCAGCCGCACCAGGCGGCGGCCGGTGGCGCGCGCCAGCGCGGTGGCCAGTGCCGTCTTGCCGACGCCGGCGTCGCCTTCGAGCAGCAGTGGCCGCCCGAGCTCGGCGGCCAGCCACAGCGTGGTCGCCAGCGCCTCGTCGGCGATGTAGCCGGCGCGGTGCAGCGACTCGCGCAGCGTCGCCTCGTCGCTGACCGTGTCGGCCATCGGACCGGCCTCAGCCCGCCTTGCGACGTCCGAACAGGCCGGCCAGCCAGTTCTTCAGGACGATCCAGAGCAGGGCCAGCGCGTTGAGCTCCTTGACCGGCTTCGGTGTCGGGGTCGCGACAGGCGCGGGCGCCGGGGCCGCGACGAGGGCACCGGGCGACATCGACTCGACGGTCGCGGCCGCGGCGACCGGCGCCGCGCCTTCCTCGGCCGTCGTCTCGGCGCGCTCGAGCGCGCTGGCGTCGGCGGGCGCCGCGACGGGCACCGCGGCCGCCGCGGTGCGGAAGTTGTCGGCGAACTGAGTCAGCATCGCGTCGCTCACCGGCACCAGCAGCCGGTTGCCGAACTGCGCGAGCTTGCCGCTGACGGTGATCGTGGCCGTGCCGACGAGCACCGCGGTGCCGGGCGCCTCGCCGGGCTCGACATGCGCGCGCAGGTTCATCTGTGCCGACGAGCCCTGCTTGTCGGCCCCCTTGCCGGTCATGTCGAGCGACTTCGCGGCGGCGTCGATGCCCAGCACCTCGATGTCGCCGCCGAAGGTCATCACCGCCGGGCCGACCTTGCTGCGCACGGTGCCCTTGTAGTGGGTCTCGTCGATCTGCTCGGTGATCTGCGCGCCGGGCATGCAGCCCGCCGTGGCGCGGATGTCCGACAGCACCGCCCAGCACTGTTCGACGCTGGCGGCGATCGGATAACGCTTGTCGAGCTTGACTTCCATCGTGGGGTCCTCGGGGGACCGGGCCGGTCACGGTCCGGCCCGGCGGGGGCTCAGAGCGCGAGCCCGGTCTGCCTGAGCGTCTGCCAGACGCGGTAGCTGGTGTGCGGCATCGTCATCTGCGTGATGCCGACATGCGCGAAGGCGTCGACCACGGCCGCCGTGAAGGTCGGGATCGAGCCGACGTGCGGGCTCTCGGCCACGCCCTTGGCGCCGATCGGGTGGTGCGGGCTGGGCGTGACGGTGTGGTCGGTCTCCCACTTCGGCGTCTCGACCGCGGTCGGCAGGAAGTAGTCCATCAGCGTGTTGCCGAGCAGGTTGCCCTGCGCGTCGAACGGCATCTGCTGGCCCATCGCGACCGCGAAGCCCTCGGTCAG
>JALORQ010000254.1 GCA_025458805.1 Rubrivivax sp.
GCACAAGATCCTGTTCGGCTTCCTCGCCGTCACGGTGCGGATGAAGACCGCGCCGCAGTCGGTGCTCGAGGTCCATGTCGATGCTGCTCGGCGGGATGCCCGCATGCGGCAGTTCGTCGACCGTGCCCGGGACTCCGGGGTGCGCTTGGTCGACAGCGACGACGAACGCCTGGCCCGGCTGGCAGGCACCACGCGGCACCAGGGCGTCGTCGCGCGGGTCGAGGCACTCCCGGCCTCGACGTCCCTCGACGAGGTGCTCGACGCGGCCGGTGCCGCGCCACTGCTGCTGGTTCTCGACGGCGTGACCGACCCGCACAACCTCGGCGCCTGCCTGCGCGTGGCCGACGGGGCCGGGGCGCAGGCCGTGATCGCGCCCAAGGACCATGCCGTCGGGCTCAACGCGACGGTCGCCAAAGTCGCCAGCGGCGCGGCCGAGACCGTGCCCTACCTGATGGTCACCAACCTTGCGCGCACGCTGGGCGAGCTGAAGGAGCGCGACCTGCGCATCGTCGGGCTCGCCGACGACGCCCCGCGCACGCTCTACGAGGCCGACCTGACCGGCCCGCTCGCGCTCGTGCTCGGCGCCGAGGGGCCGGGCATGCGCCAGCTCACCCGGCGCACCTGTGACGAGCTGGTCCGCATCCCGATGGCGGGGGCGGTCGAGAGCCTGAACGTCTCGGTGGCGGCCGGCGTGTGCCTGTACGAGGCGTTGCGTCAGCGCCTGACCCCCCGGTGAGCCTGCAGGAGCCGCCGCCGGGAACGGCGCCGCTGCGTCGCCGGCTGTGGCGCGCGCGCCGCGTCTGCGTGCTCACAGGCGCTGGAATGAGTGCCGAGAGCGGCATCCCGACCTTCCGCGATGCGCTGACCGGCCTCTGGTCGCGCTTCGACCCGATGCGGATGGCCAGCGAGGAGGGCTTCCGCGCCGATCCCGGCACCGTCTGGGACTGGTATGCGCAGCGGCGCGACGGCGTTCGCGAGGCGGCCCCCAACGCCGGGCATCACGCGCTGGCGACCTTCGCCGCGGCTCGGCCGGGCGTGCTGACCGTGGTGACGCAGAACGTCGACGACCTGCACCAGCGCGCCGGCAACCTCGACGCGATCCGGCTGCACGGCGACATCCTCGCCGACCGCTGGCTCGAGCCCTGCCCGCAGCACCGCGGCTGCGACCCGGCGAGGGCACGCCCCGGCCGGCCGCCGCTGTGCACCGACTGCGGCAACCTCGTGCGTCCCGGCGTCGTGTGGTTCGGCGAGATGCTGCCGGACGGCGCCCTCGCGAGAGCCGAGGAGGCGGCACGCGCCGCCGAGGCGATGCTCGTCGTCGGCACGTCGGGTGCCGTCTGGCCGGCCGCCGGGCTCGCCGGCATCGCGCGCGGCGCCGGCGCGCACGTGGTGATCGTCAACCCGCACCCGAGCGAGATCGACGAAGAGGCGCACGAGGTGCTGCGCGGCACCGCCGCGCAGATGCTGCCGGCGCTGCTGGCGCCGCCGGACTCGGGCTGACCGGTCCTCCGCCAGGGCCTCTGGCTACACTGTGTCGCATCGACGTCTCTGCAGACGCACGCCACCGCCATGCCCGTCATCGCCGTCCGCCACCCTCTCGTGCGCCACAAGATCGGCCTGCTGCGCGAGCACGAGATCTCCACGAAGAAGTTCCGCGAACTGACCGGCGAGCTCGCGCGCCTGCTGGCCTACGAGGCGACGGCCGACTTCCCGCTCGAGACGACCACCATCGACTGCTGGAGCGGCCCGGTCGGGATCGAGCAGATCGCCGGGCGCAAGGTGACCGTGGTGCCGATCCTGCGCGCCGGGCTCGGCATGCTCGACGGCGTGCTCGACATGATCCCGAATGCCAAGGTCAGCGTGGTCGGGCTGTCGCGCAACCACGAGACCCTGCAGCCCGAGCACTACTTCGAGCGCTTCGTCGGCCACCTCGACGAGCGCACCGCTCTCATCGTCGACCCGATGCTGGCCACCGCCGGCTCGATGATCGCGACCGTCGACCTGCTCAAGCGCCGCGGCTGCCGCGACATCCGCGCGCTGGTGCTGGTGGCCGCGCCCGAGGGCATCCGCGCGCTCGAGGCCGCGCACCCCGACGTGCGCTGCTGGACCGCGGCCATCGACAGCCACTTGAACGAGGTGGGCTACATCATCCCCGGGCTCGGCGACGCGGGCGACAAGATCTTCGGCACGAAGAACTGAGCGTGCGCCGCAGCACGGCCGCCAGCGCCTCGTCGTAGGCAGGGTGGCGGTGCACGTCCTCGTGCCCGGCGTCGGGCAGCAGCAGGCGTTCGGCCTGGGGCGCGATTGCCTGCAGGCTGGCGCTGTGCCCGGGCGGGATCAGCCGGTCCCGTGCGCCGTGCACCATCCACACCGGCGTGTCCACGCGCGGCAGCGCGAGATCGGTGCGCATCGGGTAGCGCAGAAGCACGCCGGGCACCCACGGGTACTGCTCGTCGGCAAGCCGGGCCAGGCTCTCGTACGGCGAGACGAGGACCGTCAGGTCGGGCCGCACCTCGGCGGCGAGCTGCACCGCGAGGCCGGTGCCCAGCGAGCGGCCGAAGACGATCCGGCAACGGCCGGCATAGGCCGGCGCCACGTGGGCCCAGGCCGCGCGGATGTCGGCGTGGAGGTCGTATTCGCTCTCGATGCGTCCGCTGCTCTTGCCGAAGCCGCGGTAGTCGACCATGAACAGGTCCACGTTGAGCCGGCGGTAGAAGTCGGCGCGCGTGAACCACGAGCCGACGTGCCCCGCGTTGCCGTGCAGGTGGAAGACCACGCCGTCGGGCGAGGGCAGTCGCAGGTGCAGCGCGTGCAGCAC
>JALORQ010000130.1 GCA_025458805.1 Rubrivivax sp.
GCCGGCGAGCTGAAGACCAAGCCGACGCAGCACACGGTGCAGAAGCTGCGCGAGATCGGCATCCAGCCCGACGTGCTGCTGTGCCGCGCCGACCGCCCGATCCCCGACGACGAGCGCGAGAAGATCAGCCTGTTCACCAACGTGCCGCTGCATGGCGTGATCAGCATGTGGGACGTCGACACCATCTACAAGGTGCCGCGCCTGCTGCACGAGCAGGGCCTCGACGAGCTGATCTGCATGAAGCTGCAGCTGCTCACGCGCCCGGCCGACCTGAAGCGCTGGGACACGCTGGTGCACGAGGTCGAGCATCCGCAGGCGACGGTGCGCATCGCGATGTGCGGCAAGTACACCGATCTGTCGGACTCGTACAAGTCGCTCAACGAGGCGCTGCGGCACGCCGGAATCCACAACCACGTGCGCGTCGAGATCGACTACGTCGACGCCGAGAGCCTGACGCCGCAGACGGTCTCGCAGCTCGGCCGCTTCGACGCCATCCTCGTGCCCGGCGGATTCGGCAAGCGCGGCATCGAGGGCAAGGTCTGCGCGGTACAGTTCGCGCGCGAGCAGCGCGTCCCGTACCTCGGCATCTGCCTGGGCATGCAGGTGGCGACGATCGAGTTCGCGCGCCACGTCGCCGGCCTCGACGGCGCCAACAGCACCGAGTTCGAGCCCGACTGCCCGCACCCGGTGATCGCGCTGATCGAGGAGTGGCACGACCGAGACGGCTCGATCCAGAAGCGCAGCGCGAGCTCGGACCTCGGCGGCACGATGCGCCTGGGGGCGCAGAGCAGCGACGTCAAGCCCGGCACGCTGGCGCACCGCATCTACGGCCCGGTCGTCACCGAGCGCCACCGCCACCGATACGAGGCCAACGTGCGCTACCTCGAACGGCTGCAGCAGGCCGGGCTCGTGATCAGCGCGCTGACCCAGCGCGAGCAGCTGACCGAGATCGTCGAGCTTCCCCAGGACCTGCACCCCTGGTTCATGGGGGTTCAGTTCCACCCCGAGTTCAAGAGCACGCCGTGGGGCGGTCATCCGCTGTTCTCGAGCTTCGTCCGGGCCGCGCTCGACCACCGGACACGGCAGCGCGCCGAGTCGCCGGTGAAGGCCGTCGCCTGAAGGGCCGTCGATGAAGCTGTGCGGCTTCGACGTCGGGCTCGACCGGCCCTTCTTCCTGATCGCCGGCCCCTGCGTCGTCGAGAGCGAGACGCTGCAGGTCGAGGTCGCGGGCCGCCTGCACGAGATGACCGCCGAGCTCGGCATCCCGTTCGTCTTCAAGAGCAGCTACGACAAGGCCAACCGTTCCAGTGGAGCCAGCTTTCGCGGCCCCGGGATGGCACGCGGGCTGGAGATCCTGGCCGAGGTGCGCAGGCAGCTCGGGGTCCCCGTCCTCACCGACGTGCACGACGCGGCGCAGGTGCCCGAGGTGGCCGCCGTCGTCGACGTGCTGCAGACGCCGGCCTTCCTGTGCCGGCAGACCGACTTCATCCGGGCCGTCGCGCAGAGCGGCAGGCCGGTCAACATCAAGAAGGGCCAGTTCCTCGCGCCACACGACATGAAGAACGTCATAGACAAGGCCCGCGCCGCCGCGCGCGACAAGGGCCTGCCCGACGACGTGTTCATGGCCTGCGAGCGCGGCGTGAGCTTCGGCTACAACAACCTCGTTTCCGACATGCGCAGCCTCGCGATCATGCGCGAGACCGGCGCGCCGGTGGTGTTCGACGCCACGCACAGCGTGCAGCTGCCCGGCGGCCAGGGCACGTCGAGCGGCGGTCAGCGTGAGTTCGTTCCGGTGCTCGCCCGCGCCGCGATCGCCGTCGGCATCGCAGGGTTGTTCATGGAGACGCACCCCGATCCCGCGCGCGCGCTGTCCGACGGGCCGAACGCGGTGCCGCTGAAGCACATGCGTGCGCTGCTCGAGCAGCTCGTCGCGCTGGACCGCGTCGTCAAGTCGCAGCCGCTGCTGGAGAACGACTTCTCGTGCTGACCCGCAGCCCCGACGCGACCCTGCGGGAGGCCCCCTCCTTCCGTCCCCTGTACCACCCTTCGCCGAAGACCCCCCAATGAGCGCCATCGTCGACATCGTCGGCCGCGAGATCCTCGACAGCCGCGGCAACCCCACCGTCGAGTGCGACGTCCTGCTCGAGAGCGGCACGATGGGTCGTGCCGCCGTGCCCAGCGGCGCCAGCACCGGCAGCCGCGAGGCCATCGAGCTGCGCGACGGCGACAAGGCGCGCTACCTCGGCAAGGGCGTGCTGCGCGCCGTCGAGCACATCAACACCGAGATCAGCGAGGCGGTGCTCGGTCTCGACGCCAGCGAGCAGGCCTTCCTCGACAAGACCCTGGTCGACCTCGACGGCACCGACAACAAGAGCCGCCTGGGCGCCAATGCGACGCTGGCGGTCAGCATGGCGGTGGCGCGCGCCGCGGCCGAGGAGTCCGGCCTGCCCCTTTACCGCTACTTCGGCGGCATGGGCGGCATGCAGTTGCCGGTGCCGATGATGAATGTCATCAACGGCGGCGCCCACGCCAACAACAACCTCGACCTGCAGGAGTTCATGATCCTGCCGGTCGGTGCGCCCAGCCTGCGCGAGGCGGTGCGCTACGGCGCGGAGGTGTTCCACGCGCTCAAGAAGATCATCGACGGCAAGGGCATGCCCACCTCGGTCGGCGACGAGGGCGGCTTCCGGCTTCGCGCCCAACGTCGCCAGCCACGAGGCGGCGATCCAGCTCGTCCTCGAAGCGATCGACAAGGCCGGCTACGAGCCCGGCCGCCAGATCGCGCTGGGCCTGGACTGCGCGGCGAGCGAGTTCTACAGGGACGGCCAGTACCACCTCGAGGGCGAGGGCCTGGTGCTGAGCGCGGCCGCCTGGACCGACATGCTCGCCTCCTGGTGCGAGAAGTACCCGATCATCAGCATCGAGGACGGCATGCACGAGGGCGACTGGGACGGCTGGCAGCACCTGACCGAGCGACTGGGGCGCAAGGTCCAGCTGGTCGGCGACGACCTGTTCGTCACCAACACGAAGATCCTGCGCGAGGGCATCGACCGCGGCATCGCGAACTCGATCCTCATCAAGATCAACCAGATCGGCACGCTGACCGAGACCTTCGCCGCCATCGAGATGGCCAAGCGCGCGGGCTACACCGCCGTCATCAGCCACCGCAGCGGCGAGACCGAGGACAGCACGATCGCCGACATCGCCGTCGGCACCAATGCCGGGCAGATCAAGACCGGCTCGATGAGCCGCAGCGACCGCCTGGCCAAGTACAACCAGCTGCTGCGCATCGAGGAAGACCTCGGCGACGTCGCCGCCTACCCTGGACGCGCGGCGTTCTACAACCTGCGCTGAGGCGGCGTCGGCGGTGGACGGCCCTGCCTCCCAGACGCGCCGGCCGGCCCTGCCATGAGGCTGCTGACCGTCGCGCTGGCGGTGCTGCTCGGGGTCGTGCAGTTCGACCTCTGGGTCGGCCGCTCCAGTCTGCCCTACGTCGCGTCGCTGCGCGCCCAGCTGGCGGACCAGCAGACGGCGAACGATGCCGCACGCGAGCGCAATGCGCGCGTCGCCGCCGAGGTCGGCGACCTGCGCGAGGGCCTCGAGATGGTCGAGGAGAAGGCGCGCAGCGAGCTCGGCATGGTTGCGCCCGACGAGATCCTCGTGCAGCTCGAACTCCGGCGCTGAGCGCGCCGCCCGTCGCGGTGGTCGAGACCCTTCTGGACGCGGCGCGCCCGCTGCTGGCGCACGCGTTCGTGCTCTGGGGCAGCCCGGTCACCTGGCTCGAGATCGTCGCCTTCGCGTTGGCGCTGGCGATGGTGCTGGCGAACCTGCGCGTGCACCCCGTGGCCTGGCCGCTGGCGATCGCCAGCTCGCTGCTGTACGCGCTGCTGTTCGCCGACAGCCGGCTTTACGGCATGGCCGCGCTGCAGTTCGTCTTCGTCGGCGTCGCCTTCTGGGGCTGGTGGCAATGGCTGCGCGGCACCGGCGACGACGGGCAGGCGCTGCGGGTGCGCCGCATGGCACCGAAGCGGCGGTTGGCGGCCGCGGCGGCGACGCTGGCCGCGTGGCCGGCGCTCGCGCTGATCCTGGCTGCCGGAACCGACGCCGCGGTGCCGTGGCTCGACGCGCTGCCGACGGTCGCCAGCGTCACCGGTCAGGTGCTGCTGGCGCGCAAGCTGGTCGAGAACTGGGCCTTGTGGCTCTTCGTCAATGCGCTGAGCGTGGCGCTCTTCGCATCGCAGGCCCTCTGGCTCACCGCCCTGCTCTACGCGATCTTCGCCGCGCTGTCGGTCGTCGGCTGGCGCCGGTGGCGGCGGCTCGAAGGAGCGGTGCGTGGCTGAGCGCGCGGCGCTCGTGATCGCCCTGCTCGGTGCCGAGAGCACCGGCAAGACGGCCCTCGCGCCGCTGCTGGCCGACGCGATCGCCGACCTCGCCGGCGTGCGCACCGCCTGGGTGCCGGAGCACCTGCGCGCGTGGTGCGACGAGCGCGGGCGCACACCGCGCGCCGACGAGCAGGCCGCCATCGCGGCGACTCAGGCGGCGGCGATCGAGCACGCCGCGCGCGCGCACGAGGTCGTGGTCTGCGACACCACGCCGCTGGCCACCGCCGTCTACAGCCGCCTTCTGTTCGGCGACGACGCCCTCGTCGCGCAGGCCGTGGCGTGGCAGCGCCGCTGCGCGGTCACGCTGCTCACGGCTCTGGACCTGCCCTGGGTGGCCGACGGACACCAGCGCGACGGTCCGCACGTGCGAGAGCCGGTCGACGACGCGCTGCGCCAGCTGCTGGCCGCGCACCGGCTCCCCTGGGCGCTGGTGTCGGGGCACGGTGCTGCGCGGCTGGACAGCGCGCTCGATGCCGTGGCCCCGCTGCTGCGCGGCGCGGTCGCGCCGCGCGACGGCCTGTTCACGCGACTCGCGTCGCGCAACGCGGACGTCTCGGCGCGGGCCTGGCGCTGCGAGCGCTGCGACGACCCCGAGTGCGAGCGGCGCCTGCGCGCAGGGCGCTGAGCCGCCGGGCTAGTGGCGCGACGACGAGGCGGGCGGCTGGTCGCGGCCCGGGGTGAACAATTCGCCGATGTCGACCGCATCGAAGCGGTAGTGCAGCCCGCAGAAGTCGCAACCCACGTCGACCTCGCCGCGCTCGGCGATCAGGCTGTCGCTCTCGTCGCGGCCGAGCCCGACGAGCATCGCGCGCACGCGTTCGCGCGAGCAGCGGCACTCGAAGCGCGGGTGCAGCGCGTCGAGAAGGCGCACGGTCTCCTGCCAGAACAGCCGGTGCAGCACGCGTTCGGGCTCGAGTGCGAGGAGCTCCTCGCGCGTCAGCGTCGCCGCCAGCATCGCGATGCGGTTGAAACCCTCGGTGATGCCGATGCCGTCCTCGTTACGCAACGCCGCTTCGAGGTTGCCCGCGCCTTCGGCGGGCATGCGCTGGATCAGAAGCCCGGCCGCGACCTGCTCGTCGGCGGCCAGCACCAGGCGGGTGTCGAGCTGCTCGGACTGCAGCATGTAGTGCTCGAGCACGCTCGCGATGTCCTGCAGCGACTCCCGACGGTCGCCGTGCAGCGGCACCACGCCCTGGTAGGGCTGCTGCCCGGGCAGGCGATCCCTGGGGTCCAGCGTGATCGCGCAGCGGCCGCGGCCATGCACGTTGAGAAGCGCCTCGAGGCGCGCGCCGGCGGGCACCGGGCCGGTGACCTTGGCCATGGCGCGGAACGAGAGGTCGGGCTGCGCCTCGGCGACCGCGAGCTTGACCGGGCCGTCGCCGAAGACCTGCAGCACCAGCGCGCCGTTGAACTTGATGTTGGCCTGCATGAGCACCGCCGCGGCGGACATCTCGCCGAGCAGCGCGCGCACCTCGGGGCCGAAGGCGGCGTCGCCCTCTCGACGGCGCAGCAGATCGCGCCAGTCGGCGGTCAGGCGCACGAGCAGGCCGCGCACCGGCAGGCCGTCGAACAGGAACTTGACCAGCTGCGACATCAGCCGACGCGCCTCAGGCCTTCGCGGTGGCGCAGGGCCTGCGCGACGTAGTGCGCGGCGCTGCGCTCGACGCGCGCGGCCTGCTCCGCCGTCAGCTCGCGCACGACCTGAGCCGGCCGGCCGACGATCAGCACGCCGTCGGGGAAGACCTTGCCCTCGGTGACGAGCGAACCGGCACCGACCAGGCACCGGCGGCCGATCCGCGCGCCGTTGAGGATCACCGACTGGATGCCGATCAGCGAACCGGCGCCGATCGTGCAGCCGTGGAGCATGACCTGATGGCCGACGGTCACGTCGTCGCCGATCTCGAGCGCGATTCCGGCATCGGTGTGCAGCACGCTGCCGTCCTGGACGTTGCTGCGCGCGCCCAGCACGATGCGGTCGTTGTCGCCGCGCAGGACGGCGCCATACCACACGCTGGAATCGGCACCGAGTTCGACGTCGCCGATCACGCTGGCGCCGTCGGCAACCCAGGCGCCTGGGGCAAGGCGGGGCGAGCGCTCCCCGAGCTGGAAGATGGCCAAGGCGGCTCCGAGGTAACCTGGTCCGTGCGCGGCGGCCGTCGGGGCCGCGGGACATGGCGCGCGGCCGCTGCGCGTCGAGGACAATTCTAGGGATGGAACTGCGCGCGCGTGCCCTCGAGGTGCTGGCGATCGCCGAGCCCGCCGCCAAGGCGCTTGCGGCGCGCGACCTGGCCTCGGCGACCGGGCACGCGCTGGATGCCGAGGTGCGGCATCGCCCCACTGGCGCCCTGCCCGGCCGTCCGCTCCGCCCGCGGCTCGTGCCGCCGGACGCGGTGCCGCGCCGGTCGCCGTTCACGACGGCGGGTCGCGCCGCGCTGCTGCACGCGGTGGCGCACATCGAGTTCAATGCCATCGACCTCGCGCTCGACGCGATCTGGCGCTTCCCCGGAATGCCCGGCGCCTACTACCTCGACTGGCTGCGCGTCGCCGGCGAGGAAGCGCTGCACTTCACGCTGCTGCGCGAGCACCTCGCCACGCTCGGCCACGACTACGGGGATTTCGACGCGCACGGCGGACTCTGGGCGATGGCCGAGCGGACGGCGCACGATGTCGTGGCGCGCATGGCGCTCGTGCCGCGCACGCTCGAGGCACGCGGGCTCGACGCGACGCCGCCGATGCAGGCGCGGCTGCGACGGGCGGGTGACGAGCGCGCGGCCGCGATCCTGGACCTCATCCTGCGCGACGAGATCGGCCACGTCGCGATCGGCAATCGCTGGTACCGGTGGCTGTGCGAGCGCGACGGGCTCGAACCGGAGGCGCACTTCGAGCACCTCGCGCGCGCCTACGGGGCGCCGCCGCCCCGGCCGCCGTTCAACACCGCCGCGCGGCGCGCGGCCGGGTTCACCGACGCCGAGCTGGCGCGGCTGCCCGGCGGCGGATGACGTCGGCGAGGTCGCCTGCGCGGCTTACACTCTTCACGGAGGGTGCAGCCCGGGCGTGGCACCCGACCGATCCGTTCCACGCACAGGACTGCCCATGAAGTCGATCCGCACCCGCCGTTTCCTCGGGCTCGCCGCCGCCACGCTGGCCGGCCTGTTCCTCGCCGCCTGCGGCAAGCAGGAGCCGCCGCCCGCCCCGGCGCCGGTGGCCAGCGCGCCGGCGCCGGCCAAGGTGTACACGGTCGGCACCGATGCGGCCTACGCACCTTTCGAGAGCCAGAACGAGAAGGGCGAGATCGTCGGCTTCGACATCGAGGTCGTGCAGGCCATCGCATCCAAGGGCGGCTTCGAGGTCAAGTTCGTCAACACGCCCTGGGAAGGGATCTTCAACGCGCTCGCGCAGGGCGACCGCGACCTGCTCGTCTCGGCGATCACGATCACCGAGGAGCGCAGGCAGACCATGGACTTCAGCGACCCGTACTTCGACGCGGCGCAGCTGATCGCCGTGCGGGCCGACAGCCAGGTCGCGAAGTTCGCGGACCTGAAACCGCTCAAGGTCGGCGTCCAGACCGGCACCACGGGCGACGAAGCCGTGACGAAGCTCCTCGGCAAGACGAGCACCAACATCAAGCGCTTCGAAAGCACGCCGCTCGCGCTGAAGGAGCTGGAATCGGGCGGGGTCGACGCGGTGGTCGCCGACAACGGCGTCGTCACGCACTACGTCGCCAACAACCCGGGCGGCAAGTTCAAGACCGTGAGCGACCCGGAGTTCGTCCCCGAGCAGTACGGCATCGCGGTGAAGAAGGGCAATGCCGAACTGCTGGCGAAGATCAACGACGGGCTCAAGGCGATCAAGGCCGACGGCACCTACGATCGCATCTACGCTCAGTATTTCGGCACCCCGCCGGCCGCCGCCGCGCCCGCCTCGGCCGCGTCCCGCTGACGCCGTCTTCGCCGCCGCCGGGGCCAGGGCACCTTGGACCTGCGCTGGGAGATCCTCGCCGGATACGGGCCGCTGTTCGCCAGCGGCCTGTGGATGACGGTCCGGCTGACGCTGGTGGCGATCGGTGCCGGCCTCGTCCTCGGCGTGCTGCTCGGGCTGATCAGCAGCTCGGCCGACGCACCCCCGCCGAAGACCGCGCCGCTGCGCGCGTTGCTGGCGACGGCGCGCGCCGTGGCGCTCGGCTACGTCACGTTCTTCCGCGGCACGCCGCTGTTCGTGCAGATCCTGCTGGTCCACTTCGCGCTGATGCCGACGCTCGTGCACCCCGACACCGGGTTGCTGCTCTCCGGCGAGGCGGCGCGCGCCTTCCGCCAGGAGCACGGGGCCTTCCTCAGCGGCTGCGTGGCGCTCAGCCTGAATGCCGGGGCCTATATCAGCGAGATCTTCCGCGCCGGCATCCAGAGCATCGCGCGCGGGCAGACGCAGGCCGGCTACAGCCTGGGCCTGACGCACGCGCAGACGATGCGCTGCATCGTGCTTCCGCAGGCCTTCCGGCGCATGGTGCCGGCGCTGGTCAACGAGGGGGTCACGCTGATCAAGGACAGTTCGCTCGTCTCGGCGATCGGCCTGGCCGAACTGGCACTGGCCGCTCGCACGGTCGCCGGGGCCTATTCCCGCTACTGGGAGCCGTATCTGGCGATCTCGGTGCTGTACCTCGTGCTCACGCTGGCGCTGTCGCTGCTGGCGAAGCGCCTCGAGGCCCCGGAGCATCTGCGCGGCCGCTGACGCCGCGCGCCGCCTCGTGCCGGCGCGTCGGCCCTCGCGGCCGATCGACCAGCCCGGCGGCCGGTGGCCGTCTCGGAATGTTGCGCGGATGCCGCACTTCGAGGTCTGCGCGTTCGCCGCCGCGCGGGCCCTGGGTGTTTTCCCTGAAACGCCGCCTACACTGGCGCGGCTTAAGGGCTTGCGCCGGCAGGGGTTTCCGTGCGGGTCGCGGCCGGATCAACCGAGGACCCGCATGAAGAACACCCCCATCGCCCTTGCCGCCGCTGTCGCCGCCACGCTGGCCGCCGGCTCCGCGCTCGCCCAGTCGTCGGTGACCGTCTACGGTCGCGTCAACGTCACCGCCGAGAACCAGAAGAACATCAACGTCGACGGTACGCAGCAGGTGCTGCAGAACAACGCGTCGCGCCTGGGCTTCACCGGCGTCGAGGACCTCGGCGGCGGCCTGAAGGCCGAGTTCCTGCTGGAGCACCGCTTCAACGTCGACACCGGCTCGATCACCAATCCGTCGGTCTACTGGGCCGGTGACGCGTTCCTCGGGCTATCGGGAGGATGGGGCAAGCTGCGCGCCGGCCGCATCACGAGCGCCGCCTACTACGCCACCGCCGACTTCGTGAGCCTGCACAACCACGACACCGGCACGTCCGAGGACAAGCTCTACACGTACCTCGGCCAGAACGCCAACACCGTCGCCTATCTCACGCCGAGCTTCGGCGGGCTCACGGTCGAAGGCTCGGTCTCGGCCGCCGAGGGCCCGGACAAGTCGAAGAAGGTCTGGGGCCTGGCCGCAAACTACGATGCGGGCGCGCTGCAGCTCGGCGCAGGCTACGAGATCGAGGAAGCGAACGACGACTACCAGCTGGCAGTGCGCGCCCTGTATTCGATGGGCGCGTTCACCTTCGGCGGCTATTACCAGTACAGCGACCTCGCGGCGCTCGGCGACCGCAACAACTTCCGTGGCGCCGTGATGTACACCTTCGGCGCCTCGGAGCTGCACTTCAACGTCGGCTACGCCGACGACTGGGGCCTGGTCGACAACAGCGCCGCGACGCAGTACACGATCGCCTACAACTACAACCTGTCGAAGCGCACGAAGGTCTACGCGTTCTACACGACGGTCGACCAGGACAGCTTCAGCTACTTCGGCGCGCTCGGCGCCAACGGCGAGGTGCTCAGCCCGAGCAGCTTCGCCGTCGGCATCCGCCACAACTTCTGACCCGAGCAGCTTCGCCGTCGGCATCCGCCACAACTTCTGACCTCGCTTGCCGCGGCGCGGATTCGCCGCGCTCCGCGACAAGAAGCCGGTCTCTGGACCGGCTTCTTCGTTTGCGCCCCCGGTACCTGCACGGCTAGCCGCGCGGGTGGTGCGTGGCGTGCAGCTGCCGTAGCCTCTCGCGCGCGACGTGGGTGTAGATGGTCGTCGTCGCGATGTCCGCGTGGCCAAGCAGCATCTGCACCGCACGCAAATCGGCCCCGTGATTGAGCAGGTGCGTCGCGAAGGCGTGTCGCAGCGTGTGCGGAGACAGCGGCACGTCGACGCCCGCGGCGAGCGCGTGGCGCTTGACCAGCTTCCAGAACATCTGTCGCGTCATCGGCCCGCCGCGCGCCGTGACGAAGAGCGCATCGCTGCCGCGACGGCCGAGGATCGCCCCGCGCGCCTCGCCGAGGTACCGGCGAAGCCAGCCGTGCGCCTCCTCGCCGAAGGGCACGAGGCGTTCCTTCGCTCCCTTGCCGACCACGCGAAGAACCCCTTCGGCCAGCGCCACGTGCACCGTCCGCAGGCCGACCAGCTCGCTCACGCGCAGGCCGCTCGCATACATCGTCTCGAGCATCGCGCGGTCGCGCAGCCCGAGTGGCGTGGCGACGTCCGGCGCGGCGAGCAGGGCCTCCACTTGCGCCTCCGACAGGGTCTTGGGCACCCGCAGCGGCTGTCGCGCCGATCCCACGCGCAGTGTCGGGTCCACGGCCAGACGGCCCTCGCGCAGCGCCCATCGGAAGTAGCGCCGAAACACCGTGAGCCGGCGGTTGGCGGTGCTGGCACGCGTCGACCCGTGGCGCGCCGCGACGTAGCCGAGCAGGTCGGCCTCGGAGCAGGCATCGATGGCGCGGCCGCGGTGCACGTGCAGCCACGCCGCCAGCCCCGTCAGGTCGCGCCGGTATGCCGCCAGCGTGAGCGGGGCGAGGCCGTCCTCGATCCAGACGGCGTCGACGAATCGGTCGATGGCCGCGGCGCTCGCGGCCGGCGCCTCAGAGCGTGAGCCCCTGTTGCTGGACGACCCGCTTGTAGACATCGAACTCGGCACGGATCTGCGCGGCGAACTCGGCCGGCGTGTTGAGCAGCATCAGCGAGCCCGTGTCCTCGATGCGCTTGCGCACCTCGGCGATCTCTCCGGTGCGCTTGATCGCGGCGTGAACGCGGTCGACGACCTCGCGCGGCAGGCCCTTGGGGCCCACGACGCCATAGTAGGCCATGCGATTGACCGGCTCGAGGCCGACCTCCTTGAAGGTCGGCACGTTCGGCAGCTGCGTGAGGCGCTGCGGCGCGGCGACGACGATGGCCACCAGCCTGCCGTCGCGGATGAACGGCAGCGCCGAGGGCATGTTGTCGAAGATGATCGGCACCTGGCCGGCGACGGTGTCGTTGAGCGCCGGGCCGGCTCCGCGGTACGGAATGTGGACGACGTAGGTGCCCGTCAGGCTCTTGAACAGCTCCATCTGGAGGTGCCCGATGCCGCCGGTGCCCGAGCTGGCATAGCTGTGCTGGCCCGGATTGCGGCGCAGCGCCTCGATGAAGCCCTTGTAGTCGCGCGCCGGGAAGCTCGGGTGCACGGCGATCACGTTCGGCGTGGCGGCGACGTTGATGATCGGCGTGAAGTCGGTCGTCGGGTCATAGCCGATGCGCGGGTTGATCGCGGGATTGGCGGCGGTCGTCGAGACCGTGGCCTTTCCGAGGACGTAGCCGTCGGGTGCCGCGCGCACCACCTCGAGCGCCCCGATCGAGCCGCCGCCGCCGGCCTTGTTCTCGACGACGAGGTTCTGCCCGAGCGCGGGCTGGGCGCGCTCGGCGATGATGCGGGCGATGATGTCCGTGGTGCCGCCGGGGGCGAACGGCACGACCAGACGCACCGGCTTGCTCGGATAGGCCTGAGCCCGGGCGATGCCGGGCAGCGTGCCGGCGGCCAGGGCGCCAGCCGCGAGGTTGAAGGCTCGTCGTTGCATCTCGGAACTCCCGTGAAGATGGACCTGTCCCCATTCTTCATCGCGCAGCGGCGCGTGCTGCCCAAGACAATCCCGGGGTCGGGGCCAAAGGCGCGGCAGTCGTTCACGCATCGGGCCCGCGCTGTGCCAGGGCCCAGTGCACGTGCTCGGCGACCAGCTCGCAGGCGGCCGGCAGCGCGTCGGCCAGTGCCGCGGCGATCTCCAGGTCGCCGGTCCCGCGCCAGGCGTTGCCCATCGCGACCGCCAGATTGCGGCGCCAGCGCTGCCAGCCGATGCGGCGGATCGGACTGCCCTCCAGCCGCGACAGGAACTCGGCCTCCGTCCATGCCCAAAGCGCCAGCAGCCCGGACGCATCGAGCCCGTCGCGCACGTCGAAGTCGGGCAACGCCGCGCGGCGCGCCCACTTGTTCCACGGGCACGCGAGCTGGCAGTCGTCGCAGCCGTAGATGCGGTTGCCGACCATGCGACGCAGCGCCGTCGGGATCGGCCCGTCGTGCTCGATCGTCAGGTACGAAATGCAGCGGCGCGCGTCGAGCCGGTACGGCGCGACGATGGCCCGTGTGGGGCAGACGTCGATGCAGGCGCTGCAGCTGCCGCAGTGAGCGTCGACCGCCGGCGTCGGCGGCAGCGCGAGGTCGACGAAGATCTCCCCGAGGAAGAACATCGAACCGGCGTCGCGCGACAGCGCGAGCGTGTGCTTCCCGCGCCAGCCCAGCCCGGACGCAACCGCCAGCTCGACCTCGAGGACCGGCGCCGAGTCGACGAAGACGCGGTGCCCGAGCGGCCCGACCTCCGCGGCCAGGCGCTGCGCGACGCGCGCCAGCCGTCGTCGCAGCACCTTGTGGTAGTCCCGCCCACGGGCATAGGTCGAGACCACCGCACGACGCGGCTCGGCGATCGCCCGCCACTCGATGTCCTGCCAGCCGTCCGGCGTATCGCGAGGCAGGTAGTCCATGCGCGCGGTGATCACGCTCGCCGTGCCGGGCAGCAGCGCATCGGGTCGCGCGCGCCTCGTGCCGTGCGCGGCCATGTACCCCATCGTGCCGTGGAAGCCGGCGTCGAGCCAGGCGCGCAGGCCGGGCTCGGCATGCGACAGATCGATGCCGGCGACGCCGATCTGGGAAAATCCCTCGTCCTGCGCCCACGTCCGCAGTCGCCGAACGAGCCCCGGTCCGTCCGCCTGATGTCCCGACCGCATGCGCCGATTCTAGAAACCCGCCCGTTCGAGTGGGCCGACGAAGCCGCCTGCGCCGCCCACGCCGCCGCGCTGGCTCGGCGGCCCGCGCTGCGCGATGCCTTCGTCACGCTCGAGGGCCCGCTCGGCGCCGGCAAGACGACCTTCGTGCGCCATCTGCTGCGCGCCCTCGGCGTCGGCGGCCGCATCAAGAGCCCGACGTACGCGGTGCTCGAGCCCTATGCGCTGCCGGGCCTCGAAGTCTCGCACCTCGATTTCTACCGCTTCGACGACCCTCGGGAGTGGGCCGACGCCGGGCTGCGGGACGTCTTCGCGGCACCCGGGCTCAAGCTCGCCGAGTGGCCCGAGAAGGCCGCTGGCGCATTGCCGCAGCCTGACCTGCGGCTGCGCATCGAGCCCGCCGCAGACGGTGTCCGGCACGTCACTGCGCTGGCCTGCACGCCGCGCGGGCGGGAGCTGATCGCGTGACCGGCAGCGGCGCGACGGCCCACGCGAGGCGGCGCGCGCTGCGCGCGGCCGGCACGCTGGTGTTCGGATGGGGCGCGCTGCGCGTCGCGCACGCCGCGGCGTCGATCGTCGGCGTGCGCCTGTGGCCGGCAGCGGACTACACGCGCATCACCATCGAGAGCGAGCGGCCGATCGCCGCGCGCCACCGCCTCGATGCCGATGGCCGGCTCCTCGAGATCGACCTCGACGACGTCGATCTGGTGGCGCCGCTGCGCGAGATCGCCGGCAAGGTGCGCGCCGACGACCCCTTCGTCGCCGCCGCACGTGCCGAGGTCGCGGCAGCCCGCGGCGTGCGCCTGCGTGTCGACCTGAAGCAGCCCGTGCGGCCGCAGCAGCTGGCGCTCGAGCCGGTGGCGGCCTACCGCCACCGCCTGGTGTTCGACCTGCACCCGCTCGAGCCGCCCGACCCGCTGCTCACACTGTTGCGCGACCTCGAGGCGGCCGAGCAGCGCGCGGCGCGCACCGTCGACGACGTGCTCGGCGAGTGGATCGCGCGGCTGGAGCAGCCCGCGCCGGCGGCCTCGGACCCCGTCGCGGTGCCGCCGCGGCCCGCCGTGGCGCTGCAGACGCCGGCGCCGTCGCCCCCGCCCACCGCGGCCGAGCGGCGCCGCGTCGACCGACTCGTCATCGTGGCGCTCGACCCGGGTCATGGCGGCGAGGACCCGGGCGCGATCGGCCCGGGCGGGCTGCGCGAGAAGGACGTCGTGCTCGCGATCGCGCTGCAGCTGCGCGACCGGCTCAACGCGGTGTCCGGGATGCGCGTGATGATGACGCGGGACGCCGACTTCTTCGTGCCGCTGCGCGAGCGCGTGGCCAAGGCACGGCGCGTGCAGGCAGATCTGTTCGTCTCGATCCACGCCGACGCGGCCTACCGGCCCGAGGCACGCGGCGCCAGCGTGTATGCGCTGTCGACCGGCGCAGCGAGCAGCACCACTGCGCGGCTCATGGCCGACAAGGAGAATGCGGCGGACCTGGTCGGCGGCGTCGACGTACCCGCCGCGCGGGACGCGCAGGTGCTGCGCGCGATGCTCGACATGAGCACCGCCGCGCAGATCAAGGACAGCCTCGCACTCGGCCGCGAGGTGCTCGACCGCATGGGCCGTGTGGGCAGGCTGCACAAGCGCGGCGTCGAGCAGGCCGGCTTCGCGGTGCTGAAGGCGCCGGACATCCCCAGCATCCTGGTCGAGACCGCCTTCATCTCGAACCCCGAGGAAGAGGCGCGGCTGCGCGACCCCGAGTACCGCAGGCAGATCGTCGACGCGCTGGCCACCGGCATCCGGCGCTATTTCGCGCGCAACCCGCCGCTCGCCCGCCAGCGGCCGATCTGAAGGGGTCGCCCGGGCGCCGCGGCGGCGGCCGACGCCGCCGGGCCGCTGCCTAGAATGCGGTGATGCCTTCTGCGACGCCCGCTGCGACGCCGTCGCCGCCGAGGCGACCGATCCTCGAGCTTCCCGACGAGCTGGTGAGCCAGATCGCGGCCGGCGAGGTCGTCGAGCGCCCGGCCTCGGTGGTGCGCGAGCTGCTCGACAACGCGCTCGACGCCGGCGCGACCGAGGTCACCGTGCGGCTGCAGGCCGGCGGCGTGCGCGCCGTCGTCGTCGAGGACGACGGCGTCGGCATCCCGGCCGCACAACTGCCGCTGGCCCTGCGCCGCCACGCGACGAGCAAGATCGGCTCGCTGGACGACCTCGAGGCGGTGACGACGATGGGCTTTCGCGGCGAGGCGCTGGCCGCCGTCGCCTCGATCGCGGAGTTGGCGATCACAAGCCGGCCGTCCGAGCAGCCGCACGCGCAACGCATCGACGCGCGCAGCGGCGACCTGCAGCCGGCGGCCCGCGCGGTCGGCACCACGGTGGAGGTGCGCGAGCTCTTCTTCGCGACCCCGGCGCGGCGCAAGTTCCTGAAGAGCGATGCCACCGAGTTCGCGCATGCACTCGAGGCGGTGCGGCGCCACGCGCTCGCGCGGCCCGACGTGTCCTTCGTGGTCTGGCACGACGGGCGCCTCGTCGCCCAGTGGCGCGCCGCGCCTGCCGCGCAGCGGGTGGCCGACGTGATGGGCGCGGAGTTCGTCGCCGCCAGCCGACCGCTCGATGCCGCCGCCGGGCCGCTTCGGCTGCACGGCCGCGCCGGCCTGCCGGAGGCGGCGCGCAGCCGCGCCGACCAGCAGTACCTGTTCGTCAACGGACGGTTCGTGCGCGACCGCATCGTCGGCCACGCGGTGCGCAGCGCCTACGAGGACCTGCTGCACGGCAGCCGGCAACCCGCCTGGCTGCTGTTCCTCGAACTGCCGCCGCAGGCGGTCGACGTCAACGTGCACCCGACCAAGATCGAGGTGCGCTTCCGCGACGGTCGCGCGGTGCACGGGGCCGTGCGGCAGGCGGTCGAGCACGCACTCGCGGGCCTGCGGACCGCGGCGCCTGGCGTCGGCAAGGCGCCCAGCGGCGACCGGCCGCTGTCGCCGCCGCCGGCCACGGAAGCCGCGCCGATGCAGCCCGGGCTCGCTCTGGCCGCGCTGCCCGCGACGTCCTGGCCGCCCGCTGCAGCCGAGCCGCCGCCTGCATGGCGCACCGGGCCGTCGGCGGGGCCTGCGTCGGGTGCCGGCGAGGCCGCGACGCCGTACCCGCCGGGCGGGCTCGGCACCTGGGCGCGGTTGCTCGCGACCGGGTCGACGCGGGGCGATCCGGGCGCGGCGCACGCGACGGCCGGCGAGCAGCCGCTGGGCCGTGCCGTGGGGCAGCTCGGCGGCGCCTACGTGCTGGCCGAGAACGCACGCGGCCTCGTCATCGTCGACATGCACGCGGCACACGAGCGCATCGTCTACGAGAGGCTCAAGGCCGCGCAGGGCGCAGGCCCGCTGCCAACACAGCCGCTGCTGGTGCCGGTGAGCTTCGCCGCCACGGCGGCCGAAATCGCCACCGCAGAGGCCGAGTCCCCGACGCTGGCTGCGCTCGGACTCGATGTCGCGCCGCTCGGCCCGGGCACGCTGGCGGTGCGCAGCCGGCCTGCGGCGCTGCCGGGCGCGGACCTGGTCGATCTGGTGCGCGCGGTGCTGGCGGACCTCGCGCGCTTCGACTCCAGCACCGTGGTGCAGCGCGCGCGCGACGACCTGCTCGCGACGATGGCGTGCCACGCCGCGGTGCGGGCGAATCGCCGGCTCACGCTGCCCGAGATGGATGCGCTGCTGCGGGACATGGAAGCCACCGAGCGCGCCGACCAGTGCAACCACGGCCGGCCGACCTGGCGCCAGGTGACGATCAGGGAACTCGACGCCCTGTTCCTGCGCGGCCGCTGAGGCGGCAGCGCACCGGCTCACGACGCGATGTAGTGCTCCAGCTGCGCGATCGTCTCTTCGTGGTCGGCGATGATGTCGTCCATCAGGTCGCGCATCGAGATCATGCCCATCACCGTGGCGCCGTCGACGACCGGCAGATGGCGGATCTTCTTCTCGCGCATCAATGCCATGCACGAGCGCGTGCCGGTGCGCGGGCCGACCGCGATGACCTGGCGCGACATGATCTCGTCGACCCGCGTCTCCTTCGAGCTGCGGCCGCGCAACGCCACCTTGCGCGTGTAGTCGCGCTCCGAGACCACGCCCACAAGCCGGCCGCCGTCCATCACCAGCAGCGCGCCGACCTCGAATTCGGCGAGCAGTTCGAGCGCGCTGAAGACCGACTCGTCGGGGCGGATCGCCCACAGGATCCCCTCGCGGTGCTTGAGCAGTTCGGCCACGGGCTTCATCGGCGACTCCTCGTCCGGTCAAGGCGGCGTCGAGGGTACACAAAGCCTGACTCGCGCGCCAGCGGTTCGATCGCGGGCATCATCCGCCGATGGGCGAACAGGCCGCCAGCGACGCCGCCGCCGGGGTTTCCCGGCCCCATGCGCTCCGCCGCTGGAGCGGCGGGATCGCCGCCGCGCTGGCTGCGCTGATGCTCGCCGGCGGCTGCGCCACGCTCGACCAGCAGCAGCGACGCTGGATCTTCCAGCCGAGCGACCGCTCGTGGTCGGGGGGCGAATGGGCGTCGCAGGGCATGCAGGACGTGTGGATCGACTTCCACTCGCGGGAGACCGGCCAGGCGGTGCGGCTGCATGCGCTGTGGCTGCCGCAGCCCGACGCGACGGCGCCGGTGCTGCTGTACCTGCACGGCGCCGGATGGAACGTGCGCGGCAGCGCGCACCGCATGCGGCGCATGCACGAACTGGGCTTCTCGGTGCTGGGCATCGACTACCGCGGCTTCGGCCAGAGCACCCGGGCACTGCCGTCCGAGGAGACGGCCTTCGAGGACGCGCTCGCCGCGTGGCGCTGGGTCGCGGCGGAGCGGCCGCAATCGCGTCGCTACGTCTTCGGCCACTCGCTCGGCGGCGCGATCGCGGTGCACCTGGCCTCCGAGGTCGACGACGCGGCCGGACTGATGGTCGAGGCCAGCTTCAGCTCGATCCGCGACGTCGTCGGGACGACGCGCTGGGGCTGGCTGCCGGTCGGGCCGCTGATCACCCAGCCCTTCGACGCCGCGAACCGGATCGCCGGCGTGCGCGCACCGGTGCTCGTCGTGCACGGCAGCGCCGACCACCTGATCCGGCCCGAGCTCGGTCGGCGCCTGTACGAAGGCGCGCGCACGCCCAAGCGATTCGTGCTCGTCGAAGGCGGCACGCACCACAGCACGAACGGCATCGCGCAGCCGGCGTACCGGGAGGCGCTCGTCGAGCTGTTCGGCTGGCCCGCGGCGCGCTGACCCGCGCGTACGTCATCTGTCGTATTGGCCGGGCGGGCACGGCTCCCTACCCTGACGGGCGTCCGTTCAACGCTCGCCAGGAGGGCCCGTCCATGTCGCAGTTCGCCGACCGCCGTACGTTCACGCTCAAGTCGCTCGCCGTGGCCTCGCTGG